>JAWXBV010000016.1:0-70656 GCA_034440335.1 Nitrospirota bacterium | reverse complement strand
TCCCCTTCGATCAACGGCTTGATCGTTTGGTCAAACTACTCCCGCGGTATCGGAACCAAACGCGTGTCCATGTGAACCTCCCCTGTTTACAGGGAGGTTAGCACAATTCATGACCTTTGATAACAGTGCCTAGGAGCCGACACACGAGGAGTACGAGCAATGGAAGACGTGGCTGCCCGAGGACTTCGACCCCGAACAGTGTGATCTGGCGGAGGTCAACAGCGGGTTGTCAGTGAGACCGTGGAACATCGCTCCTCCCTCTTGGAAGGGACGGAGGAAGAAGGTGTGAGCGTTTCGCACATACAACAGGGACCATCAGGAAGAGCCATTCCCAGAAGGCTTCCTACCCAACATTTGACATTATCTCCTCACCACCACGCTTCATCTATAGGGATATGTTCATCAGCTATGACGATACGTGCAGCGGCCCTTCTCCGACTAACGACACAAACAACCGGTCGTACGCCTTCGCTGACCGAGCCCAGGACACATCGGTGGTCATCCCTGCCGCAACCAGTTGTTCCCACATCGATCGATCCTGATACACAACCACAGCTCGGCGCAAGGCAGCCAGAAGAGCGACTGCTGTGTCCGCTTCAACATGAAACCCCGTCGCGTGTTTTGCATGCCGAGACTTCGGCGGCAGTGGCAAGACCGTATCTGCCAATCCGCCGATTTTTCTCACTATTGGAACCGTCCCATAACGGAGACTGTAGAGCTGACTCAAGCCACAGGGCTCGTACCGCGAGGGCATCACAAACATATCGGCTCCGCCTTCGATACGATGGGCGAGTCCTTCGTCAAAACCGAGACGAAGTCCCATACGATGAGGATACCGCGCCTGCAGCATCGTAAACTTGGCTTCGAGTTCCAGCTCGCCGGTTCCCAACACCACCAGTTGCAAATCCATCGCCATTAATTGCGGAATAATGGCTGCCATAAGGTCTAAACCCTTCTGCGATGTCAACCGTGCGATGACGCCAAGCAGCGGAGCCGATGATTCCGGCAACTGAAACTCCCGTTGAAGTGCCTGCTTGCACACCAGTTTTCCTGAACGGTCGAGCACAGAGTAGTTGGCCGGCAGATAGGGATCGGTTTCAGGATTCCATCGATCGATATCGATGCCGTTCAACACACCCTGGAATTGCTCCGCGCGATTGCGCAACACGCCCTCAAGCCCAAACCCGAATTCCAGCGTAAGCACTTCTTTTGCATAGGTGGGGCTGACCGTCGTAATAGAATCGGCAAACACAATTCCTCCCTTGAGCAAATTCACCATCCCATAATACTCAAGGCCCACGGGAGTAAACAGCGATGGGGGCAAGCCCGTTTTCTCGAACTGCCCTCCGGGGAAGAGACCTTGATACCCCACGTTATGCAACGTCAGGACGGTGCGCGCGCCCTGCACCTCCGGCCGATCCTGGTCAACGGTCTTGAGATAGACCGCGCACAACGCTGTTTGCCAATCATGCAGATGGAGGATATCGGTATTCCACGTGCGCGCAGTTCGGAGATAGGCCATCACCTCGATCGTCGCGCGGCAAAAGAATGCAAACCGGTCGAGATTGTCAGGGTAGTCGATACCTCGATCTTGATACAGCCCTGGCCGGTCGAAGAAGGCCTCGTTTCGAATCGTCCATACTCGCACCCGACGGCCACCATCGTCGACCGGAATGACATCCTCTTCGATCAGCGTGTCGAGAGGTCCCTGAGGGGTCATGACTTGAAGTCGGCAGACGGGACGAAAGGATCGGCCTGACTCACTGAGACACCGGTAGTGTGGGAGGAGGAGGACGACATCATGGCCCAGTTTCGCCAACTCAAGAGGCAGCGCGCCAGTGACGTCGGCGAGTCCACCCGTCTTGGCATAGGGAACCGCTTCAGAGGAGACCATGAGCAGATTCAGAGGATGCTGGGTCACGACAGTCCTACGAGACACGTCACACTATGGAGCGGCCGGCACTTCAAACCTGGAGCGAAACTTGTCTTCGTGTTGCCAACTGCGTCCCACCTCATGCAGTTGTGCCGAGGTCAGCTTTTCACGATAGACCAGCCGTTCCTCGAAAAATACCACCAGCCACCCGCGGTCCGGGTAAGCCAGAAACAGCGCATCGCCGGCCTCAATACGGACCTCCCACCCTCGTGGCGGCTCTCCGCTTGTCAACCTCGACCGTGGAATCAACTCGTCGTCTTTCATGCCGAAGAACTGCATGAACTCGGCATGCTGATAGGCCGGCGCCCCCCAGGCCCTGACAAACGCGTGGGGAGTCAATTGATTGAGCCTCAACTCGTTTGCGCGCACGTGGCGTTCTTGTTCTTCCAACGGAGGCATCCCGCTGCAACCAAGAACCGACCAGAGAGCGACCATGGCGAACATGTTGGCCCATCCCGAGCGCCTCAGAAATCCAAGGCCCTCGAACCACTGCGCACCGCACCACGTCGAGCTGAACATGCTCGTGAAATTGCTCACAACAGACGTCGGGTCCTTGGTTCAACAGGCTTCACAGGCTGACACACATCGCACTGACAGAGCCGCCGAAGAAGGGCATAGGAGTAAATACCGGTGTCGTGGCCGTCGCTCCAAGTGAATTGCAGCGCATACCGTCCGACCGACTGCACATCGTGCAACATGACCAACAGGGGCACATCGTCCGGCTGCAACCGCCGTGCACCAGACCACTCATCTACGCAGGCTGCGCAGGGACATTGCTGACGGAGATACCGCACGGGATAGACAGCCTTGTGCCCATCATTCCATTCGATGCCCAACACACCCTTCTCAATCCAGGCCATGTCTCTTGGTTCACACACCGTCTCTGTCATGTTTACGGATTCCTTCTTGCGGCATACCAACTCAGGGGTTCAGGCTGAAGGCTGTTAGGCCGAAGGTCGGATTTCCGAACACTTCAGCCTGAACACCTTCAGTCTATCTACCTGAACAGTGGTTTTCTTACTGACACACGCTTCATCGTCATGACGGATACGAGAGAAAATTCACAGGAGGCAGTTGTCTACCTGCCACAACCGTGACATACCCTTCAATCGCATTTTCCACTTCGTGTCGAACTTGCCCAGCGGCCTTCAGACGATCGACCACGGCAGGCGAGAGCCGCAACGCCTGATGCAGAAAGGCCAGGCTCCCTCGCGACAGCGGCAAACAGCGGAACGCCTGGCGCGCAGCACAGACGGCGCAGACCAAGCCTCCGGACAGAGGCGAGAACTGCGGTTCTCCCATCAATCGGCCCTTGCCACAAGCGGCACAGTGATCGGTCTGAGGACGAAACCCGATAAGGCCCAGCAGCCGAATCTGAAACAGCAGCGCCGTCAACGCCGGATCCTGGCTTGTGACTAATGTACGCAAGCCCAGTTCGAGCGTCTCGAAGATCTGCGGGTCTGGGTCCCGGTCCGGCGTCACCGCACCCACCACATTGACCATCCGCGCGGCAGCGGTCATCGACTTTAAATCTTCGCGAAACCGGAGGAACGACTCTACGAGATCGACTTGAGAAATTCGAAAGAGCGAATCGCCTGACTTCTCGAACAGGTTCAGGTCGCAGATGGTGAGTGGTTCGAGGGATGCGCCGAGACGGCTCTTCATTCGACGAGCCCCACGCGCCACACCGCGGACCTTGCCCATCTCCTTGGTATAGAAGGTCACGATACGATCCGCATCGCCCCACTTCCGACTGTTCAGCGTGATGGCAGTCGTCTTGATCAGCGGCATGGAGGAGATCCGTGAGACGTGAATCGTGAATCGTAAAAGGTTTCTGGGAAAGAGCACTCGACCGTCCTACGTGTCACGTGTCACTCCTCACGTTGTACGGTTCCAGTCAGCGAAGGTAGTCCATGAACACGGTGGCCAAGGAGAGATAGATGGTAATGCCGGTGATGTCATTGGCCGTCGTCACAAAGGGGCCGGCCGCAACCGCAGGATCCACGTTCATTCGCTTCAGCATGATGGGCATGAACGTCGCCATACTGGTCGAGACCATGAACGCGATAATCAACGACAGGCCCACAACCATGCCCAAAAACTCTTGATGCCAAATCCAGCCGACGAGCGTGAGAATCACGCCGCAGGCAAGTCCCATCAGCAGTCCGACCTTGATCTCCCTGAAAAACACGGTGCGCACATCCGTCAGCTCGATCAGCCCTGTCGCCAATCCTCGAATAATGAGGGTCGAGGACTGGAGGCCCACATTCCCACCCATCGCAGCAATGACCGGAATAAAACTGACGATGGCCACCACTTCCTGAAGTGTGTACCGAAACTCCCACAGAATTGCACCTGAAAACAGGCTGCCGACAAGATTCGTAAAGAGCCACGGGAGCCGGTGTTTCGCCGACGCCACGCTGGAGGATTTCGAAACCGAATCCTCTTCGACTGCGCCAGCCATCTTGAACATGTCTTCGGTCGCTTCTTCACGGATCACGTCCACGACGTCGTCAACCGTGATAATGCCGACCAATTTGCTGTCGTTGTCGATGACCGGAATCGCGAGCAAGTTGTACCTCGCCACCTGACGAGCGACTTCTTCCTGGTCCATGTCGACCGTCACGCTGATCACGTCGCGCGTCGCAAGGCTTTTCATCGTGGTCGCGGGAGGAACCGTCAGCAACTGCCGCAGCGAGAGCACCCCGACCAAGCGCTCATACTTGTCAGTCACGTAAATATAGAACACCATCTCCGCATCCGTCGCCAGCTGGAGACGTCGGATGGCATCTTCCGCCGTCGCATCTTCCGGAAGTGCGAAAAACTCCGTCGTCATGATGCCGCCGGCCGTATCCTTCGGATACTTCAGCAGGTCGGAGACTTCCGTGGAGTCCTCCGTCCGCATCAGTGAGAGAATCGCAGTGGCTCGTTCTTCCGGCAGAACCCCGAGGAGGTAGGCCACGTCGTCAGGGCCGAGGTCTTTGATCAGCCAGGCGATATCCGAGTGCAGCAGGTCCACCAACACTTGATTGATACTGTCGCTGTCGAGCTCGCTCAGCACTTGACCGCGCTTCGACTCGCCTCGCACCAGTTCGAACACTTCCCGCTTTTCCTTGGGGGACGACAGATGCATAATCACTTGCGCCACGTCGGCTTGATGCATCCGACTCAGCATCTTTGCAAGATTGGTGATCGCACCACGGTGCAACAACCGTTGCACCGACAACAGGACGATGTCGGATTTGGTTCGGCCTCGATCGGCCTGGTCGCGCAGCGCGTCGCGGAGGAGATCCTTATCCCCTGAGCGAGGACGAGGGTCCGCTGGATTCAATTCTGTCTTACGCTCCATCGGCTGCATCGTCACACCAGATCTAAAAGTCTGAACGTCACACGTCATCAAGTCTAGAACCAACGCAACCTACCCACGCAGGATGCTCACAAATCCCGTCCAGCAAGGCCGCAGCGAGCGAAGAGGCGAGGAGGTACGGACCGCACTTCGTGGGGCCGTTCGCCTGTGTCATAGATCTTGGCGAACGGAAAAGCCCCTCCAGTGCTTCCGATTTCCGAGCAACTCTCGTTGAGCCTCTGAGCGATGCGAGAACGCCGCTTGGGAAAAGGCGCATCTCGGCGCGCCGGGGTTGGGCGGGTGAGAAAGGCGACTTTTTCAGCATCCTGCTAGTAGCCTAATTCGGTGAGCGCATGCTCATCTTCTCGCCAGGCTTCCCGCACTTTCACCCACAGCTGCAAAAACACTTTCATCCCAAAGATCTGCTCCATGTCACGCCGTGCATCGGTCCCGACCGCCTTGAGCCTCTCTCCGTGCTTCCCGATCACAATCGCCTTGTGAGACTCTCGCTCAACCACCACCGTCGCGCTGATGCGGGCCAGTTTCCCCTCCTCGATAAATTCGTCGATCTCCACGGCAACCGAGTAGGGCACTTCTTCATAGGTCTGGAGCAAAATCTTCTCGCGGATCATCTCAGCTGCCAAGGTCCGCATGGACTGATCGGTGACGGTGTCTGCATCATACGCCGCCTCCCCTTCCGAAAGATGCGCCACGGTCACGGACAGTAATCGATCGACATTGTCGCCGGTTTCAGCCGAGACCGGCACCACTTCTGTCCACGCGAACAGCCTGGCATATGTTTCCATCACCGGCAGCAATTTGAGCTTATTGACCAAGTCTACCTTGTTCAAGACAAGAATAACCGGACGCGGACGCTTCCTGATCGCCCCTTTCACATGGTCGATGACCAAGAGATCGCCGGGGCCGGGGGAACTCGTCGTGTCCATCAACACGTACAAGATATCCGCCTCTTCCAGCACGTCGACCGTGGTGCGGACCATACGGCGATTGAGCAGATGTTGGGGTTTGTGCAACCCCGGCGTATCGAGCAGGGCAACCTGCGCACCCGGTGCATGCACAACCCCCAGAATTCTCGTTCTCGTCGTTTGCGGCTTGTCCGAGACGATCGCAATTTTCTGCTCAAGCAATCGATTGAGCAACGTCGACTTGCCGACGTTCGGTCGTCCAATGATCGCGACTGTCCCAAACTTCATAGCGCTACGGGCGTGGCCGCTCCTGTGATGGCGTTGGAATCAATTGATACACGGTTTCACCTTTACGCACGTAGCCGAGCTGCTCACGCGCCAACTGTTCGACTTTCGCTGGATCGTGCTCCAGACGGTTGATGTCCCCTCGAAGTGTCCGGGTCGTCCGTTGCAATTCCTGAAGGTCCACATCCAGCTGTTGAACCTGCTCGCGCATGGAGAAGTAACGCGGTAACCCCATGTCTCCAAAGACCAAGACGATCAGCAGCAGCAGGCAGGCGACAACCCCCAGATAGTGCATACCCTTCACCACACGACGCTGCCAATCGAGCCACTGCCGTCCCCGATTCCGCTTAATCATCATCTCGTCGCTCGCTCGTCGTCAGCTTCGCCCAGGCACCGCCTCACGACCCCGATAGATGGCATTCTGACCCAGCTCTTCTTCAATCCGGAGCAACTGATTGTATTTCGCCACGCGATCCGTTCGGGACAGCGACCCGGTCTTGATGAGCCCGCTATTGGTCGCGACCGCCACATCCGCAATCGTCGTATCCTCGGTTTCCCCGGATCGATGCGAAATGATCGCCGTGTAGCCGGATCGCTTCGCCAGCTCAATCGCCTCCAGCGTTTCCGTCAACGTGCCAATCTGGTTGAGCTTGATTAAAATGGAATTCGCAATCCCTTCCTTGATCCCTTTGGCGAAAATCTCCACATTGGTCACAAAGATATCGTCTCCGACCAATTGGACTCGCTTGCCCAGCTTCTCTGTCATCATCTTCCAGCCCTTCCAATCCAACTCGCTCAAGCCATCTTCGATGGAGAGAATGGGATAGCGATCCACGAGCTTCCCATAGTAACGGATCATCTCCTCAGAGGAACGCTCAGGGTTCTTTTCTGCTTCAAGGCGGTACTGACCTTTCTCGTAGAGTTCACTGGCCGCACAGTCCAGTGCCAGGGCAATATCGCGCCCTGGTTTGTACCCGGCCTCCTCAATGGCCTGCATAATCAGGCTGAGCGCCTCTTCATTCGATTGGAGGTCCGGTGCAAACCCACCTTCATCGCCGACTGCCGTGTTCAAGCCTTTTTTCTTCAACAACGACTTGAGCGTATGAAACACCTCCGTCGCCATCCGGAACGCCTCGCTGAAACTGGTCGCCCCTACCGGCATGATCATGAACTCTTGCAAGTCCAACCGATTATCAGCATGAGCCCCGCCGTTGATGATGTTCATGAGCGGCACCGGCAGCACCCGCGCATTCGTCCCGCCAAGATACCGGTAGAGCGGCTGGCCTGTCTCAGCCGCCGCCGCCTTCGCCACGGCCAACGACACACCGAGAATCGCGTTGGCTCCGAGCTTGCCCTTCGTTTTCGTGCCATCCAGATCGATCATCGTCTGATCGATGCCGACTTGGTCGAAGGCGTCTTTTCCTAACAACTCCGGCGCAATCAGCTTACTGATATTGGCGACGGCCTTCGAAACGCCTTTCCCCATCCAGCGCTTCTTGTCGCCATCGCGCAATTCGATCGCTTCCTTCTCGCCGGTCGAAGCCCCAGACGGCACCGCCGCCCGCCCATGCGCGCCACTCTCCAGTGTGACTTCCACCTCGACTGTCGGATTTCCCCGCGAATCCAAAATCTGTCTGCCTTTGATCTCTCGAATTGCGCTCATACTCGCATCTCCTACTTATACACATCACGAATTTCACGTGCTACATGAATGAACTTGTACTCGTATAGCTTACGGGCCTTAGTCGTTCGCGGTGGTCGATGAATTATCTCGGTCATCAGACGTCACAAACATCCCTCTCGTTTTCCCATTCTCTTACGTGCGAGACAGTCGCCCGCTTCGCGCAAACGTTGCAATCTCTTTATATGTCATCCATCTTGAGAGCGGGTGGCGTCGACCTGGGAGCCCGTCCGCCCGCAGCGGGGTCCCTACACCGGGCTGGGTGCGAGGACGGACGGGCTGGTCGGCGACAGGACCCGCGCTCACTACTCTTAAGCAATTCAGCATTCTTATCTTCTACACCTTCAGGGGCTGAGGCTGGGTTGCCTTCGACTGCGCGCGTCGGACGAGCACCGTTTCATCGTGCGCGTTCCGCGAGCAAAGAAGGCACCCAGCCTCAGCCCAACCTCTTCTTCAGCAACTCATTCACCTTCCCAGGATTCGCCTTGCCGCCACTCGCTTTCATTACCTGCCCGACCAGGAATCCGAGCACTTGTTGCTTGCCCTCTTTGAACTGCGCCACCTGCGCCGGGTTCTTCCCAAGCACATCGCCGATGATCGTGTCGAGCGCCCCTTCATCGGAGACTTGCGTGAGACCCTTCTCCGCCACAATCTGTTCCGGCGTCTTTCCGCTGCTGTAGACTTCGGGAAAGATCTCGCGCGCGACTTTCAAGCTAATCGCCCCTTGCTCGACCAACTGAAGAAGACTGACGAGCCGTTCCGGTGAAACCGGGGACGCACTCGCATCGGTCCCTGAATTATTCAGCTCTCTGGTCAGCTCGCCCATCACCCAATTGCTCACTGTCTTGGGCTGATTGAACAGTTTGACACAGGTTTCGAAGTAGTCGGCCACCGCCTTCGATGCCGTCAACACTCCGGCATCGTACTCAGATAGCCCGCACTCGCTGACAAATCGCTGCATTCTGGCTGCAGGCAATTCGGTGACGTGGGTGCGACACCCCTCGATCCAGTCCTGATCCAGCTTGAGCGGTACCAGATCCGGGTCGGGGAAATAGCGATAGTCGTGGGCGTCCTCTTTCGAGCGCATCACCACTGTCTCTTCGCGCTCGAGATTCCAAAGCCTGGTCTCCTGACTGATTGTGCCGCCTTCGTTCAGCACCTTGGTCTGACGCTTGATCTCATATTCGATCGCATCCTTGACGAACTTGAACGAATTGATGTTCTTGAGTTCGACCTTGGTCCCAAACTCTTTCTGGCCCACCGGACGGAGTGAGAGATTCGGTTCGCAGCGGAAACTCCCCTCATCCATATTGCCGTCACAGACTTCAAGATACATCAGCACATCGCGGAGACCCTTCAAATAGGCCACCACTTCATCGGAGGACCGCAAGTCCGGCTCCGTCACGATTTCCAGCAGCGGGGTTCCCGCCCGATTCAAATCGACGCGGCTTCCGTTGGCGCCGGCGACGTGGACGCTCTTTCCGGCATCTTCCTCCAGATGGGCGCGACGGATACGGACGCGCCGGGTGCCTTCACTCGCTGCAATCTCGATCCAACCATGCTCACAAATCGGCGCCTCGTATTGCGAAATCTGATAGCCCTTGGGAAGATCCGGGTAGAAGTAGTTCTTGCGTGCAAAGAGATTGTGTGTCGCAATGGTGCAATTCAAGGCCAAACCCGCACGCACCGCCATCTCGACCGCCGCCTGATTGATCACCGGCAACGTGCCGGGAAGCCCTAGACACAGCGGACAGGTCTGGCTTGGCCGCGAGCCCGAACCCCGTCTCGCAACCGCAAAACAGCTTGGACTTCGTCCGCAGCTGCGCATGGACTTCCACGCCAATGACGACTTCGTAGATCATAGGGTAGCCGTATCTTCTCCACTCAACCGATCGCGCTCACGGCGCATCGCCTCACGACCGGCATCGAACGCCTCGCGCAAGACCGTCTTCTTCGAGTCCACGAATTCCTTCCCCTCCCCCACAACTTCTTCGAACGTTTCGCCTGCGCAACCTGCCAGGTCCCGCAGATTGCCTTCAGCACGACGGACATGCCCACGTAGTTGCTCGCGCGATTCACGCCCGGTCTGTGGAGTCAGCAATACTGCCGCCACCACGCCTAACGCCGCGCCGCTTAAAAATGCAAGTACGACCCCTGCGGCTGAGGAACCTCGATCATCCGCCATTGTGATGCTCTCCTTCTTTTTTAAACCGTTCCTTCATGACGTGGGTTGCAGCTTTCAATCCTGCGACCACGCTCGCCACATTGGTCAACATCGATCCAGTCGAGCCCTTCACGACATCGTGCACGTGCTGCACCGATTCCCCCACGTCCCCGACCGCGTGCAAGAGGGCGGCAGCATGTTCGACTCCCCCTCGGGCTTGCTCCGTCAAATTGTTGAGATTGTGACTCACCGCCCGTAGTTCGCCGATCAGAGATGGCAGATCGTGGTTCATGTTGGCCAGGAGCTGTTCAGACTCCGCCACGGTCTTGCGGATTTGGACCAGCATGGGCACGAGAAAGCCCACCAGCACCGCAAAGGCGACTGCCACAAGAACCGCAGCCATTTCGACGATCGTCATAAAACCTCCAAAGTACGTGAAACGTGAGAGGTGAAATCTAAAACGTGGAGGAGCCGGACCATCTTCCCTGTCTCATCCTTGCATTTCACGTTTCACGTCTCACCTTTCACGTTTCACGACTTACCGAACAACCGGCTTCTTCGCTCGCCATTGTGTACTCTGTTCGTAGGCATGGGCCGCCCGCAAGAGCGTCTCCTCTTCGAAGGGACGACCGATCAGCTGCAACCCGATGGGAAGTCCGTCACGACTGAATCCACAGGGCAACGACATCGCCGGCACACCGGCGAGGTTCGCTGAAATGGTGAAAATGTCCGACAAATACATCTGGAGCGGGTCGTCGGCCTTTGCCCCACACTTGAATGCCGGGGTGGGTGTCACGGGCGTCACGATAAGATCGACATCCTCAAACGCCGCCTCGAAGTCTTGACGAATCAACGTTCGCACCGCCTGCGCCTTGCCGTAATAGGCGTCGTAGTATCCGGCGCTCAGGACATAGGTCCCCAACATGATCCGCCGCTTCACTTCAGGCCCGAACCCTTCCTGCCGCGTCTTCATATACAACTCAAGCAGGTCTTTGGTCTCTTTGGCACGCAGGCCGAACTTCACCCCATCATACCGGGCCAGATTCGAACTGGCTTCGGCCGTGGCAATCACATAATAGACGGCGACCGCCGCATCTGTCCGAGGCAACTGAATCTCTTTGATCTCCCCACCGAGCACTTTCAGCTCCTGGATCGCCGCCCGCACGGCCTGCTCCACGTCAGGGTCCAATCCCTCAGCGAAAAACTCGACCGGCACACCGACTTTCAGTTTCTTGAGATCTTTCTTCTTGAGCGCCTTCAGATAGTCCGGCACCGGAACATCCGCCGATGTCGAATCCAACGGATCGTGGCCGGCAATGGCTCCGAGGAGGAAGGCGGCGTCCCTCACATCTTTGGTGATCGGCCCGATTTGATCGAGCGAGGAGGCAAAGGCGATTAACCCGTACCGAGAGACCCTTCCATAGGTCGGCTTGAGACCCACCACCCCACAAAATGCCGCAGGCTGACGGATCGACCCTCCGGTATCGGACCCCAACGCCGCCGCACATTCGTCGGCTGCAACCGCCGCGGCAGAGCCTCCACTGGATCCACCCGGCACACATTGCAGATTCCAAGGATTGCGGCTGGGGCCGACAGCGGAATTCTCGGTTGAGGAACCCATCGCAAATTCATCGAGGTTGGTCTTCCCAAGCAACAGATACCCCTGCGCGCGCAGCTTGGCAATCACGGTCGCATCGTAGGGCGGAACGAAATTCTCGAGCATGCGGGACGCACAGGTGGTGCGCACCCCCTCGGTGCAGATATTGTCCTTGATCGCCAACGGCATCCCCATCAACGGCAACGTCTTGCGCCATCCTTTCAAGGAGGCATCCAGCGCGCCGGCCTGTTCAGCCGCCGCCTCGTTGACCTGCGTGATGTAGGCCTT
Organism: Nitrospirota bacterium; assembly: GCA_034440335.1. Lineage (GTDB taxonomy): Bacteria > Nitrospirota > Nitrospiria > Nitrospirales > Nitrospiraceae > Palsa-1315. The sequence continues at coordinate 58,436 of JAWXBV010000016.1, read as the reverse complement.
CACCTTGGGCTCCACCTGGCCGATCCGCAAACCATAGGCACGCACGATCTCCACGGCCGTGACTTCGCCGGCGGTAAACTTTTCATGAAGCTCATAGAGCGAGAGCCTGTGAAGCGACATCAGCGTTTTGGTTTCCCCGCCACAATCCGGTTCTTCCCATCGACTTGAACGATCTTGGGAACATGCCGCTTGATTTCCTCGTCTGAGTAATACTCGTAACAGAAAATGATAATCTGATCGCGAACCGCGCCTTTCCGCGCCGTCGGCCCATTCAGGATGATCTCACCGGCACCACGTGTGCCCGCCACGGCATAGGTCATGAACCGCTCGCCGTTATTCAAGTTGGAACAGACGATCGCCTCATAGGGCAAGATTCCCGCTGCGTCCATCAGGTCCTCGTCGATCGTCAGACTGCCTTCATAGTCGAGGCAAGACTCCGTCACCGTGGCCCGATGGATTTTCGACCGTAACATTTGCCTGAACATTCGGACCTCGCTTAAAGGGGTTGTCGATCTTCGATAATTTTGGGCACCACAAAGAACCCGTCGACCGACTCCGGCGCATTCGCCACCGCCTGCTCCACCGACAGGGACGGCCGCGTGCTGTCGGGGCGAAACACATTGACTTGCCCCAGCACCGTCGCCGTTGGTTCGACACCCACGGTGTCGTACTGCTTCAATGTCTCCACATGCGTAAGGATCTGGCTCAACTGCTTCGCAAACGCCGTCTTCTCACCATCCGTCAACTCCAGCCGCGCCAACTTCGCAACTTTCTCAACTTCTTGTTTCGTAATTCCCACTCTTCTTCTTTCCCTTCTATCTTCAAGGATGTTCAAAATGGTCTTCCAGCAAGGCCGCAGGCGAGTTGAACCCGGAAGCGTACCCTCTGGGGTACGTCGCAGGGAGACGGACGACTGAGAACGATGCTGGAAGCCATTTTCAACATCCTACCTATTCTACTGTCACGCTTTTGGCCAAGTTCCTCGGCTGATCCACATCCGCGCCCCGCAGCACAGCGATATGATAGGCCAAGAGCTGCAATGGAATTGTAAACAAAATCGGCGAGAGCAGTGGATGGGTGTCGGGAATCGTGAACACCGCATCGGCGATCTTCCCCAACTCCCGCTCGCCTTCCGCCACGAACGCGATGACCGGCGCATGTCGGGCTTTTACTTCCATCAGATTGCTCACGGTCTTTTCGTACAGCCGATCCTTCGGCGCCAATACGACCACCGGCATGTCCTTATCGATGAGCGCGATCGGGCCATGTTTCATCTCTCCCGCAGCGTAGCCTTCCGCATGGATATAGGACACCTCTTTCAGCTTCAATGCCCCTTCGAGCGCGATCGGATAGTTGATGCCGCGACCGAGGAACAAGAAGTTCCGCTTTTTGTAATACCGCTTGGCCATCGCCACAATCTCCGCCTCACGACTGAGCACCCGCTCGACCAATACCGGAAGCCGGACAAGGCGATCGAGCCAGGCTTTGCCGTCCGCAACAGATAGGACTCCCCGCACGCGTCCCAAATGCAACGCCAACATGTAGAGCGCGGTGAGCTGCGCGGTGAAGGCTTTGGTCGACGCGACGCCGATTTCAGGCCCACAATGCGTGTACAGCACGCCGTCTGATTCACGGGCCAGGGTGCTGCCCACCACGTTCACGACCGAGACAACCCGCGCCCCTTTCCCCTTCGCTTCACGCGCGGCGGCCAGCGTGTCCGCCGTCTCGCCGGACTGCGAGATCGTGATAAAGAGATCGTCTTTCCCGACCAACGGATCGCGGTAACGGAATTCGCTGGCGATATCGACCTGCACCGGTGTACGGACCATCTCCTCCAGCAGATACTTCCCCACCAACCCCGAGTGCCACGAGGTGCCACAGGCCACGATCCAGATCCGTCCGACGCCGGCAAACTCCTTCGGCGTCAATCCGATATCCGGCAGATCCGCCTCGCCGGTCTCGTAGGAGTAGCGCCCGCGCATCGTGTCGAGAATCGTCTGCGGCTGTTCGTGAATCTCCTTCAGCATGAAATGCGGGAATCCGCTCTTTTCCGCCGCGGAGGCATCCCAGGTGATCTTCGTCAATTTCCGTTTCACCGGATGCCCCTCGGCATCGATGAACTGGATGTCCGTCGCGGTCACGACCGCCACATCGCCTTCTTCGAGATAGGTCACGTCACGAGTATGGGCGAGCATAGCCATGACGTCGGACGCGACGAAGGACGCCGTGGCGGTTGTACCCACGACCAGCGGACATCCGGAGCGCGCCGCAATCATCGTCCCCGGTTCCCGCTCAGACATGACGGCAAGCGCATAACTCCCCCGCACCTCCTTCGTGGCGGCTCGTACCGCTTCGGCCAGCTTCATGCCCTGCTGGAGGTATTTCTCGATGAGATGCGCCACGACTTCCGTGTCTGTTTCTGAACGAAACTTGTAGCCCTCGTTCTCCAATTGCTGTTTCAACGGCTGATAGTTTTCAATGATGCCGTTATGCACGAGCACGCAGCCTTTCGAGCGGTGCGGATGGGCGTTTTGCTCCGAAGGCTTTCCGTGCGTCGCCCATCGCGTGTGGCCGATTCCCACGGTGCCCTTGAGTACTTTCTCCTTGAGCGCCTTCTGAAGATTAACGAGTTTGCCGATCGTACGACGAATTTCGATTTTGTTGCCTTGCAACACCGCCACACCGGCTGAGTCGTAGCCTCGATACTCCAGCTTGGCGAGGCCGCCGATCAGAATCGGCACCGCCTCCTGATCGCCCACGTATCCGACAATTCCACACATACTTAACCTCTGCTGCGTTTCTTCACGTGTCCACCCTGTGAAGCCTGCGGTCGTTTCTCCGCATCGCGAGTGGACCTCGCCTTAGGTTTCAGGTGTACCGTTTCACGATTTGCGCCGGCCTCTAATGCCCGCCGGCGCGCCGCCCAGCCTTCACGATTGACTTGAGGCACCCGCCCGATCACCAAGGCATCCGCCGGCACATCCTCCGTGACCGTCGTGCCGGCTGCGATGATCGCGCCTGCCCCCACCGTCACCGGCGCAATCAACTGCGTATCGCTGCCGACAAACACCCCGTCCCCAATGACCGTCTGAAACTTCCGCACCCCGTCGTAGTTACAGGTGATCGTGCCGGCGCCGATGTTGACCCCTTTCCCAATCGTGGCATCCCCCAGGTAACTCAGATGGTTCGCCTTCGATCCTTCGCCCAGATCGGTTTTTTTCATCTCGACAAAGTTCCCGACCTTGGCCTTCTTCCGCACCACCACGCCGGGACGCAGATGGACGAACGGGCCCAGGTGCGCGTCGTCCTCAATCTGAGCGTCGCGAAACACGCAATGATCGAGAATCTCCACGCCATTGCCGACAGTGCAATTCGTCAGTCTCGTATAGGAACGCAGCACAGAGTCTTCCCCGATAACCGTGGTGCCTTCAAGTGTCACGTTGGGATACAGCACGGTGTCTTTCCCGATCGTGACTGAAGCGTCGATCCAGGTTGAAGCTGGATCGATCATCGTCACTCCGGCATCTAACCAGCGATCTCGAATCTGCTGCCGCACCGCTTGCTCAGCCGTCGCAAGCTGTCGGCGAGTATTCACGCCGAGTCCTTCGTCGGGATTGTCGAGTACCACCGCGGCCACACGCCGTCCGGCATGTTCCGCGAGACGGATGATATCCGTCAAATAATATTCCCCCTGGGCGTTGCTGGGGTCGAGTTTTTCCAAGGCGCTGAAGAGAAACTCCCCGTCGACCACATAGGTGCCCACGTTGATTTCACGGATCGCCTCTTCCTCTGCATTGGCGTCACGATCCTCGACGATCCGAGAGACCGCCCGCTCGGCTGACTGCGCACGCACGACCCGCCCATATCCGCTTGCGTCTTCAAGCCTCGCGGTCAGAATCGTCACGGTTGCGCGTTCCGCCTCGTGGACACGAAGAAGTTCGCGCACGGTCTTCTCCTGAAGCAACGGCGTATCGCCGTTGAGAATGAGATACCTGGATGGAGCGCCCCGCGTACCCACCGCAAAGGCCGAACGGCTCTGCAACACCGCATGACCGGTACCCAATTGCTCCCGTTGTTCGACAATCGCAACCGGGGCGCTGCCGGTCTTTCCTGACGTCGCGCGGTCGATCGCCTGACGAACCAGATCGGCCTGATGTCCCACCACGACAGCCACACGATCCCCGGCGACGCGCAATCCGAGCCCCACTGAATAGAGCACCATCGCCTGGCCGGCCACCGAATGCAGCACCTTCGCCTGCTTTGAGCGCATGCGCTGCCCACGCCCAGCGGCCATCACGACCACCGCAAGGCCGGCAATCGTTCGCTGCCGACCAGAGCTGACCGGCTTCTTCACCGCCGAGACTTCAGTGGCTCGTGAACGACTCATCCGATCGGCACTCCCCGTTCAGGCTGTTTGACCGTGCTCCATTTCGTCGCGGCAGTCACGGCCGAGGCCAGGGACGTGGACGGTGCACAGAGCCCGCCTGAGACGATGAGCTTCATCGCCTCTTCGACGCTCATATCGACGGACGTGACTTCATGCTCCGGCACCAACAGAAAATAGCCCGACGTGGGATTCGGTGACGTCGGCACATACACGTGGATCAACGGCTCCTGCGAGAGATCCTGCCTGTCTCCTTTGGTCACACCCGTCACGAAGGCCAGACAATAGTGGCCATTCTTGGGAAATTGAATCATCACGACGCGATGGTACGACGCCTGCTCAGAAATCGACAACACATCCATCATGGATTTCAACGTCGAGTAGATCCCTCGCACAAGCGGCACACGATTCAAACATTCCTCCCACCACTTCACAATTTGACGGCCCATGAAATTGGTGGCAAACAGCCCGGTCGCAAAGACCAAGACGATCAACGTCAGAATCCCCAACCCCGGCACATAATGACTCGGCACCAACCGGACCAGGAGATCGCCAAGAATCCCATCGACCGCCACAAACAGGGCCTTCAAAATAAGGATCGTTCCCCAGATGGGGATAATCACGAGTAAACCCGTCAGAAAGTAGCGTTTTAGCAAGGTTTTCAGCATAGATATGCCTCGACAAAACTCGAGAGTCATCATACAGAGAGTTTCGCGGGCCCCGCAAGCCTTTTCTTGCTATTTTCAACAACTTGGAATACCATCCCGCCCGTTTTCTTCACCGGCAAGGACACCCGCGCGATGAGAGCAATCACGCAGCAGATTCGCGGCCTGTTTATTACCCTAGAGGGGATCGAAGGCAGCGGAAAAAGCACCCAGATTCGCCACCTCGCGGAGGTGCTGACGCAGGCAGGACACCGCGTGCTCCAAACCAGAGAACCTGGTGGAACTGCGACCGCGGAAGCGATCCGCCATATCCTCCTCACGGCGTCGTCCCACGAACCAGTCACGCCTCACGCCGAAGCCTTACTGATTCTCGCTGCCAGATGTCAGCACGTCACGCATCTCATCAGACCGGCGCTGCGGCAAGGCACCGTGGTGCTCTGCGACCGGTTTTCCGATTCCACGTTTGCCTACCAAGGATTCGCACGTGGTCTCGATCTTCAATGGCTACAGACAGCCAACCAGGTCGCAACCGGCGGACTCACGCCGAATCTCACCCTTGTGCTCGATCTCCCAGTTTCAGTGGGCTTGGCCAGGCGGCGAGCCGATCGTGGACCACAGAATCGGCTGGACCGGGAGACCGAACGTTTTCATCGAACGGTGCGCCGAGGGTTTCTGGCGCTCGCCGCTGAAGAACCTGGCCGTATGGTGATCGTGAATGCGAATCGACCCGCGCAAGAAATTCAAGACCAGCTCACCGAGATCGTGCTAGGCTGGATGGCTCGACAACGTCGCTCTCTACGCCGCCGGAGCTAACATGCCATTTCGCGACTGTATCGGCCATCAACAATCCATCGCCCTCTTACAATCCGCCGTCACCCATGAGCGCCTGGCTCACGCCTATCTGTTCCACGGTGAGGACGCGATTGGGAAGCGGTTGACGGCCATTCGCCTCGCGCAAGCGCTCAACTGCGAACAACCTCCCAAGACGCACAGTCTCGACAGTTGTGGTACCTGCCGGTCCTGCCACCAGATCGAAGCTCGCACGCATCCGGACTTTTTCGTCATCGAGCCGGATCCAGAACAGGCCACCCAGCAAATCAAGATTGAGCAAGTCCGCGAGATCGAACACCAGATCATGTACCGTCCGCTGATCGGTGAGCGAAAGATCTGTCTGATCGACGACGCCGACCGCATGACGATCGGCGCGGCCAACGCGCTGTTAAAAACGCTGGAGGAGCCGCCAGCACATAGTCTCTTCCTCGTCATCTCAAGCCGCCCCGCTGCCCTCCCGGCGACCATCCGGTCACGCTGTCAGGCCCTTCGCTTTATGACACCGGCACGGACACAGGTGGAAGCCGCACTCATCCTGACACGCGACATCCCTCCCGCAGACGCGCGATTCCTCGCCATCATCAGCGAAGGCCGTCTCGGGGAAGCCCTCACCGCCGATGTGAACGACACACGCGCGCGCCAACAGGAACTCGTGGACTTGGTCCGTCCCCAATCCTTGCAATCGATCGGGTCCATCCTGTCCTCGGCGGAAGCGATCGCCAAAGCCGACCGTGCACAGGACATGCTCGCCTGGCTGGCACGCTGGATCCGCGACCTCGTGTTGATTCAAATCGGAGGAGATCGCGACCAGTTACTCAACCTTGACGATCTCACGACGCTCGAAGCCTATGCCCAACAGGCCGACACCGATGCACTGCTGGACCTGCTCCGTGAGATTGAACTGACCGAGCAGCGCGCCACCAGGCACCTCAATCTCCACATGGCGCTGGAAATGATCTTGCTCCGCCTGCGCGACGCGGTGGCTATGCCATCGGTCCCACTGCCAGTCTAGCTTTCGCCGTTTACTCCCTGCTATCTTTTGTCACACCACATGAGCCACCAGAATACCTTCTACATCACCACGCCGATCTATTACGTGAACGACGTGCCGCATATCGGCCATGCCTATACCACCGTGGCTGCAGATGTCCTTGCTCGCTACTGGCGCCTACGCTTGGGAAGGGACAATGTTTTCTTCCTAACTGGCGTGGACGAGCACGGGCAAAAGGTACAACAGGCGGCTGCGAAAGCCGGCGTTGACCCACAAGACTATTGCGACAAACTAGCACCGGAATTCAAGCGACTCTGGAACCGGCTAAACATCTCTTTCAATGCGTTCATCCGGACAACTGAGGGACAGCACAAATCTATCGTTCAACGGTATCTGCAACAGCTCTACGACAAGGACCTGATCTATCGAGCCGAATATTCTGGCTGGTACTGTACATTCGATGAACGGTTTTGGACGGAAAAAGACGTCGAGAACGGCCTCTGTCCAGAGTGCAAACGGATGGTCGAACGATTGAGCGAGGCCAATTACTTTTTCAAGATGGGTCAGTATCAGGAGCGCCTGATCGATCACATCAAGCAACATCCCAACTTCATCCGCCCTGAGTCGCGCCGTAATGAAGTTCTGGGATTTTTAACTAATCAGAAGCTCGGCGACCTGTCGATCTCCCGTCCCAAATCGCGCCTCTCCTGGGGCATCGAGCTCCCATTCGATGCGAACTATGTCACCTACGTCTGGTTCGACGCGCTGGTGAATTACATGTCCGCCTTGGAGTATAAGCGGACGGAATCATTGGTCGATCGCTTCTGGCCGGCAAATGTGCACCTCGTCGGCAAAGATATCCTCACCACCCATGCCGTCTATTGGTCCACCATGCTCATGGCACTGAACCTTCCCCTGCCTGAAACCATCTTCGCCCACGGTTGGTGGACGGTGAACGGCGAGAAGATGTCGAAAAGCCGAGGCAACGTCGTGGATCCTCACGCCATGGCTGACATAATCTCCAAGAGCAATGACAATGTCGTCGATCCAAACTCTATGGACGAGGAAATAAAGCAGGTCGGAACCGATGCCTTTCGTTATTTTCTCCTGCGTGAAGTGCCGTTCGGCCACGACGGAGACTTCTCGCGAGAAACTCTTATTGGACGCATCAACAGCGACTTGGCTAATGGGCTCGGTAACTTGTTCAGTCGTACTTTAACCTTGATCGAACGGAACACGGAGGGGCGTGTGCCAGCACCTTCCGAGCACACCAAGACCTCACTCGAGCCCGAGCTACAGCAAGCTTGTCTTGACCTAATCAACACACACCTCCCCGAGACCTTGCTGCGACTAGAATTTAATCGCACACTTGAAGCTATCTGGCGTGTCGTGCAATTAGCCAATCAATACGTCGACAAAGCCGCACCATGGAACTTGACTAAGAAGCCTGAAGATGCCCCACGCCTACACACTGTGCTGTACCATATGGCAGAAACCCTTCGCCTACTCAGCCTGGCCCTTTACCCGTTTATGCCCTTCACAGCCAAAGGAATGAATCAACGGCTTGGGCTGAGCTACCTATTTGATGACAGCCAGCCCTTACCTATTGATTGGAAGAATTGGGGACGTCTTCCTCCTGGCACGGATGTTCGAAAAGGCAGATCTTTATTCCCCCGTATCGAATCAAAACCACAAGGAGCCAAACCCGTGAGCGACGCAACGACTGCCCCGCAACCAGCAACAGCGACACCTGTACCAACAACCGCCTCGCCGCTGACCACAACCCTTGCTACTGCTACAACACCAGCACCCATCGTGCCCACACAGATCACCATCGACGAGTTCATGAAGATTCAGCTCAAGACTGCGAAGGTCATCAGCGCGGAGCGGGTGCCAAAGTCGGAAAAGTTGCTCAAGCTGCAAGTCAGTCTTGGAGAGGGGATGGAGCCACGGCAGATCGTCGCCGGCATCGGCAAGAAATATGAGCCGGAGGCCTTGATTGGGAAAACTATCGTGATCGTTGCCAACTTGAAACCGGCGAAGCTCATGGGCATCGAATCGCAAGGCATGGTGTTGGCCGCAGGCGACAGCGAAGTGCGAGGTCTCGTGACGCTCCTAGAAGACGTCGAACCGGGCACGAAAGTAAAATGACCCGCCGGCTGCTGCTGATCGCGGCGTTTGCTGCATGCCTCATCCCAGTTCCTTGCCTCGCAATCCCCGCCGCTGAAGAGCCTCCACCTGACCTTCACCTCAACGACCCAAAGCCGACGACGATCCTCGTGCGCGTCGTGGCGCATGGCGCGATGGTCCTTGGCCGAGCGGTCGGCGGCGCTCGTGTGACGATCACCGACGTGGCCACCAAACAGATCCTGGCCTCCGGCATTCAACAGGGCGACGCCGGCGACCAGAATCACATCATGCGGACACCGCGTCTCATAGAGGAGCCGCACTATAGCTCACGGCCTGCTGCGGCTTTTATCGCGACATTCGACTTGCTCCAGCCCACACTGGTTGAGGTGACCGCCGACGGTCCGCTCGCCTACCCTGCCTCAGCCCAGCGAGCCTCGACGACGGTCTGGCTCGTTCCGGGGCAGGACATGACCAACGATGGGATTGTCCTTCATCTCTACGGGTATATTATCCAGATCGAACATCCGAAACCGGGCGAGCCCTTGATCGCCAAAGAGGACGTCCCCCTGCGCGCCTCGGTACGCACACTGTCCGGCGCACTCATCCGCCCCCATGGAGACTGGGATTCCCGCAACATCCATATCTACGGCGAACTGATGATCGGCAGCCGTGTGGTGGAGCGACTTCAACTGTTCTACAGCGGAGAGGGAGCCATATTCGAAGCGCCGTTCTTCGTTCCCATCCCGAACGACGCGCCGGACGGAATCATCCTCCGCGTGACCGCCACTGATGCAGCTAATGGGAATTTTTGGATCGGCCAAGCCAAGTACTCGGTCCTGAGCGAGCGCTTTCGCCACAGCTCGACAAGTACCGAGCCCCGCTGACTTCGAGACTACTCAGGTGAATAGACTGAAGGCTGTTAGGCTGAAGATCGGAGGTCGGAGATCCGAGCACTTCAGCCTTCAGCCTGAACACCTGAGCAGTTACCTGACTTCAAAGAAGTCTCCCGATCGCTTGCCGCAGTGACTCGCACATGCGACACTATTACGTATGAGCACCCTTGCCTCCTATGCACATCTCCGCAGCCGTCTGTACCTCGCGCTGGCACTGAATGCGGTGATCATCGCCGCTGAATTCATCGGCGGATGGCTCCTCGATAGCATCGGGCTCATGAGCGATGCGGGCCATAACTTCGTCGATCAGGGCGCGCTCTTTCTTGCTCTCTATGCCCATCTCCTGACGGCCAAGCCCGCTACGGAAGCCAAAACATTCGGCTATCATCGGGCCGGCATCATTGCGGCCTTCTTGAATTCGTTCCTCCTGCTGCTCACAACTGTCGGTATCACCCTCGTTGCGTTCACGCGATTACTGCATCCTCCGCCGGTGGACGGCGGATGGATCATGGCCATCGCGGCACTGAGTTTCGCAGCCAATCTGACTGTTGCGCTCCTGTTGCAGCGAGGCGCGAAGGATGACCTGAATATCCGAAGCGCCTTCTGGCACATGCTGGGCGATGCCTGGGTGTCCCTAGGCATCGTCATCAGCGGAGGAGCCATTGTATTGACCGGATGGACCCTGCTCGATCCACTGATCAGCTTACTGGTCGTCGTGGTCATTGCCAGAGGAGCCTGGCCGCTATTCAAAGAATCATTGGACGTCTTATTGGAATCCACTCCACCGAAGATCAGCGCCGCGCACGTGGCCGCGACAATAGAGGCGGTGGCCGGGGTAAAAAATGTCCACGACCTCCATATCTGGGCCGTCGAACCTCGGCTGATTATGATGACCTGTCATATACTCGTGGACGGAGACGATTCAGCCCTGACCAATCATTTACTTCACACCATCCGTGACAAAGTCAGCATGGATTTCGGAATCAACCATATGACGATTCAGATGGGAACCCATTGTTGCCACGCTGACGAGATCCACTGCGATCTCACCGCCTTGGCGATGGAGCACAAGGATAAGGGACTCGTACATGTGCACCACTAAGAGCGCGGGACTGGCGAGAAGAGCGGGACGAGCGAGACGTGTGAGCCTTGCCCCACGCAGTCGCGCTTTTCCCGCCAGTCGCGCCCCTCTCGCCTGACCATGGATGATTGCAGCAACATCGTTCATGAATACTGTAGATTGAAACCATGACCACAACTTCGATCCCCTTTTACATCCTCTGCGGCTCCCTCGGCGCAGGCAAAACCACCCTCTTAATGAGGCTCCTTGAACATTGGAAGAGCCAGGGGAAACGGGCCGGGGTGTTGATGAACGAGGCTGGAGAGGTGAGCATCGACGGCCCGCGCGCCGGCACCATTGCCGAGCAAGTTATGAACCTCGCCGGCGGCTGCGTCTGTTGCGACACGAAGGAAGACTTGTCCTGGGGGATTGCACAACTGGTGCGGGACTATGAGTCGGATGTGATCGTGCTGGAATGTTCAGGCATGGCCGACCCAGCTGAGGTGATCGATGGTGTGACCGATCTCTACACCGGTCGGCTCGCGCATTTAGAAAAAGTCATCGCCCTCCTGCACCCGATTCCCACAGACAGGGACAGTATGGGGGGCTTCGTCACCAGGCAGGCGATTCGCTGCGCTGATGAGTTGATTCTCAACAAGAAAGATCTCTATGTCCCCGGCCATTGGGAGGGGTTCAAGGCCTCAATCATTGAGCAGAACCCCTACGCACGGATCTGGGAAACCAGCCATGCCCGAGTCGATCCTTCATCGCTGCTCGAACCCATCACCCGCATCACGCCGACACCGATGGTGAATGTGGAATTCGGCGTGCCTCGCTCGCCCTCAACGAGCAAGCGGGCCGCGTATCATCCCATCGCCACGACGGTTCGGCTCCCTGGCCCCTTAAACCTTGTACGGTTCCTAACCTGGATGAAGACCCTGCCACCTGAACTTGAGCGGGCGAAAGGCTTCTTCCGCTTCGCCAAGGGGCCGGAGCTTCAAGAATTTCAATATGCCCCGCCAGGCAACGCCACGATTACGCCGATTACATTACTCGACGAGCCGAGCCATGCGATTGTGTTGATTGGACGAGGCTACGACCAGGAGCGCTGCCAAGCAGATCTGTTGCGCTGTCTTGAAGGCTAGCAGACTGTGGAAAACCATGTATATATGCCAGTGCGTCTTTAGTCTGCATGTCCATGACAACAGAAGAACGCCACGCAGGATGCTCAAAAAAGCCGTCCAGCAAGGCCGCAGACGATGAAAGCACCGGAGGCGTAGCCTCAGGGCTACGTTGAGGATGCTTTCGAGACGAGAACGAAGCTGGCGGCTTTTTTCAGCATCCTGCGCAAGAGCGAACACGAGAATAGCGCAGGAGCAACCACGCGGCGCCGGCCCCGAATACGCCGCCGATCACCCAGCCTCCCAGCACGTCCGTGATGTAGTGGGCGCCGATATACACGCGCGACAGACCGACCAGTCCGACCAGCGGCCAACTCACCCAGCCTGACCGCGGATAGAGCACGTGGAAAAAGGCTGCCGCCGTCGCGGTGTTGACCGCGTGATTCGACGGAAATCCAAAGGTCTTACCGCAGGCTTCGATCTGCTGGATATCCGGGAGCGCCATACAAGGTCGCGGGCGAGCCACAAGATCTTTAATCCGCGCTCCAACGAAATCAAACAGGCCGATAGACGCAGCCAGCACCGGGGCTGCCAGTACCGCTTCCCGCCACGACACCCACAGCCAATAGCCGGTCAGCAGGATACCAGGCACCCAGAGCAGGCTCGATCTTGAAAGGCCGAGTGCCACTTCATCAACCCAGGCCGACTGCCCGGCGAGCCCGTTGATGGCGCGGAATAGCGATTCATCCAAACTCATGATTGGCTCAGGGTCAATGGATAGACACTATTCTTCATTTGTGGTCCATCCGGTCCTCCGACCACGGGCATAGGCGCCACTCTCCATCTCGAATGCCTTTTGAGCAATGACCCTTGACCTGCCTTCATCCCTCATTTCGTGCGGAAATGAATGCGAATGGTGAGTTCCCCGTCAACTGGCTCATCGCCCTTCAACTGAGGATCGAAGGTCCACTTATTCAACGCAGCCATGCCGGCGATGGTCAGTTCCCGATGCTTGGCTGGCTCCAACACCACAACGGTTACCCTCGCTTCCTTGGAGACTAACATGCGCGCTTTCATCCAATCGTCGAGTTCTTTGCCGTCCAATCCAGGGGGAATGGCCGGCCAGGGGGTGGATTTTGGAACCGGCCCTACCTGTTGATCCTTGTTGAGCGACAACCCGTGAACATGGACTTCCGGAAGCTCCAACACATCTTCCTGGTGATCTGCTTCATGCGTGGCCTCATCGCCGGCCACCGCATACGCGGCAGCCGGCCAAAGAGACACACACAAGGCGCAGCAGGGTAAGAGTCGTCGGAAAAGCATCGCAGCAGTATGTGGCAATGTCATCATAGGATCAACCATATTGAACCGCAGCCCGACTCACTCATCACCCATTACTCGTCACGTGTCACTACTTCTAGAAGAACCACTGCCCACGGAAGAAGAAAGATCGCGGCATTCCGGCATGCGCTACACCGAGGCCGATGTTCCCCTCGCCTTGGTTAATGAAGTACTGTTGGTCCAGTAGGTTCACCACGTCAAAGCCCAACAGAAGTTTCTGATTGTCCCACGGCAATGGGATCACATGGGCGATTGACATGTTATAGATCGTATAGGACGGAGCAGAGATGGAGTTCGTCTTGCCCCCCTCTTCCGCCGTCCGCAACCCCGACGCAAACAGCATCTGGCCCGTGAGAGTCGTCCGCTCCAAAAAGCGATAGGTGACCACCGTAGAACTCGTCACGGTCTGCTGGTGATCGCAGTGCACGCCGCCGTTCGAGTTGATGTCGGCAATTTCCTCCGCATGGAGCAGGTTGTGACCGGATTGGAGCCCGTAGCCCTTGCACTGCCCCCAGGCCACGTTGCCGCGCGCCGTCAAGTTGTCCATGATTTGCAGTTTTAGGGCTCCATCGATGCCTCTGGTCCAGCCCCGTTCAAAGGCGTAGTAATTCAACAAGGGCGTCGTGCCTAACTGGTGCGCATCGGCCAGATAATTGGCAAGCTTGTAGTAGCCGGTCAGTTGTAATGTCGCCCAACTGGTCAATGCGTGGTAGCTGCCCACCTCGAAGTAGTGCGCGCGCTCGGCCCGAACCGTATTATTCGTGATATTTTCCGGCGCCGCCGTTGTTCCGGCGGTATTGAGTTTCGCAAAGGAAATGGCTTCGAGATTCGGTGGCGTAAACTGCCGCCCGTAGAAAACATGGAACACATTGGCCGGATCGGCCTTGTAGGTGATCCCGACCCGCGGGCTGATCTGCCCCTCATGGCGCTGGTACTGCACCGCATCGGCCCGCACGCCAAGGTTGAACGTCCACTGATCGTTCGGGCTCCATTGATCCTGAATCCAGAATTCCTGGCGGTAACCAATCAAGCGATTATCCGCATTCATGCCGATGACCGGACCGGTCGGGTCCGATTCCGGATCGGTTGGATCAAGCCGATTGAATCCGAACAATCGGGTCTTATTCACCGCCTGCGTTCGATCGACCTGGAATCCGGTTTTGATCACATGTTTGCTGTTCGGAATATAGGTGTGATCCAGTCGGACTCCGCCGGAATAGGCACTCCGATCTTGGCTGCCGGCAAAGAACGGATGCTCCGGTTCAGCGGTGTAGGCAAGTAAATTGAACGGATCCGTCCGAAACGTGGCCCGTGTTTGGCGAAAATATCCTGAAAGGCTGAAAAAATTGGCGCTGTTCACATCGTGCCGCCAGACCATGTGCCCATATTGATTATTCTCTTTTTGGTTTTCGTCGATGGCCTGGGACGCTACCGGCGTGAATCCCGGCCGGCTCGCCCGGAGCAGCGGCAGCACCTGCCCGCTCGGATCGACTTCTTGGCCAGGGCTGGTGGGAATCTGATACTTGGCCACCGAATTCAGAAACACCCACGAAAAATTGTTCTTGTTGTCCTGCTGATAATCGCCGCGAATGAACGTCTGATTCCGCTCACTTTGTCCGTGAAAAATAGAATGGCCGAGCGTCGGCGGCTCAATGCCGCGATTCGTCGCCGTGTGGCTGTTCAGCACGTAGAACCGGAACTTCTCGCCGATCGTGCCCCCATATTCGAACGACGGATTGATCGTGTTGTTCGACCCGCCGAACATTTGGGCGGACCCGAATCCTGGCTTGGTACCGCTCTTGGTCGTGATATCCAACACCGCGGCGGTCCTGTTTCCATACTGCGCCTCCATGCCACCGAGAATAATATCCGCCCGTTCCCATGCCCGCGGCGTGAGCACATCGGAGAAGGTGGATGTCACGGTATCCGGAATCGGCACACCGTCGATTCGGAACTGGATGTTCGCATGCTCCTGCCGAATATGCACCTGCTTGAGCGAACCATAGACGGCGCTCGGAATCGTGAGGAGCACGTCGTGCAGCTCGACATTGTTGCCGCGCGGCAATTCTTCGATCTCCTTTCGACTCACCGAGTAGGTCTCGCTCGAAGCCTTATATTGAATCGGCGCCAGAGGCGACCGCACTTCAAGCGCGATCTCTTTGGTCTTGGACAGGGTCAAGGTGATGGAGTTGGGATCCTCGGTCCCGATCTTCAGCACGATATATTCGCTTCGATAGGTATCTTGCACCGCGCTGACGGAATAGGTTTCATCGGCAGGGACAGGAATGCTGAATTCGCCGGCACTATTCGAGACACCGGTCGTCACCAACGTCCCATCTTGATTCTTCACCTCGATAAGCACTTGTCCCACCCGCCGGAGGTCCTGATTCTGGACCGACCCGGTGATCAGATTGGGCTCAGCCGCGACGGCACGACCCTGAAGAAACAGAGTCAGACAGGCACAGAGACACAGCACAGGCACAATGAAATGGTACCCTATAATAGATCGCATGAAATCCCCCAGCAATCACGTGTTGGAAAAATACGCCACAGCCCTCTAGCAGGCAGTTCCACGACAACCGTCGCAGAATGGCGAGAATCGAAAGGACGTGCCTAGCTGCGGGGAGGGGGAGCGCGAGAAGGGCCAGGTGTGGAGAGTTCAAAGGACAGCAGCACGGAGTCCGCTGGAAGTTCCAGCAGGTCGACGAATCCCTGTGCCGTCAGGGGAGGAGCGCCGACGTCGAGAGACCCGGCGGTGTGATGCTGTACCCACTGGCACAGATCGGTGTCGGAGTGCTCGTGTCCATCGTGGTCGGCAGCCGCCAACTCGTGATGGACGTCCTGCGCCACGGCAAACGGCGCAAAGGCAAGCAATAGCAGAACAAGGCCAAGCGCCACAGTGCCCCGAAGAACGCAGGGCAGACGTCGTATAGAAGCGCGCAGAGTCATTGAGGGTGATCTAAGTAACATAGGCGTTCTCGGCTTGTCAAACCAAGGGATCAATGCACCAATACGATTGTCTCCAGCCCTAGGTGCCTCATCCGGTGGCTATTTCTTTTTATATACGCTATATTTTACACATCGAATGCCTACACCCCATCACGTTACACTGCAGGCAATTCCCAGGTGAAACGACATAGCCATGCAGCGACCACTCGACAACCAACACGTCATTGACATCAAGCCGCTGCCCTCGCCGCGAACGATCAAGTCAACACTGCCGATTACCGATCAAGCCGCCGCGTTGGTCGTTGAAACCAGAGATGCTATTCGTCGCATTCTGCATGGCCAAGACCGCGAACGCCTGCTGGTAATCGTTGGCCCCTGTTCGATTCATGCCCCTGACGCTGCCTATGAGTATGCCGACCGGTTGAAACCAGTAGTCGATGCATTGCGCGACCGGATGCTCATTGTCATGCGCACCTACTTCGAAAAACCCCGCACCACGGTGGGATGGAAGGGCCTCATCAACGATCCACACCTGGACGGCACCTGCGATATTGGAACGGGCTTGGAGTTGGCCCGGACGATTCTGCTCAACATCAACAAACGCGGGATCCCCTGTGCAGCTGAAGCCTTGGACCCGGTGTCCCCCCAGTACATCGCCGATCTCTGGAGTTGGGTTGCCATCGGCGCCCGCACCACCGAAAGCCAGCCGCACCGGGAAATGGCCAGCGGGCTGTCTATGCCGGTCGGGTTCAAGAACGGTACAGAGGGCAATCTTCAGGTTGCCTGGAACGCCATGGTCGCCGCGAAGCAGCCCCACCATTTTCTGGGCGTCAACGCCGATGGGCTCACCTCCATCATCAAGACCACCGGAAACCCCGACCGCCATATCGTACTGCGGGGAGGGGGAGGGAAAACCAACTATGAAGCCGAGCACGTGGCCCGCGCAGAAGCCGTTGTCGCAAGCGAGGGTATCGCCCGGCCTATCATGATCGACTGTTCCCATGACAACTCCAGTAAAGATCATCGGCGCCAGGGGATGGTCGCACGCGACGTCCTCCATCAATTCCGCGAAGGCCGCCAATCCATCATGGGACTGATGCTCGAAAGCAACCTGAATCCAGGCAAACAGATCTGGGAGCAGGGCAAAGCGCTGGCTCACGGCGTCTCTATCACCGACGCCTGCCTCGGCTGGAACGAAACTGCTGCGCTGCTGACAGAGTTGGCCGAAGCCATTACCACTCGGCCTGCATAACCAATCCTCCCCACCCCTTCTACTTCCCAGTCCAAAAACCCCAGGGATACTGAATCGACGCGCGTGCGGCCACCCGACTCCGTCCAAACGTCTACACAGGCCGACACCCACACATAAATCGGATAGCCTCATCGCTTTTCCTTATGCTCCGCATGCTTCCGGCAGTACGAGCGATACCCCTTCAGTTCGATCCGGTCCGGATCGTTCTTCTTATTCTTCGTCGTCCACTAGACCGACTTGTCTGGCATAGTCTCGCCCGCCGGATCGAGACCGCGCGACCGGCCCGCCCTCTTCGCACTATCCTCCACCACACCCGCGTCCGCCTGCGCCGGAGTCCAGTAGCCCATCGGGATGACGATGGCCACACCCTAGATCGCCCAACCCTCCGCCAAACATATTCTGCAGCGTCGCCGGCGGTGCAAGGGAATCAGCCGGCAGGTCGGCAAGCGCCGCCATATGCGCAACCAGATCTTCCCCCGCCGAAAACGACGAGAGCACCCGAGTGAGCGCCGCCCCGCAGGTCACACACTCCGTCACTGGCGGATCGCTCATCAACTGCCGGAACGCAAACCGCTTCGGACAATACAGTGACTCCACGCACTGTTCGACGACATATTCATAGATCGGCATAGTCTTTGTATTCACCGCTTTTCTTTATGCGCTGCATGCTTCCGGCACCACGCGCAATACTTTTTCAGTTCGATCCGGTCCGGATCATTCTTCTTGTTCTTCATCGTCCAATAGACCGATTTACCCGGCGACTCACAGCCGGTGCAGGCCACAGCAATGACTTCACGAATGATGAGTGCTCCTCAGAAGCATTAGATCTTTTCTCCGGCAGCCCGCATGTCGGCCACGACGCGAGCCAGCCCTCTCTTGTCGATGATCTTCATCCCATGCGTCGAGACCGACAGCGAGATCCAGCGGTTCTCATCCGGCAGAAAATAGCGCTTCCGCTGTAGGTTCGGCACAAAGCGCCGCCGAGTCTTATTGTTGGCATGGCTCACGTTGTTTCCCGTCACCGGTCGCTTTCCTGTCACTTGACAATACTGCCCCATACACCCCTCCTGCATGATGGACTGCCGCCGAGCATCACTAATGACGGAGCGATCAGGCTCGAGGACAATCCTGATCTTCTCCGCTTTCCCACAACGAAACGACCACCTGGCAGACGACACAGAGTTGCCATTGCGCTCCCAATTGGGCACGTTGCTCCAGTTCCGCCACCGCTTGCACGCCACATTCCGCATTAATGCTCAAGATTCGATCCCGGACATCGCAG
The DNA here is from genome assembly GCA_034440335.1 of Nitrospirota bacterium. Classification (GTDB taxonomy): domain Bacteria; phylum Nitrospirota; class Nitrospiria; order Nitrospirales; family Nitrospiraceae; genus Palsa-1315. The sequence goes on along the minus strand of JAWXBV010000016.1, from coordinate 39,537 downwards.
ATCTCACACGACAGCGCCTGCGCCGACTTCACCGGCGCACAATCGATCGTCGTCATCTGGCCCCCCCCTCATCGCGACGGCTTTTCGCGCGACGACCGCGCCTGCCGCCTCTCCCAACTTGGTTTCTTGAACGGATCCCTCAACGCACACCAGAGCTCTTCGTCCAACGCCAATTCGTCTCTGCTCAACAGGCAGGCATCCAGCCGCATCGTCAACGCCGCGCGGTCGAGGGCTTCTCCGATGAAGGCCAGCTCGATTCGGCGATCACCGAACTCCAGATCCCACACCGTGCGCAACGCCTGAAGCGCGGACTCCTCCGTCGGCCAGTGCCGATCGGGGATCGCCACCCACCAGCGGCCCAATCGTTCATAGAGACAGGTACCGCCCGCTTGGGACCACATGTAGCAAGTCTGCGGTTGTGACGCGAGCCAAAAATAGCCCTTAGAACGAAAGACTCCCGGCCACTCCTCTTGCATCAGCGTCCAGAATCTCAACGGATGAAACGGCCGCTTGGCCCGATACACAAATGTCTGAATACCGCGCTCACCGTCGGTCACGGGCGACCGCTCATCAAGCAGTTGCATCCATCCAGGACTGGGTGACCGGACCTCCTCGTAAGCCGTGGCCGACGCCTCGAGTTGATCTATGGAGAGACACCCTTGGACCGTCGAGACAATCGCGGCCTCCGGATTGAGCGACCGGAGAAACTGTTCGAGCCGATGACGAGCCAGCTCCGTCACCAGATCCGTCTTGTTCAGCACGAGCGTGGTGCTGCACTCCACTTGATCGGCCAGCAACTCGGCCACCGCCCGGTGATCGTCGACGCCGCGGCCTACCCCGCGATCGTGCAGGTTGTCGCCGGACTCAAAGTCCTGCCAGAAACGCACGGCATCCACAACCGTGACGAGATGATCGAGCTGAGCCAGCCGCGCCAGCGCCCGGCCTTCGATGTCCTCTCCGTCAAAAATATTGGCCACGAGCAGTGGATCCGTGAGGCCCGAGCACTCGATGAGAATCGTGTCGAACCGTCCGTCTCGCGCCAGCCGGCTGACAGCCTCGATGAGGTGCTGACGGAGCGAGCAGCCCACACAACCGTGGTTCAACTCGACCAGGGCTTCCCCCCGCTGGAACTGTTCGGCATCGTCCGTCTCCAGCAACTGCGGATCAAGGCCAAGACCGCTCAGATCGTTCATAATCACAGCAATCCGGCGCGTGCCTCGCCGCCGCACAAGGGAATTCAATATGGACGTTTTCCCGACCCCGAAGAACCCGGACAAGACGATGACACTGACTGGATCTCTCTTCATACGATACCTTTCTACCCTCACAGGGCTTGGCACGACAGCAGGGTTACGCGCGCACTCGTGCGCTTTCAACCATTTCAGAAACGGGTCCGGATATGTTCTCCACACCGCCTTCCCTTCTCCCAACTCGGCGTCGATCAGGAGACAGGGTTCACCCTATCCCGCTTTCAGCCGTCACACTCGAAGGATCTTCGGTCGACGTGAGCCCTTCCGCCAAGATGGGAAAGGGATTCGCCGCCATCTGCCAGGAAGGCAGACCCGGCTTCAACTCCTCATCCGTCAGGAGGCACGCATCCAGCTTCGCGATCAGCTCGGCTCGATCCATCGCCAGGCCGATCAGCACCAACTCCTGGCTACGATCGCCGAAGACCGGATCCCATACTCCCTGCACACTCTGATATTCCTCCTCATCTTCCGGCTACTGCTCCTTCGGCAGAGCCGCATACCATAGCCCGACCCAGCGGACTGCGCCGGTCCCGCCGGCTTGCGACCAGAGGCCGATCAGATCGGGCCGCGAGGCGATCCAGAACAACCCTTTGGACCGGAGCACTCCCTTCCATGGTTCCTGCAGCCACTGCCACAGACGCGTCGGATGAAACGGATGCCGAGCGCGGTAGACGAAACTGGCAATTCCATATTCGTCGGCATCGGACCGATCTTCGCCTCGAAGCGTCTTCATCCACCCGCCGCCTGGCTGGCTCGTTCGAAGTCGAATAACCTGGTATCCAGGATGGCCCGGAGATCGACCTGCCCATGCCGCGCGTGCAGACGCCGGGCATCCGGATTGAGTGTGGCGAGAATGGCCGAGAGCTCTGCCAGTTCGACCTCAGACACCAAGTCCGCCTTGTTGATGACCAATACATTGGCAAACTCGACCTGATCGATAAGCAAATCCGTGATGGTCCGCTCGTCTTCTTTACCGATGCTCAGCCCCCTGACTCGCAAGTCTTCGGCTTCGTGATAGTCCTTGAGAAAGTTGCTGGCATCGACGATCGTCACCATCGTGTCCAACCGTGCGACAGCGGATAAACTGCGCCCTGCTCATTTTCAAATTGAAAGGTTTCGGCTACCGGCATGGGTTCGGAAATCCCGGTCGATTCAATCAGCAGATAGTCGAACCGCCGCTCCTCGGCCAAGCGAGCCACCTCGTTGAGCAGGTCCTCCCTCAACGTGCAGCAGATACAGCCGTTGCTCATCTCGACCAGTTTCTCATCGGTTCGGCTCAACGCTGCGCCTCCCTGTTCGACCAGCGTGGCATCAATGTTGACCTCGCTCATGTCATTGACGATCACCGCCACGCGCAACCCTTCGCGGTTGTGCAACACGTGATTCAACAGCGTGGTTTTCCCTGCGCCCAGAAACCCGGATAGCACCGTCACCGGCAGACGTGCAGCGGCAGCATCCGCCGCATGCTCTGGCAGCGTGACTTCAATCTGTTCCATCACTCTCTTCCTCGTCTGAATCCTCCGCGAAGGACCCGGCTTCCTGAGTCGCCAGCGCAAACGGATCTTCGAACCGTTTCCATTCCTCTTCCCCCATCAGCAATTCGGACGGAGTGAGCAAACAGGCACGGAGCAGGCGAAAAATGGCGTCGAGATCCGCGCGATACCCCGTAAAGGCCAGCACTTGTCGGCGATCCCCAAACTCGACGGTCCAATCTTTCTGCAATGTCTGGCGAAATCCCTCGTCCGACGGCCACTCGGACTCCGGCGTGGCCATCCACCACTTGCCGATCCATTCGAAGTGGCGCGTCCCTGCCGTTTGCGCCCACAACATGCAGCGATCCGGTTGCGACGCGAGCCAGAAGTACCCTTTGGCACGAAGTACGCCAGGCCACTGCGCCTCGATCATCTGCCAAAACCGCCCAGGATGAAACGGACGCGCCGCTCTGAAAAGGCCGGTGCTCCAGCAGGCGTCTCGCGCAGCCGGCATCGGAAGGCCTTCCACCATTTTCAACCACCCAGGCTGAAAACTGATGGGCTCGCCCCAGCAAGGCAGAATTGCCAAGACCTGCTCAACCGAGACTACCCCGTTCGTTCCACGAAGGACTGGAGCTTCGGGGTTCAGCAACTGAAGCAATGTGGCCACCTGATTCTGGACGGCTACGGTGACTCGATCCTGCTTATTGAGCACCACCAGGGTACTCTGCTCGATTTGGTCGATCAGTAGCTCCGAGATCGACCTGGTATCATCGGCGCCGCCGCTCACCCCGCGATCCTGTAAATCATCCGATGAATGGATATTCTCCCAAAGCGTCGCCGCATCCACGACTGTCACGAGTTGATCCAATCGCGCCACCGAGGCCGGCGCGCCGCCTTCGTCCAGGGCATCGTTGAACACCTCCGCGACAAACACGGGCTCCGTAAGGCCAGAGCATTCGACGATGAGCCGGTCAAAGCGACCCAAGCGGGCGATCCCGACGATCGCGTCCGTGAGGCTCTGGCGAAACGAGCAGCCCATGCATTGATCCGTCAACTCGACCATCGTCTCACCGTATCGAAAGGTCTCGACAGCGTCGGTGCGGCTGGCGCAGTGCTCTGGGAACGTGTCGCTCCGATCATTCACTAAAAGCGCCCACGGCTCTGCGCCCCGGTGCGCGAGCAAATGGCGGATCAATGCGCTCTTTCCGGCCCCGAAAAATCCAGCGACCACCGTCACCGGAAGCAATCCCGGTGCGTCCGCTGACGCCCGGCTCTGCTTACTTTGATTGCGAGACATGTGACGCTCCCATTTGCCAACCGGTCTTATATTTCCGATTAAATTTATCTACGCGCCCTTCTGTATCGATGATCCGCTGGGAGCCGGTGTAGAACAGATGCGAATACATCGACGTTTCCACCTTAAAGAGCGGATAGGTTTGCCCGTCCTTCCCCACGGTTGTCAGATCTGTCGCGACGCTGGACATCGTGATCCATTGCTTGTCGACGGCCACGTCGTGAAAGACCACCGGACGATACCCTCTCGGATGAATCCCCTTCTTCATGGATGATCCTTTCTGGTAAACACACCCCGCAGGGCGCACATGGAAGCCTCGTGGCATCGCCTTGATTTTCCTCTCTTCTCCTCACTACGGCAAGCCAGGCCCCGCGTACGGCAGCAGCGCAATGTGGCGCGCGCGCTTGATCGCCCGCGTCAATTCGCGTTGACGCTTCACACTGTTTCCATTGATACACCGCGGGGTGATCCGCCCGTTGTCCGTCAAAAAACGCTGCAAGAATTCCACATGCTTGAAATCGATCGGGGTCGTATCGTCGATAACCCGCCGTCGTCGTCCTGGAAACATGCCGTCCCCCATCTCCACCTCCTCTACCAACTGGACTTCCGCACTCCGGGGATTTCGCCACGAAGCGCCAATAGGCGGAAATCGATGCGGGACATCTCGAATCGTCTCAAATATCCACGCACGCGCCCGGATATCCTGCACCGATTCCTCACACGCACAGGCGAGGCATTGCGCGGCAACCCCTGTAGCAGGCTTTGCGCCTGCCGCTTCTCCCCATCGGTGCTCGCCGGACTCTTGATCACGGCTTTGAAGGCCTTGCGTTGCTCCGCATACCTCGCGACCAATGCTTTCCGTTTATCATTTCGCAAAGAGCTACTGATCTTCGCCATAGAATCCTCCTCGTTACTATTTTTTTGTGGATGCTTCGACGCTCTGTCTCTATTCACAGTCCGAATACTCGATTTACGTTCGCCCTGATCGCGCAACCCCGCGTATGTCACAATCTCCAAGCACAAGAGAAATGCGGACGCTTCCTCATTCCACGAAGCCCATAACGCATCCCTACAAGCTCCTTTCGGAGATCACAAAGACAGCGAACTACCGGGAAGCACCGCTGCCCTGCGACATCGAGACACTGGCACTGGTGAGGAGCGGAGAAGGTGGTCAGCTAGTTGGGGGGCCGCGAGCCTGAAGGGATGATGCCAGCAGAATGGATGAGATGCGACACGATGGGATCGTGGATGGTCCCACGAACGGCTGAGAAACAAAGAAGACAAGTTTTCCGGACAACGACGAGCCAGCAGCCCACTCCAACCATACATGGATGTCGACGGCTGAATGATCCGGATTGCCGTCCAGCATCGCCGAGTAATGATCGACCAGTAGGTACGGCAAGGGGAGTGCGACGAACAGATAGAGTCCGGCGACCAGAATGATCAAGGCGAGTTGTTTGACTGGGTTACTCATGTCGGCACACCATGTGCGATAGGCCCGAGCGGGACAAGCCGATACCGCGCTTCGCACTTCAACGAGCTTTCATCGAATTGTTGAGAACCCAGTCCGATCCAGAGGCCCTGCTGCACAGTAAAACACTGCGCGCATGTCTGGTCGTAAAACGGAGAGAGCCCCATAATCCAGTCGCGCGAGAATTCGCCCTGGTATTCTTGTGGCAGAAACGCCATGAAGCCGGATGATATGGACTCAGACGATTCCATCAGTGATCCTCCCTCGTCATACCGTCAGGCCCTTCCCCCATCTACTGAATTGCTGCCGGCCTAGGCACAGTCCCCCTGAGCCGGCGAATTTTCTCGGCCAGCCGCATGATGTGGTCAGCCGTAATGTCCCTGAACGACAGCATGGCATCTTCATGTCCTGCTTACGCGCACATGGCCATCGTGTAGCAATTCGTCCCGCCACGGACGATCTTCAGACACAGATTGGCCTGATGGCAATGTACCCCGATAAAAACGCAAACATCGATCTTGTTATGCCAAATCGTCAGATTCGGATGATTGGGATTGATCTCAACTTCCGGATCGATCTTGGGATACTTCGGCCGATAATCCGGCATGGGAATCAACATCGCTTTCTGATTCGGCCCGACACTCGCCTTCAGCGTGTTGTACAGATGCCGGATGGCCTTCGCTTTCTTTTCGGCCGTGGGCGTCCAGGCCCATAAGACCAGTGGGCCCGGGAATATGGTCGGAACTCGTGCGCGTAAGAAACGCCGTGCAGCCTCTTCCATCGCCTGCTCTTCGGGGACGATATAGCCGTGGACGATTGCTTCGCCAAGGTTCGGCAACTGGATGCCCATGCTCGCGACTGCAGGTGGAAGAAAATGCTCGGGACCGGGACGCACTTCATATCGACTCATCAAACGCCTCAGTGTTTACAATTGCAAATAATTTGCAATACAGCGATCATCCTACCCATCCCGCAGATGAAAAGCAAGACCTCGTGTCGACTCCGATCGGGCGATGCGTGAGACTGATTCTTCAACGGTCTACACCGCGCCATGACTGTGCCAGCCACCTGCTTCACCAGCACACGCGTTGGCGCAACGGACCTGCTCTGTCTTCGGGCACTCCGTACTCATGGCGCCGCGTCGCGGAGTGCCTTTGTCGGTGCTTCTCTATTCCGATAGGGCAACGTAAGCAAGCTCACAGGATCAACGCGAGCGCCGTTGAGCTTTGCTCCCCAGCGCAAATGCGGCCCGCTCGCCCGGCCGGTCGCGCCCACTCGCCCAATAATCTGCCCTGCCTTTACCGGGTCGCCGTCATGGACCAGCACCTCGGAGAGATGAAAGTACATTGCATAGAGGCAAAATCCGTGATCGAGATAGACGCCCTTGCCAGACAACAGATGGTCAACGGTGAGGCGCACCACGCCATCACTGCTCGTCGCCACGTCGGTCCCGAGTGGAGCCGCAATGTCGATTCCGTTGTGCGGCGCGCGCGGTTGGCCGTTCATGATCTACACTGCCGAAGGCTCCTGTCCGAGGACCCTGTACCGGCTCACCAAACGGGCGCTCCCAAAGCAATTTCGGAAAATCGCGTGCGAGCGCGAATGTGACCGCGCGCTGCTCCTCTTTTCAGCGGACCACACTCTTCTCATCCAAATCCACTTTCTCGCGTGGGAGCGTGAGACGCTGCACGGGAAAGTCTCCTTTTATCACCGTCACAAAGACTTGTAGGCAACGCTCACGCCCGTTCCCCTTGACGATGATCGTCAGGCGTTGCGCCCCCGAACGATCTTGCACATCGATGCCGGGCAACCCGACATACCCTCCCGGCTGTTGCGGTCGAGCATCGACGAAGAACGGAACAGCGCGACCCATGAAGGTTCCACTCACCGCCGCCTCTCGGTCGGCCTCTGCTATCTTCACCGTCAGCACTTGGCCCTGCCGCGCACTCAGCGGCCCGTCCATCCCCTCCGCCGCACAGAGTGGCGAGGCCGGCGCCTCGATCGCCGCCATACCAATTACAGCAAACATGATCGCGCCGAGGACCAACGCCACGCGCCCTTTGCCACTCGGCTCGATCGTCGCAATCGAGTTATTCATCCGTAGGCCCCACGGCTGAATACGGCGAGAGAACGTCAAATGGCAGCGGGTGCTCAGGAGCGACCGGCAACGAGAAACCCGCGGCCCGGCAATGTCCTCCACCCCCATGTCTCGCTGCAATCACGGCAACATCGGCTCCGCTTTTCGAAGATCGCAGACTCACATACCGACGCCCCGCTCGCTCATACCAGACGAGACAGAACGGGACGCCAACCGAGAGCCGTTCACCCAACTCACTGCGGAAAATAGCGCTGTGTACTGCAGGGACTGTGGCTCCTTCGAATCGCACCAGCACAGCACTGGCCAGCACCTTAACGAGCAGCTGCCCTTGAGCGCGCAGGATGGCGCGCCCCTCCAGCGCCAGGGTCTCCTGGCGGAATTGCTCCCACAGAGCAAAGTCAAACGGATGTGATTCGATCGCGGCATTGATCTCCCGGCTGTCGGACAGTTGCCAACGCCGCAAATCCTTGTCCTGTACATATTGCAAGAGCCAGGGAGCCGGCGCCCGATGGGCCCATTCCCACGACAACACGGCGCCTGATTTGGTTTGATCGAAGAAGACGTACGGAAGATCGCCAAGCGCCTGCTGCGCCGTGACGTGATGATCCAAGACAGCCATGCGCGCCGCTTCGCGGGCCATCCGTTCGATCGTTGCCCGATCATAGCTGAAGTCGACGATCACAACGCGTCGTTGCGCCAATCCAGTCGGCGGCGGCATCCCATGTCGAACCGGATGAAATTCCGCGCCTGGAAACCGTCTCCACATCGCCCAGGCCGCGCCAAACCCGTCCGGACAATCGGCATGATAGAGCACAATTTCTGGCTCAAACAGCGGCAGCTGGTCAGGGAAGGAGCTCTGTGTGTTAGCCGCGGCATTACTCATGAGGTGCTCTTCGGCTGCGCCGAAGCTCCGCTCTCAATCCTCACGACCCCTTGCGTGCTATGCCGACGAAGTATCCTTGCGGCGTCCAACGCGCCGTAGGTCACGATGAAATCTGCGCCCGCCCGCCGCATCGCCTCAAGCGTCTCGATCAGGGCCTCTTCGTAGCGGAAGATCCCTTCGGCGGAGGCCGCCTTGAGCATGGCGTATTCTCCGCTGACCTGATAGACCGCGACCGGAAGCGCTGTGCGTTGCCGAACCAGACGCACGATATCCAGATAGGGCAACCCCGGCTTGACCATCAGCCAATCGGCTCCCTCTTGTTCATCCAAGTACATTTCATGCATTGCTTCTCGTGCATTGGATGGATCCATTTGATAGGTCCGCTTGTCGCCGAAACGCGGGGCGCTCGCCAAGGCATCGCGAAACGGACCATAAAAGGCTGACGCATATTTCACCGCGTAGCTGCAGATGCCGACGTGCTCGTACCGCGCCGCATCGAGCGCATGCCGAATCACCCCGACACGCCCATCCATCATATCGGACGGCGCCACGAGGTCGACGCCTGCCTGCGCCTGCGCCACGGCCATCTGAGCCAGCAAGGGGAGCGTCTCATCGTTGTCGATGCGTCCATCGATCACCACGCCGTCGTGGCCATCTGACGAATAGGGATCCAGCGCCACATCGCCGATCACCAAGAGTGCGGGAGCGGCCGCCTTCACCGCTCGAATCGCGCGCAGCATAATTCCGTCAGGATTCAGACTCTCCCGACCGCGTGAATCCTTGCGTGATTCAGAAACGACCGGGAATAGCGCAATACCCGCAAGGCCGGCTTGAGCCGCTTTCTGAACCCGCACGGTCAGATGGTCGATGGTCAACCGAGCACAGCCAGGCATCGAGACAATCGGAGTCACGCGATCCTCGCCCTCCTGGACAAAAACCGGCCAGATCAGATGCTGTGGCTGCAATATCTGGGCGGGTGGGAGGACCCGAAGAACCACCCGTCTGGGCGAGAGGAAGTGTGGCAAAAACCCGCCATCCACAATCACGTGGCGACTCATAAAGAGATGCCCATGGCAAGCGACCGAAGATGCTCCGCCTCATCATTCGGAACAGCTGCGCCCTCCATGAGATGCGTCCAGGCAGAGTCCCTGCCGATCATGTGAGGAGAGACAGACAATTGCAGTGTCTTCACGTGAGCGGTCATCGCGTCAGTCTGTGGTTCGATCATCTGATTCCACACCACCATGATCGAAGGCTCACTCCCTTCTCCGCACAGCTGTCTTTGCAGAGCCGCCAGGCCATCCAAAACCCAAATATCGGGAAGTGACGACCGAACCGGAACCACGACGCCATCGGCCGCTCTGAGAATGCTGCTCGTCATCTCAGAGAGCGTCGGCGGGCCATCCACGATCATCCACTCGAACGTACGCTCGAAACGGGCGGCCTGCTCATGAATAATCGGCTGCATCTGAGACCGCGTCACTACCTTCCATCGCTCACCCCATCGGCTTCCCCACTCGCTCGCCGTCCCTTGCACGTCCGCATCCAGAAGCAGGACCCGGGCTCCACTCTTAGCCAGAACGATCGCCGTCCCAATCGCCAGCGTGGTCTTGCCGGTGCCGCCCTTTTGATGCACGAACGCGACGGTGCGCATGGCAAGGCCTTAGGCCTCAAGCAACCGCTGATAGACGCTCGTCCCGCCGATGAACGTCCTGACAACCTGGCCACGCAGTCGCCACCCGGCGAACGGCGTATTCCGGCCCTTCGACAGAAACTGCTTCGGATCGACAGTCCACTCGCGATGGTGATCAATCATCACGACATCCGCATCCGCCCCGACTGCCAAGGTCCCTTTCGATAAGCCGAACAGCCGCGCCGGCGCCGAGGTCAACTTTTCAATGGCTGACTCCATGGACAACACCCCCTCCTCCACCAACCGGAGGGTGAGCCCCAATGCTGTTTCCAACCCCACGATGCCGAAGGGCGCACGGTCCATCCCCCACTGCTTCTCATACTCGGCATGCGGAGCGTGATCGGTGGCGATCGCGTCGATCGTTCCGTCACACAGTCCGTCTCGTACCGCCTGGACATCGTCAGGACGGCGAAGCGGAGGATTCATCTTCGCGAGCGCCCCCCATTCCTGCACTGCCTCGTCGGTCAACAAGAAGTGATGCGGACAGGCTTCCGCCGTCACGCGGACACCCTCCGCCTTGGCCCGCCGGACCGCCTGCACCGCCTGCGCGGTGCTGATATGCGCGATGTGCACATGACATCCCGTGTCCTTCGCCAATATTAGATCCCGCTCCACTATACGAGACTCGGCTTCCGGGGGAATCCCCCGAACCCCCAGCGCGCGCGCAACGGGCCCCTCCGCCATGCATCCGCACCCGGCCAACGTCACATCTTCACAATGATCGACTACGGGTAACCCAAGCGCCTGGGCCCGCTGCATCGCCTGCCGCATCACCTGATCATCCATCACCGGCCGGCCGTCATCCGAGACTGCCACACATCCTGCCGACTGCAACTCATGAAAATCCGTCAGAGCTTTCCCCAACAATCCTTTCGTGATCGCGCCAATCGGGCAGACCGCAACCAGACCGGCTTCGCGCGCCCGTGCGCGTATCACCTCGGTCACCACAGAGGTATCGTTGACCGGCTTGGTATTCGGCATGCAACAGACGGTCGTGAACCCCCCGGCTGCCGCCGCCGCAGTGCCGGTCGCAATCGTTTCCTTGTACTCAAAGCCGGGCTCTCGAAAATGCACGTGTAAATCCACGAACCCCGGCGCGACAATCAAACCTGTCGCATCGATACAGAGCGCTTCCGTTGGGACCTCGGCGTCCGGCGACATCACCGCCTCGACATGCCCCTGCCTGATCCACAGGTCGGCTTCTCCATTCCATCGGCCCGGATCGAGCACCCAGCCTCCGGCAATGACGATCATCCGGTCCTCCTGGCCCCGTACTTTTCGATTGATTCTCAGCCCTCACCGCCCTACAATTTTAGTGGCCGAAGCGCTCACCCTTCACCCCGGAGACTTCTATGACTACCCATCATATTCATGACGCTCACGCGCATCGACACGGACCCGATTGCGGCCATCGTGCCGTCCAACACGACGACCATCTGGATTATCTGCACGACGGTCATCTGCATCACCTACATGACGATCACGTGGATGAGCATGTGCTCGCCGTCGGTCCGGCGAACCCTGCCGCCTGCACGCCGACCCATGCCTGTCACGGGCATGAGACCGGTCACCACCATGGCGCCGGCTGCGGCCATGAGGCCATCCCGCACGGTGACCATATCGATTATTTGGTGAGCGGCCATCTCCACTTCGCGCATGGCGCCCACTGCGACAACCACGGTGCTGTACGTGCCGCCTAACCTCTACTTCTCTGAACCCCCCACGCGAGGCGAACGGTCCAACGTTCGCCCCAACTGTCCACTAACCTGCGCAAGAAAACGGTCAATATCGGGCGTCCGCATCTGATCGTCGGGTACTTCGATCGCCAGAAATCGTCCCTCCTTTAGGGCAAACAACCCGTGCGCGATCCGATGATGGCCTTCTACTCCTACGCCGAAGGCCTGTACGAACGCTGCTCGGCTGATCGGATTGGCACAACAGAGCGAATACCCGGCGGCTTGGATATCGGGATGAAACCGGTCGACCTCCCGCCAATGTTCTTCATGATCCGCCGAGACATGCACAATTCGCAGATCCGGAAGCTGTTCACGGCTCCGTTCCTCCAGATGGACAATCTGCGCCATACAGGCATGTTTTTGGATGTTCGGCAAGGTCGAAAGGATGACCAGGCCTGTGCGGAGATCTGATGCCGTGAGCGGTGCCTGCGCGAGCCTCGCAGCCGGGATCGAAAACGACGCGTTCAGGATCTCACCCGTTTGAGGGAGCCCCCCGCTCAACCAAATGGTCTCTGCACCGAGCTTTACCTGCCGCCTTGCCAATGACGCCACCTCCTCTCACAAAGCGGGAAACCAGGCCGTTGACCTTCCGCGGCCAGCCTCTTCCTGAAACCATCCGATGATTCAGTTGCAAATCACTTGCATCTCTATCACAATCGCTTGCGATATCACCTCAGGGAAGGATACAACCATGACCCTTCGTACCAAGGTCGCTCTGTGCCTGATCGTCAATGCCCTCATCATCGCGGTCGAAATGGCCGGCGGATGGTGGATCGGCAGTGTCGGCTTGATCAGCGATGCGGCCCATAACCTGATTGATCAGGCCGGTCTCTTCCTGACACTGTACGCCGTAACCATGAGTGTGGCTCCATCGACCGCGACGCTAACGTTTGGACACCATCGCATCGGCACACTGGCCGCCTTCGTCAATGCCGCCATTCTCATGGTCATCGGTGTCGGCATCCTGGGGTTTTCGATCCATCGCCTGCTCGAACCGGTCACGGTACCGGGAGCACTGATGTTCTGGATCGCGCTGGTCAGTTTTATCGGCAACCTGTCGATCGCTCTCCTCCTTCAATCCGATGCGCGAAGCAATCTCAATGTCCGCGCGGCCTTTTGGCATAACCTCGGAGATGCCTGGGTGTCGTTCGGCGTGATTCTCGCCGGGCTCCTAGTCGCCACCACTGGATGGAGCCTGCTCGACCCACTCATCAGCATCGTGATTGCCACCGTCATCCTGTGGGGCGCGTGGGGCGTGCTGCGAGAGTCCGCACATATTTTGCTCGAAGGCGTACCCCTCCATCTGGATAGTGCCCGGATCGCCTCCGCCATCGCGAAGGTACCGGGAGTCATCAACATCCACGACCTACATGTGTGGGGCCTCGACGCCCATTTGCCGTCTCTGACCTGCCATGTGCTGATCAATGAGGGAGCAGCTGCCGAACCAATCCTCCGGACAGTCCGCCGTCTCATTGCGACTGAATTCAGCATTCGCCACATGACGATTCAAATCGAAACATCCTGCTGCCATCCCGATGAATTGCACTGCAATGTGCAGTCAGCCTATACCGGGCACCAAACCGTAGGAAGCAGCACTCTCGCACCTCATCCTCTTCCCACTCTCGCACCCGCAGAACTCCCCTGACCGCACCTCTGGCTCAGTTCGTTCGCATCAGCTCAACCGGGAATCATCGCAATCGTTGCAATGCCGCACAGCATCATCATGAACTGCCACAGCCCGCTGGCTGCGCCGACACGACCATGAATGCTCGGCACAAGATCGGCCAGCCCAATGTAGAGAAAGCTGGCTGCCGCCACAGCCAGCGCGTACGGAACCACCATCACCACCTGCGCCAGCGTGAAATAGGCCACGACCACACCGGCCAACGTCGAGAGACCGGAGAGCCCGTTCCAGAGGAACGCTTTCCAGCGGGAGAATCCGTTCGCCAGCAGAATCGTGAAGTCACCGATCTCCTGCGGGATCTCATGCCCGACCACGGCCAGCGTCGTCGAGACCCCCAGTGCGGGCGACGCCATGAACGCCGACCCGATCGCAATGCCATCCACGAAGTTGTGTACGGCGTCGCCGACGAGAATCAGGATGCCGGCCTTGCCATGAACCTTATCGTGGTGATGGTCATGACTCATGTCAGGCTCTTCGTGGGCATGCGCATGACGAAAAATGACCAACCACTCGAGCACAAAGAACAGCACCAACCCTCCAAGAACTGTCGCACAGACGGTCGGCGCCGGCGCCTGACTCATGGCTTCTGGAATCAGTCCGATGAGCGCCGCCGCCAGCAATGTTCCCGTGGCATAGCTGAGCAAATAGGGCGTGAACTGGATCCTCAAGGCCGCCGGAACAAACAGTACGACACAGGCTGGAAGGAGTGCGCCCAGGCTTCCGAGTAGGCCCAGCAATAAAAGAAAGAGTAATGGAGATTCGTTCAGAGCGGTCATGGGGCCCTATGATTCAATACCGCGTGATGGCCGTGCAGCCGGATGATTCGCATACCGTTCCTCGCACGAGCGCGGCTGCGCTTCGCCAAGAAGTCGATCCCAGTCCGAGTGGTTGGACACATCGACCCCGGCAATCTGAGCTTCCTGTTGAAGCGCCAGCTGGAGATACATCAGGAAATCCGATTCGTCGAGATCGGCCTCGGGGTCCGCCCGCAACTGTGCGAAGAGAGCGCGATACAGGCGCTTGAGGTCTGCGAGAGAGCAAGTCACGACAAAACTGTCTTGGCTCTTGGCAATGGGAGAGGCTGGCAGCATGCTAATCCGGGCTCCTCGGTATATAGTGTGAATGATCCTGACGCCGAACTACCCTCCAGACAAGCACGCGCGGAGACCGACGCGACATCGGTCCAGATCGTAGTCTCGGCCGATCAGGACCATCGCATGGTCCGGTTCGACCGGGAGCCGGATGATGCCAACCCACCTGGTGGCCGGCGAGGCATACTGCACTTCATGCAACGCATCTGAGTCTGTAAAGCGGCACAGCCCCTTCGCCCGCTCGATCTCCTCCGGTAGTGCATTGAACCATTTGGTGAACCGATGACGATGTATCGGGCGCGGCAATCGGATCGTCACCACCAACGGGTGGCGAGGCGGAGCGCCGAACGAAATCGCCCTGCCGGCCGATGCGCGCAATCGGGGACGCGGCTTGAGAAGTATCCCAACTTCCACTTCGGCCTTGGTAGTCTGCCACAGTCGAGCCACTCGATTGTCCCGCACCAGCGCCGCCCGAAATCGTTCCCAGTCCGACGGAGCATAGAGATCCTGCTTGTTCAGAATAATGTCATCGGCATACCGGACCAGATCGGCAAATCTGGTTCCGATGGCTCGATGCGCCGACACCGGCACCGGCTGAACAAGCGCGATCACCTTCGTCAGCACCACGAGCGCCTGACAGAGGGGATCGGTGACGGCATCTACGAGGTCTTCTACATTGGCCATCCCGGAGCACTCGAGAACAATGATCTCGGCTCTGTGGGTGACCACCAACTCCTTCAACCCTCCCAGAATGTCTGCGCGCGCATCACAACAGGCACACCCACCTGTGATGTCGCACACTGCTGTGGCAACCAGAGCCGCGCGGGGTCCATCGAGGCTAATCTCCCCCGCTTCGTTCATGAGCACTCCGACCCGTTTCCCCTGGCCCTGCCAGTACTTCAGCAATTGCATCAGCAAGGTAGTTTTGCCTGCTCCGAGCGGGCCGCAGAGCACATAGAGAGGTACGGGGGATGGTTTAGTGGTCATCATGCGGCGGATGTTCCTGTTTGATCCTCGGAAGCAGTTCCGCCAGATTGCAGGGCCTATGGTTCAGATCAAGCTGCGGCAGGATGATCTTCTCCATGCCCAATCGGCAGGCGCCGGTACTGCCGGGCAGCAGAAAGACGATCGTGTCGCCGCAGACCCCGGCATCGGCGCGGGACTGGATCGTCCAGGTGCCAATCTCGGCAAAGCTCAACCAGCGAAAGAGCTCGCCGAATCCGGGAATCGGCTTGGTGAACAATGACCGCACGGCGTCCGGGGTCACATCCCGCTGCGTCACTCCGGTGCCACCCGTGACGATGACGAACTCGACCTTGGGATCAGCCGCCCAGGCGGCGATGGTCTGGCGAATGATCTGAACATCGTCGGTGCACATCTTCCGGTTGGCCAAATGATGCCCGGCCTGCGTCAATCGATCGACGATCGTGTCGCCGCTCATATCTGTCTCAGGCGTTCGACTATCGGACACAGTTAACACCGCTACGGCCACGCTGGCCGACGCTTTAGCCATCATGGTCATCCCTTCACATCCTCCGATTGAGTGAGCCCATCGTGCACCGCTGCCAGCCATTGCCGTGCCTCCGACAGTCTCACCATCCATCGCTCGTGCCCTGCGAGGTCCCCGGCTACTGCAAGCAAGTGGCTGATGACACCTGCGAGGAGTGCCGCCTCTGCGGCTCGTTGAAGCTGTTCCAAAGACAGATTCATTCGCTGGGCGCACTCCCATGCCTGCTGGTACAGGACCAAGAGCGGCGCGAGTGACGCACTTCTGGAGACCGTGACACCCTTTCTTGCTGAAGGAACCTCAACGCTGCGTTGAACATGAACGGCCCGTTCGTGTGCCGATTCTTCACGGTTGCCGCTCTCTTCACTCATGTCATCACTTCGTGGTTCGACAATTCAATCACGCGCGTTTTCACTTCTCCTTGCTCCCCGTAGGCTACTCGCCGACGTACCGGAAGCCACACTCGCTGCACCTCTACATACTCATTCACGTAACTCTTCATGCCGATCACTGACTGGCCATCGACCGTGAAGTACGTCATGACGTAGTGGCTCGAATAGTGTTTACCGACAGGCGCCAGATCGTAGCGTTCAATGGTATTCACACGCCGCTCGGTCATCGGCGTGATTCGACCGATCTGGGTATAGCGTTGATCCTTGATGCGATACCAGGATTCGAGACGGCCACCCGTCAGCAACACCAGCCGGCCGCGCGGATGGGGCGTCGCAAGATTTTCGTCGGGGGCAAAGGATAACACATACTTCCCGTCGCCCTCCTCGAACGGCGAGTAGGCCAAATGCATGCCCTGCGTCCACAATCGTTCACGCACCCATTCTTGTCGTGCTGGATCGGACCCTTGCAGATCCACAACCGTGTCCTTGCGCGGCACCAGACTGACGGTTCCGTTCACGATCCGCCCCTCTTCGTTCAGTCTCACATCGGCCCGATAGCCGCCAAACCCTGCCGGCCATTTGTACATCCGGCTGTGCGCCTCTTTGACCCAGGCCCGCGCTGCCGGATCATCAACCAGCTTCATCCTATCGGCCTCGGTGGGCCGCATCACCCCGCTGCTCTGTATCACGCGTTCCCCCTCTTGGCACGGCTCCAACGCTTGGTCTGGCGCTTGGGTCGCACCAGACAGCGCTCAAGTCCTTCCAAGAATCGTTGCCACGGCACACGCCGACCGATGACGACCACCTTCGCCTGCGATTGCTTCGAACCGGCATACGGAGTAATCGACAGAGACCCCATGACCCATTGGACCTCCTGAAGACCTGATTGGCCAGCCACTTTCACAAACCCCTTGAGCCGGATGACTGACCGCTGAAAGCGCCGCAGCCATTCTTCCAATAACTCCGGATCGAACGACCGCGTAATCCTAACGCTACCGCTCTGATAACCGGCCGCCGAGTCTTTGATCACTCCGTTTGTGACAAGCCGCGGTTCTGTTCCCATTCTGGTCTGGAACAGTCGATCAACCTCTACATTGGCGTGCACCGCTCTGATGATTCGTGCCTTTGGATTCGCGGCTGTGATCCGCCGCTCAACCAGATCGGCCTGCTTCTCATCGACTTGATCCAATTTATTCAGCACCACCGTGTCCGCATGTCGGAGATGGTGCTCCGAAGCCGCCCAGTAGGTTCCCAGCCCCATGAATTGCAGGGCATCGACTATGACAATGACAGCCGCCAGCGTACCCGTTGCCTTCTGAGAGGATTGCGCGGCCAGCGCTTTCTCAACTCCCATGACCACCTGTCCCGTATCCGCTAACCCGGTTGTTTCGATAAAGACAGGCGCGCCCTTTGACGTCTGTATCAGCTGCCCCACCTTCTCGCTGAACTCACCAGACAGATCACAGCAAATACACCCGCTCAGCAATGTTTGCAGCTCGATGTCGCTCGACCGGAGATGCTCATGTAAGACCGATCCATCCACATCGACTTCACCGAATTCGTTCATCAGCACGGCTGGCTTCACCCCTCTGTCGAGTTCATGCACGAGAGCCCGCTTCAGCAGAGTTGTCTTGCCGCTCCCCAGGAACCCGGCGATCACATAGATGGGAGATACGCGTGGCGTCGTCATACGGTTGCTCCTCAGTCGTCATGGTGGCGATCAATCCCATTCGCGAGATCGCTCACATCCGCCTGGATGACTTCACCGGCCGATTTGTGAATCTTGTACTGCCTGGTCTTGCCAGGCCCTTCGAGTAAGGCGATCACCGTCTCGATAGGCGGACAGCCCGGCTCGCGACATTCCAACTCGGTGACCATCACGGTGACCTCGCCGGACAAGGACCAGGTTTCGCGCACCCAGGATTTGATTCGGTCTGACTGATCAGGATCGATGCTGCGACGGCCCCCGAACAGGTTCATCCTTAGTCACCGAGCCCTTGGACCGAAAATAGCGATACCACCCCATCGTTCGTTCCCGTCGCAAGCCATGCTCCCGTGGCACTCCACGCCACACAAGACAATCCGCCACTCTTGTTGATCTCTTGGCTCAGCATCGGCTTTGTCGTCTGCGGCTCCCAGAAACAGAGCAACCCGTCTTCGCCAGCCGTAGCGACGACGGACTGGTGTGGATGACAGGCAATTTCTCGAATCCACCCCAGATGTCCCTTGAACAGTCGCCCACCTGTTCCTTCAAACTTCTTCATGCTCCAACCCACAAGAGCCGGACCCGACGCGGTAAATAGATTGAGTCCGTCATGGTCGAACCGAACCAAGCTCACCTTCATCGGATATCCCGACATATGCCAATTCTGTTCGGAGTCGGTCCGGAAGAGATGGACCGAACCATCGAGATTGCCTGAGGCGAGATACTCCCCGCTCGGACTCACTGCAATAGAGAGCAGCGCCCCATCATAGGGAAAGGATCGCACCGGCTTGTCGCTCCCCAGCTTCCAGAGCCACGCTCCGCCGTAGCAGGCCGAGAGGACGCCGCCGCCTCGGGGCATCCAGGCCAGCGCTGAGATTGTCGTCTTATGTGCCGGAACCTCTCCGGCCAGGGGGGAGAGCACAGCACTGGGTGTATGGGTCCACAGGCGCAACACCTTCCCTGTCGATGCCGCAAGGGTCGAGCCATCCGGTGACCAGGCCAGGTGTTCGACCCACGCACCCTGCTTCCCCACTTCCAACACCGCTCGCTCCTCGCCTACTTCCATTCTCCAGAGCCTGACCATTCCATCTTGACCGCCGGTCGCCAACTCGTTTTGCTTCGGATGCCAGTCCAGGGTCATGGCGGACTGCTGATGTCCTTTGAGCTGACAGGTCTGCTTGAACGATGGAACGTCCCATACTGCAACTTCACCAGACGCCGAACAGGCTGCAAATTTGGTCCCATCGGCAGAAAACGCTACGCGATGGATGTAGTCATCCAGGCGAGCATAGCCGACCGGTCCCAGCGCGACCGTCGCTTTGCGTTTCGCTAAACGAGGCATGACCGAAACCCCTCCGTCAATGCGGCCCGATCGAGCCCCTTGCCGATAAAAACCAGCTGGTTGTTGCGCGTCTCACCGGCTTTCCACGCTCGATCGGCCCTACCGTCGAACAGCATGTGGACACCTTGAAACACGAACCGCTGATCGCGGCCCTGCATATTAAGAATGCCCTTCATCCGATAGATTTTCGTCCCCATGGTGGCCAAGACTTCCTGGAACCAGTCGTTGACCTTGCCTTCATCGACCACGCCGTTTTCGACCAGCGCCACGGAAAACACGCTGGGATCGTGCTGGTGCGTGTCGTCGCCCAGAAAGTTGGGGTCGATCTCCAACTTGCGGCTCAGATCGAATGCTCCGATGTTCAACAATCGATTGACCTCCACCTGCGCATCCTTCGTGCGATGAATCTTGGCCATCACGTTGATCGCCCGAATGCGGGCTTCGAGCTTGTCCACTTCGCCGGGCGGGACCAAGTCAATCTTGTTCAGCAAGATCACGTCGGCAAAGGCAATCTGCTCCTTGGCCTCCGGACTCGTATCGAGGTGCTGCCAGATGTGTTTCGAATCGACGACCGTCACGATCCCGTCCAGCAACAACCGCCGCTTCATCTCGTCGTCGACAAAAAAGGTCTGCGCCACCGGCGCCGGGTCGGCCAGCCCGGTCGTCTCGATCACCATGTAGTCGAAACGATCCTTGCGCTTGAGCAGATTGCCGATGATGCGGATTAAATCGCCCCTGACTGTGCAGCAGATACACCCGTTGTTCATCTCAAAAATTTCTTCGTCGGCCCCGATCACGAGCTGATTGTCGATGCCTACCTCACCGAACTCATTGACGATGACGGCCACTCGTTTGCCGTGCTCGGTCGTCAAAATGCGATTGAGCAAGGTCGTCTTCCCTGCGCCTAGGAATCCTGTAAGAATCGTCACCGGTACTAGGTCCATCACCTCTGTGGGCATATCGTCCTCCATTATTGATAGATCGACACAATGCGATGCCGCCGTGCGCACAACCTCTGCAAGGGAATATCGGGAACGGTTCTCCATGACGAAGAACAACTCGACCTCTTGAGCACCTGCCCAACAGGAGATGTGAGCAGGCAGCTACCCGATCTCTCCATGCACAGGGTGCACAAGAACGATCAACGACAAGGAAATGAAAGTGCTAGATAAGAGCAGGCGGACCGCGGACGGGGTCGTGCATGAAATCGACGGATACAAGCAGTGTCGTAAAACCCCTGAGAGAGGAGAGCGCCACGTGAAACGGCAACACGAGAGGAGCGACGGAATGGACCCCTGCGCTTGCAGCATGGTCCAACCAGGAGCAGACGTCCTGGTCAGAGTGTTCGTGGGACGAACCTGCAGCGAAGGCATGGTCGAGCAGCAGCGGCTGGAGCGTCAGCGTCAGCAATACGTAGGTGGCGAGGAGCCCCCACCGGCTTACCCATATGGCGAGCTGCCTCATCGGCATTGCGGACACCAACCAAAAAACTCCAAGGCATGGCCTTCGACTGCAAACTTCGTTTGCTGCTCAACAAGTTCAGTCAACTTCTTTAAAGGGCACAACAGCAAATCGACGATGAGACCGCAACCTCGGCATTGAATGTGGTGGTGATGCTCGCGCCCATGCCGCACTTCATAGCGCATCTGTCCTTCGTGTAGACCTACCTGATTCACCAGACCTAGCTCTTGGAGCATGGCCAGATTCCGATAGACCGTCACAAGATCAGCAGGAGCATGGGCTTTCTTCAGCCGTTCATGGACCTCCGCTACTGTGATGGGAGGGGTACTCCGCTCCAGAATGGCGAGAATCGCCTTCCTCGGTTTCGTGAGTTTCTTGCCGCCGGCTTTAAGACTGTCAAAAATTGAGATTGTCATCGCTCAACCATTTAATTGCAAGCGAGTTGCATTTAACATCTGTCAGACAAGATTGTCAAGAGCGCCGTTGTCTATCCCTCCTCTCGTCACCAGACCGATGAGCATGGTAGGATCGCATCATGCTCTTCGATACGCATACCCATCTGGACGATGCCCGCTACAATGAGGATCGCCCGGCGATGATTGCCCGCGCCAGAGAAGCCGGTGTCGAAGCCTTCGTGACCATCGGCTGCGATCTCGTGACCAGCCAGGCGGCGGTCGCACTGGCAGAGCAACACCCGTTTGTCTATGCCTCCATCGGTGTCCACCCACATGAAGTGAAACATATTCTCGATGGCTGGTACGATGAATTCCGCCGGCTGGCACAGAATAAAAAAGTGGTCGCCTATGGTGAGATCGGCCTCGACTACCACTACAACCATTCGTCGCCAAAGGAACAGCGCGAGCGATTCCGTGAACAGATCCAACTCGCACGCAAATTGAAACTTCCGGTGATCATTCACACGCGAGAGGCGCAGGAAGACACGATCACGATCTTGAAAGAAGAGAAGGCGTCAGAAATCGGCGGGGTCTTTCATTGCTTCTCAGGGGATGCGTGGCTGGCAAAGGATGCACTGGACTTAGGATTTTATCTTTCGTTCTCCGGCATTCTCACGTTTCAGAACGCGACGATGCTCCGAGACATCGCCAAGACGGTTCCGCTCGATCGACTTCTCATTGAAACCGATTGCCCCTATCTGACGCCGGTGCCTCATCGCGGAAAGCGCAACGAGCCGGCCTATGTGTCCTCCGTTGCACAGAAGCTGGCAGAGATTCATGCCGATGCGCCAAACATGTCGATCGATACGATCGGACGCATGACGACCGAAAATGCAAAACGCCTGTTCAAAATCGTTTAAGCTGCCGGCTGCGCTGCCGTTGGGACTTCGGTAATTTGCGAGGGTTCCCCTTCTTGTCCGGCCCACGCTTCGGTCGAATATCCTCTCCCCTATCCAGTTCTTTGTGCGCCGACAGGCCGGTCGAACCTGGTCCGTCGCGCAGTTTCATGACAAACTCCTGCGCCTTCATCACAAAGGCCCCCTGCGCCCTCGCAAAGTCTATAATCTCACGGTCGGAACTGACGACCGCGCAGGCAGATCCGAATTCTGCTGCCAACCGTTGAATGACCTGATCAGCTTTTTCTCCTCGCCGAGAGAAAATGACCTCAAGACCGAGCCGATGCTCCCGCTGTTCGGTGCCCCAGCCTTGTTGCCATCCGTCAAAGACCACCGTGATAGGATGGGATTTTCGTTGGCGATAGGCCGCCAAGTCACGCAGTAAGGCCTCACGCGCTGCCTCGGAATTCAGGTTCGCCCCTGCGCCGACGCGGCCAGTCTGAGCCAAGAGATTGTACCCGTCGACGATCAGGTGGAGTGCCATCGACGGAACCCTATCGCTCACATCGCCCACTGTCAATCGGTTTCACCGCACGTTCAGTATGGCCAAGCCTCTTGACAACTGGGCGAACATCTGAGACATACACATACTATCCCATCAACAACTCAGTGAACACCCATGCGATCAGCCCTGCGGCTTATCCTTCCCCTCGTCTTCCTGGTCGGACTCTTCGACCTCCCTAGCCATGTCCTCGATTCATGTGGTGTGGCGCACACCATGGCTGCGACGGGTGAGCCCCGTCAGAAGCCTGTGGCTCAATCCAAGCGGCCACGCACCGCTCCAATACGGCTCGCGCCTATGGGGCTCAACCTGACCACGATTCAGAACTTCCGGACGACCCACTCACCCAGGATGACGAGGCTCGTGTTCGATCTCAATGCGAAAGCCCGCCCCAGTGCACGTCCCCTCCTCCAAGCCGAGGGAATGACCATCGAATTTCTCAACGCGACGTTAAGCCAATCCGTCAAGACGAAGCTTGCAGCAGGCGAAATGGTCAAACTGTTTATCATTACCCAGCCATCTGAACACACAGTCCATGTCTCACTGCCGACTGGGTCATATACCAGCTATACAATGCTCACGCTGGCGAACCCTCCACGGCTTGTGATCGATGTCGTGCCTCCCACTGAAGCTCGAACGATTCCGCGCCCTGACCCCTCGCTGGATTCTGCACCACTACCCTCGACGCCCCAGCAACCACTTCAGCCGCGAACCAAATCCTTTACGACCATCGTGATCGACCCAGGACACGGCGGCAAAGACCCCGGCGCACGGGGGCGCCGTGGGACAGAAGAAAAAGACATCACCTTGAAGGTCGCATTGAAACTACGCGATCTCTTGAGCCACCAGCGTGGGATCCGTGTGCTCATGACTCGCGAACGGGACGAATTCGTGGAGTTGGAAAACCGGGCGAAGTTTGCCAATGAACAGGGAGCGGATCTCTTTGTATCGATCCATGTGAATTCGCACCCCCAACGCTCGGTGAAAGGGATTGAAATCTACCACTTCGGAGAAGCCAAGGATCAACGGGCGCTCGCAGTGGCGGCTCGTGAAAATGGAACCCCGCTCAATAACACCGGCGTGGGATGGGAATATCTCGTCGCCGATCTCCTGACCGCAAAGAAGATCGAAGAATCCCTCGAACTCGCCTGGACCGCCAAGGAAGCCATGGTCGCCAACCTGAACGGCCACTACGACTTGCTGGATCATGGGGTCAAGACCGCACCGTTCTACGTGCTCCGCTTCACCAGCATGCCCAGCATCCTGGCTGAAATCGCCTTTATCTCGAACGCCGACGAAGAAGACCTGCTCCGGACAACCCGCTTCACCTCACGCATGGCAGAAGCACTCATGGAAGGCGTGACATCCTTCCTCGCTTCGGCGAAACCCACGACGCGATGACCTGCGCACGATTCGATCTCCCACGCCGATGCCTGCAATCAAGTTAGTCTTAGAGTACGATGGGACCTGTTACGCCGGGTGGCAACGCCAACCCAATCACCCTACGATCCAAGAAGCCATCGAACAAGCCATCCACCAAGTCAGCCAGGCCACGGTATCTGTCATCGGTGCGGGACGCACGGACTCCGGCGTCCATGCGCGCGGACAAGTGGCGAGTTTCCACACAGGGCTCGATTGGCCCGCGCCCAACTGGATGCGAGCACTCAATGCCGTGCTCCCAAAAGACATTGCCGTTCGTTCCTGCACTCTCATGGACGACCGCTTTCATGCCCAACATCATGCACGAGGCAAACTCTACACCTATCGAATCCTCCATCGCCCAGCCCGTCCCACCATCGATCGCGCGTTCGTCTGGCACATCTACAAACCGCTGAACGATGCAGCCATGCAACAGGCCGCCTCGACACTGATCGGGGAACAGGACTTTTCCTCTTTTGAGGGAAGCCTCACGGACAACACCAATCCCATCTGCCATCTCCAGCGGCTTGCGGTCATCCGTCACGACGACCAGATCTTCATTGAGGCCTACGCCGACCGGTTTCTCAAACACATGGTCCGCGCGATCGTGGGGACGGTGGTCGAAGTGGGGCTGGGCAAGCGGACTTCCGACAGTCTCACAGACGTCTTGCGGGCTCGAGATCGGTCTGCGGCAGGCCGGACCGCCCCTCCTCACGGACTCTGCCTCATGCGCGTAGACTACGAGGAGCAGAATGCGAGCCGCACGCTGAATCGACAGGCCCACGCCGGTTGACGTTCCAGATACTTCACACCTGCCCCTCATCCTTCAAAAGACAGAACTGAGAAGATTTGCTATGCTTTGCATATACGGCCATCCCTTCACATTCACCACAGGAGATCCATATGATCAAAACAACCGGCATCGTAGTGGTATCCCTCTTTGTACTCGGCCTCTGTGTCGCGCCGTTGGCCATAGCGGCTCAGCCAAGCAAGATGAAGACGTGCAACGCAGACGCGACGGCCAAGGGATTTGGTAAAGGGAAGGGTGCTGAGCGAAAGGCCTTTATGAAAGAATGCCTCTCCGCAAAACCGGCGAAGGCCGCTGAGGCACCGCAGAGCAATCCGCAACCAAAATGAAAACGTGTCACAAGGAAGCCGGGACGAAGGGTCTCAAAGGCGACGAACGTAAGGCGTGTATGAGCGCCTGTCTCTCCAGCTAAGATGCGTGCCCTGCGGCCTGAACGGGCCGCAGGGCACGTATTCCTCACACCCTGCGCACACACCAGACAGCGGTTCATCAGACAACCAGATGTGGGACTGCATGGCCATGCCCATTTTTCATGGGGATGCGAGGCCGACGTCAGTCGTTCCAAGGTGTCGTAGCCGAACGCATGCGCCCCCTCTCTTATCTGTCAGACTCGTGCGATTGCCCACCGGATTGTAGGCGTAGGAGGCTTGGTTAATGGAGGTGCTGGGGCGGTGAGTTGGTGGAGGAAGTTGGTCACTTGAGAAGCGAGATCGTGGGGTAAAGCCTCTGCGAGGTCGTCGCAGGTTACGGCGGTGGCCCGATATGCACATGGGGGGTACGACGAGAGGACGGTAGGCATAGGACGGGATTGTAGCAGCGCAGCAGACGTTTACTAGCTTGAAGAATCGGAAGAAGAACGAAGCAACAGGCGTTCATCAGCGAGAGGTTCGATCCCGCATCGCCCGGTCAGAAAAGACTCCCGACCCCTTTAGTTCTTCGCAGTATGGAGCAGACACGACTGACGAAGACAACCGGGGTGCGATTCAGTCACGTGAGCGTGGAGAGAGAAGGGCGACGTGCTCATCCCACAGGCGGCCCCATTCACAGAGTGACAGGGGGATGTGGTGCGGTGCCTCTTGACCGGAGCCTTCGAGATGGGCGACCCCTTTGTTTCTTCGACCACTTTTTTTCTTTCCTTTTCGTTCTTCTCCGCCAGGAGTTTGGGCTCTCGCCGGATCTGTTTCAAGGATGGATCACCTGGCTCGAAACTGTTTTCCCAAACAACCGCGACGAGAATATGCCATTCGGCCATTCAAAATGGGCAGAAACAGCGGACCCCATATGCTGAACTGAGTCCATATGTCGATGATGAAATAGTTCGGGCTTAGAACAGGCGGGGAGAATCGTGATTTTCGAGCTTCTTGCGCAGTTCGATCAATTCCTGCTCGAGCGCCAAGAGCCGGTCACTGACTGGATCAGGAAGGTTGCTGTGGTCCATGGTGGCATCGGGGAGCCGCTCGCCTTGCGTTTTAATGACACGGGCCGGCACGCCAATGACGGTGGAATTGGCGGAGACGTTCTTGAGCACGACTGAATTGGCGCCGATCTTCACATTGTCGCCGATCGTGATCCCGCCGAGGATCTTGGCGCCAGCGCCGACGACGACGTGATTGCCGAGTGTGGGGTGGCGCTTCCCTCGCTCCTTCCCCGTCCCACCAAGCGTGACGCCTTGGAAGAGGGTCACATAATCTCCGATCTCCGCCGTCTCCCCGATCACAACCCCCATGCCATGGTCGATGAAGAACCCCGCGCCGATCTTCGCCGAGGGATGGATTTCGATCCCCGTCAGCACACGAGCGATCTGAGAAATGGCGCGAGGAATGAAGGGAACATGATAGGCCTTGAGCCAATGAGATAGACGGTAGGCCAGCAGCGCATGAAAGCCGGCATAGGTCAGCACGACTTCAAGCCAGCTGGTCGCAGCTGGGTCTCGGTCGAAGACGGCGCGGAGATCTTGTTTGATTGCTTTAAGCATCTGGTCTACATGTTCGCAAGTCGGAAAGTCTTCATGTCGTCAAGTCTTCAAGTCGTAACATCGTCAAGTCTCGGGAGGGAAGATTACATCACATCGGATACTTGGAAGCCAAATACGTGATGAACCCTGATAATGCCTTTGCCACATCTTCAGCCTTCGCCCGAAGATCATCAAATTCATCAGGCGTCACATAGCCCAAATCAAGCGCCACGAACAGATGACTGCGCACTTCTCCCGCCGAGCCTTTTGCTATATACAAAAACCGGTGAAACTCCCTGTCAGAACTTCGCTCAAAACCCTCAGCGATATTGGCCATCACAGAAACTGACGCTCGCTGAATCTGATCGCGGAGACCAAAATCCCTCTCGAATTTCCCTCTCCCACTGACACAATACACCGCTGAAACCAATTCCCTTGCGGCTTGCCAGGCCTTGATATCCTCAAATCGCTCTATCGTAGCCAATCATCCATCCTTCGACTTGACGACCTGATGACTTTAAGACTTGATGACCTTCCGACTTTCAGACTTTCTCGATCAAACAAACCGCCTGGGCGGCGATCCCTTCCTCCCGCCCGATCATGCCGATTTTCTCTCCACTCTTGACCTTGACGTTGACCAGGTCAGGATCGATTCCGAGCACCTGCGCCATCTGCTTCTGCATGGCTGCCAAATACGAACTGAGTCGAGGGGCCTGCGCGATAATGATCGTGTCGACGTTCACGATGCGGTACTTTTTTACCCGCATTTTCCCGACGACATCCTCCAACAGCTTTAGGCTCGAGATATCCTTGAACCGCTGGTCGGAGCTGGGATAGTGCCGGCCTAAGTCTCCTTCACCCATCGCGCCGAGCAGGGCGTCGCACAAGGCATGGACCAAGGCATCGGAATCGGAATGTCCCAATAAACCCTTGCTGTGGGGCACTTCGATTCCACCGAGAATCAGTTTTCGCCCCGGCCCTAACGGATGGATGTCGTAGCCGCAACCCACTCGCATCGTCATAGACGCTCCTATCTCTCAGCGAGATTTGCGAGAGGGGCGCGAAGAGCGAGACGTGCCAGTCCTGCTTTTCACGCTTTTCCCGCGCGTCCCGCGTACTGTGATTCGCGACCTCAGAATCGCCTCGCCGATCACCAGGTCTTCAGGCCTTGTGACTTTGATATTCTCCCCGCTTCCCTCAACCACCGCGACCGAATGCCCCAGCCACTCCACCAGGAAGGCGTCATCAGTAGCCCGAATTCCTTCGGCATAGGCTTTCCTGTGGGCGGTCTCGATCCAGTCCCGTCGAAAGGCCTGAGGGGTTTGAGCGAGCCACAAGGGGGAACGATCGACTGTTCGCTCAATCATCCCATCCGCCCGTACCTGCTTTACGGTATCCCGCACGGGAAGCGCGATAATCGCCGCGCCCTCTTTCCTTGCCGCAGCCACGACCTCGGCGATCATCTGACGTGTCACAAATGGCCGTACGGCGTCATGGATGAGCACAATCTCTGTCTCTGAGGGGACCTGAGCGAGCGCGTTCCGCACCGAATCCTGACGCTCAACACCACCCGCCACCACCTTCGTCACTTTGGTAAATCGATACCGGAGAACAATCTCGTTTTCACAGTATGCGACATCAGCAAGCGGAACGGCCAGCACGATCCGGTCGACCACGGGGGCGGCGTGCAACGTCCGCAACGACTGCACGATGAGCGGCTCACCACCCAACGACAGAAATTGTTTGGGAACAGTGCCTCCCATCCGAATCCCACGCCCGGCAGCTGGCACGAGCGCCACCACCAACGGAGCCTGACGAGGAATCGGTTTAACGCGGGGCAAGCGGGGCATGGTCATGGGCAAGGCCGCCGGTCTGGTCCATCTGGTCTATCTGGTCTATCCGGTCTGTCTGGTTCATGTGGTTAGTTTCGTTCAATCAAACACACGAGACAGACCGAACAGACCAGATAGACCAGATCATTCTTCCGCAGCCGGTTACGGCCGGAGCGTGAGATAGATCGTTTGGCCTTTCCGTTTGAGCAGCAAGAGGACGGCTTGATCTTTGGTAAAGCCAGACGCAGCTTGCTCATAGGACTTGAGCGAGCTCACTGTTTTGCGGTTGACTTCGAGAATAATATCGCCTTCACGCACACCCATTTCTTCTGCCGTGCTTCCGGACTTGACCCCGACCACCACGACGCCGCGCTCACTGGCCTTCAATCCATATCGAGAAGCCAGTTCATCATTCAGCTCACGGACATCGAGATCCGAGAGAATCCCTGTCGGCGCAGCCGATTCCCTGCTCTCGTCTTCGCCGGGCTGTCCTAACGATTTCGGCTGCTCCACAATCGTCACATCGATCGTCTTGGGCTTCTTGTCGCGAAGCAGCTTGACCACCACTTTCTTCCCGATCGGAGTTTGTGCAACCGCATTCCGCAAATGCGTCGGGGAATCCATCGACTTGCCGTCATACTCGACAATGACGTCTGCACGCTCGACTCCGGATTTTTTTGCAGGGCTCTCCGCCATGACATCGCTGACGAGCACGCCCTTCGTGTCGGTAATCCCAAACTGGGTGGCCAACTCTGGAGTCAAATCTTGAATCGCGACACCGAGCCAACCACGGACGACCTTCCCCGTCTTGACCAACTGGTCCATGATGGCGCGTGACAAATTACTGGGTACCGCAAACCCAATACCCATGCTGCCGCCGCTTTGACTGAAGATCGCCGTATTGATCCCGACCAATTCGCCACGCACATTGACGAGCGCCCCTCCGGAGTTGCCTGGGTTAATCGCTGCATCGGTTTGGATAAAGTCTTCGTATTCGGCAATGCCCATACTGGCTCGTCCGACGGCACTGACGATTCCCATCGTCACGGTCTGGGTGAGCCCGAATGGACTCCCCACCGCCAACACATACTCTCCGACCTCCAGCTGATCGGAGTCGGCCCAGGGAATGGTCGGGAGCCCTGTCGCTTCGATTTTTACGATCGCGATATCCGTTTTTGCATCGGTGCCGATCAACTTCCCCTTAAACTCCCGCTTGTCCGACAAAAAGACCCGAATCTCGTCGGCCTTGTTCACGACATGATTGTTCGTGACGATAAACCCATTGGATTCCACAATGACCCCGGACCCTTGTCCCCGTTCTTTTGGTTCTCGCTGAGGCGCACCACGCTTGAAGAATTCATCGCCGAAGAATTTCCGAAAAAATGGGTCCTCGAGCGGCGAGCCGTGCGGACCTTCTCCGGATTTTCCGCTTCGCGTCGCTGCAATGTTGACCACCGCCGGTTTGACCGATTTGGCGATCTCAACGAAGTTTTTCCCATTCCCTCCTGCCATCGGCACCTGTGGTGCGGTCGCCACCGGTTGCGCCATCGGCTTGAGAATCGAGTAGGGAATCGGCTCAGGGCCGGCCGTGCCGGTCGGCAACCAACCCATGTTGGACGCCACCACAATCCCGATAATGATCCCTCCTGAGACCAAGGCAAGGGGAACTAGCCCTGTACGAACGAGTTTCATCGGTGATCCTTATACGTCATCCGTTGTGACCTGAACGATTTACACACTACCACTGTTGCTCGGTGTATCACAGAATGTCGCCGGAATAGATTCCCATAATGGTATGGAGAAACTTCATCGCCTCCGCTTTCGGCCGCTGGAACGAGTTCCGCCCAATAATAGAGCCGAACCCGCCGCCGTCACGAATGGCACGCGCCTCCTCAAACACATGCTGGTCCTCGCTCTTGGCCCCTCCGGAGAAAATGACGATCCGGCGCCCATCGAACGAGCTCTGGACCACATGCTTCACCCGCTCCGCCAGCGTGGCGATTGGAATCTTCGCCGATTCATAGACCTTCTTGGCCGCAGCCTGTTCAAGGTACGCCGTGGGAAGCTTGACCTTAATGACATGGGCGCCGAGCTGGGCCGCAATCTGCGCCGCATAGGCCACGACATCGATCGCCGTCTCTCCCTCCTTACTGAGCACCGACCCGCGCGGATACGACCACACGACGACCGCCAAACCATAGCCCTTGGCCTGTTCTGCAATCTCACGCAGCTGTTCATACATGGCGTTGCAATGCGATGACCCTGGATAGATCGTGAACCCCACCGCCGAACAACCGAGCCGAAGCGCGTCCTTGACGCTGCCCGTCACGGAAGGCAACGGATCTTTTTCGTCGTGCAGTGTATCGTGGCTATTGAGCTTCAGGATGAGCGGGATTTGCCCGTCATACTGACTCGCCCCGGCCTCCAGAAATCCCAGCGGAGCCGCATAGGCATTGCAGCCGGCATCGATCGCCAACTGAAAATGGTACAGGGGATTGTACCCCCCTGGATTGGAGGCAAAGCTCCTGGCCGGGCCATGCTCGAATCCTTGATCCACGGGGAGAATCACCAGCTTGCCCGTCCCAGCCAATTTTCCATGGCGCAACAGACGGGCGATATTCGTTTTGGTTCCGGCATTGTCGCTGCTATACCAGCTCAGAATCTCTTGAACCCGATCAGCCATGTCTTCCCTCCCGTAGATTCGTAACGCGTTAGTGCCGACTCAGGGGCTCAGACTGAAGGCTGAAGTATTCTGACTTCCGACCTTCAGTCTAAATGCCTTCAGCCTATCCACCTGAGTCGTCACATTCGTCTCCCTTGAATGCACTCCTCTGCGTCGCGCACGTCGTCCGCACTGCCGATGATCAACGGCACTCGTTGATGCAGTCGCTTGGCCTCTACATCGAGAATGCGCATGGTGCCGGTGCTGGCCCTACCGCCGGCCTGCTCCACGACCCACGCCAAGGGATTGGCTTCGTACAACAGCCGAAGCTTACCCTCCGGCTTGTCCAGTTCACCAGGATAGAGATAAATACCTCCGCCCAGGAGAATCCGGTGCACGTCGGCTACCAGACAGCCGGAATACCGTACGCTGTAGGGCCTCCCAGCGGCTTTATCCGTGATTTTCAGGTCGTCCACATACTTCTTCGTGCCCGCCGTCCATTTATGATAATTGCCTTCGTTCACACCGTAGACCTTGCCACGAGCAGGAATGCGGATCTGCTTGTGAGATAGGAGATACTCGCCGATGCCAGGTTCCAATGTAAACCCATGGACTCCTTGCCCAACCGTATAGACCAGCATGGTGCTTGACCCGAACAGGAGATAGCCGGCGGCCACCTGCGCTGTTCCCTTGTGGACAAGATCATCATCGGTCGGCATCCGATCGTTGCGCTCGGACTTCACAACGGAAAAAATCGCGCCGAGAGGCATGTTGCAGTCCGTGTTCGATGAGCCATCGAGAGGATCGAAGAGTAACATGTACTGGGCCTGCGGCCAACGCTCCGGAAACAGGACCGGGCTTTCCATCTCTTCAGACGCCACGGCGCACACAAGCCCGCTCTCGTGAAAGGCCTTCAGGAAGGTCTCGTTCGCAATCTCATCCAGCTTTTTGACCGCCTCCCCTTGGACATTGATCACGCCGGTTGTTCCCAGAATATCGATGAGCCCTGCACATCTGAGATCCTGCGCAATGAGTTTCCCAACCAATCCGATCTGAGCCAGAAGACGAGCAAGCTCCTCTGTCATTCCCGAATGGGTCGCCTGTTCCTGGGCGATAAATCTGCTTAACGTAAGAGGAAACTGAGCCATAATGGAGGTCAGTATAACTGGTTTGAGCAGGGCGGGCAACGAACGGTTGGTCCCTTCATTGAGGCGATACAGCGCTCGGCAATCCGCTGACAAGATCGGCCACAATCGACCCAATAATGATCTTGGCCTTCATGCGAACCGGAATGCGTCGATCATCGTTGGTTAACCAGACTCGGATATTGCCCTGGTTGAGAAAGAGACCTTGGAACGGCATGACGACCAGCACACGGGCCGTTTCAATGTCCCCCCAGTGGCCGCTGATCGTCTCAATCTCCTCAACGCGCACGTCCACTTTACGGTTCTTGTGATCATGATACACGTTCAGGGTCAGCGATGAGCCGGACTGTAGCGACAACTCGCGACGCGCAAAATAGAGACAGGAGATGACGTCTTGGGTGCCTGGCGGCATGTCTACCGTTTCGGTCACCCCTTTTTTCACAACTGTGACAGTCCCCTCTTTCTGATGAAATGTGTACTCGAGATCTTCTTTCTTCTTCCCTTCTCGCCGCTTGAAGAGCAAATGTTCCGGAAGCAGCGTGGCAAGATCCACGATCGACTCCACCCGGTTATCCACGGGAAAGAATGTCGTGATCGCGGGCCTCGACTGCGCCGTCGTGATGAATTTCGCCAGCGACCGATCTCTGTCCATGCCGGCATCACTGACAGCCATCACCGCTGTGCCGGCTGTGATATTCAGCCAAGAAATCTCATAGGTGAGCTGTTCCCCGATTTGGAAGGGTCGAGCTGAAGAAAGATCGCCAGCAGGCGCAGCCCATGAGACTGCGCCGCTCAGGGCGATCGAGATCACGTTGGCCAGGATGAGCCAGGCGCGAAATGGCGGAGCCGCGCGCGATAAGCGCGAGGAGCGAGACTCGCGTAACATGTGAGACGGTCTGAAGACTGAACGGTGACGTGTTGGGAACTTTGAACAAAGAACTTCGAACTTCGTGTCGCGCCTTTCTTGCTCGTCTCGCGCTTCGCGCGTGTTAACAACCAAGGGCCTGTTTGGCCGCAAGCAGCTCGCCTTCGATGACGGTGCGGATCACGGCCAATTGCGCCGGCGAGGTGGCTTCAAACCGTAACACGAGGGCCGGCTGGGTATTCGAGGCTCGGATCAGACCCCACCCATCGTCGAAGAGGGCACGCACCCCATCGATGGTGACGACATCGCGGACCACCAGTTTGACCGAACCAAGCTCCTCGCGGGTCTTCACACAGTCTGCCAACCGTTCCTGTACATGTCTGACCAATTGGAATTTAATGGCATCCGACACGTCGACCCTGATCTCCGGGGTGACAGACGTGTTCGGAAGATCCGCTACCAACGAAGAAAGCGACTGAGAAGTCTTGGCAAGAATCTCCACCAACCGGCACGACGCATAGATCGCGTCGTCATACCCAAAGTACCGATCGGCAAAGAACATATGGCCTGACATTTCGCCGGCCAACACAGCATGTTCGAGTTTCATCTTCGCCTTGATCAGGGAATGTCCGGTTTTCCACATGATCGGACGTCCCCCCCGTTTCGCAATATCGTCATAGAGGCTCTGCGAGGATTTGACCTCTGAGATAATGGTACTCCCCGGTTTTTCCGCCAAAATATCGCGCGCGTAGACCACCATCAACCGATCGCCCCACAGCACATTCCCCTGTTCATCGATGGTCCCAATGCGATCGGCATCTCCATCGTAACCAATCCCGACATCGGCCTTGTGCTGGGTGACGGACTGAATCAAATCGCCAAGATTCTCTAAGACCGTGGGATCCGGATGATGGTTCGGAAATCTCCCGTCGAGATCACAATAGAGCCCTGTCACGCGACAGCCCAAGAGCTCCAAGGCTTCTTTGGCCACCAAGGCCGCCACTCCATTTCCACAATCGATGACGACATGCAGACGCGTGGCCTTGACGTGAGGAAAGCTTTTCTTGATATAGGCCAGATAGTCGGGAATGATGGGATGTTCTGATAACTGTCCAGCTCCAGAGACAAAAGAACCGGCCTCCATCACCGCCCGAAGCGCCTGGATCTCCTCTCCATAAATCGCGTCCTTCCCGATGCAGATCTTCAATCCGTTGTATTCTGCCGCGTTGTGACTCCCGGTGATCATGATACCGCCGTCAACCGGTAGTTGAAACAGAGAGAAATACACCAGCGGCGAAGGGCAAATCCCGATATCCACCACGTTCAATCCGCCGGCGAGCAGACCCCGCACAAGGGCCTTGTGGAGACTAGGGGAACTCAGTCGGCCATCTCGCCCGACCGAGATCGTCTTCACCCCACGGTCTTTCACATAGGTGCAGTAGGCGCGCCCCACCTGCTCCACGATCGAATCGGTCAGTTCTTGTCCCACGATGCCGCGCAAATCGTATTCGCGAAAGAGTCCCATGGTTCTCCGTTACTCGTGAAGCGTTACTCGTGAAGCGTGAAGCGCTAGAAGCAGGCTCGAAACATAACGCGTCCGTCTCCGGAACGAAATACGCTTCACGAACGACGCTTCACGCTTCACGCTTCACGCCTCTTCCATAATCATCCTGAAACCGGACGATATCGTCTTCCCCAAGATAGGGACCATTTTGCACTTCAATGATATGCAAGATCTCTTGACCGGGGTTTTCCAACCGGTGTCGAGTTTCGACAGGAATTTCCGTGCTATGGCCGATCTTGAGATCGAAAACCTCGTCGCCCCTGGTCACCCGCGCTGTCCCGGCAATCACCACCCAATGTTCGCTCCGTTGATGGTGCATCTGTAACGAGAGCCGCCCTCCCGGCTTGACCGTC
This sequence comes from Nitrospirota bacterium, assembly GCA_034440335.1. Lineage (GTDB taxonomy): Bacteria > Nitrospirota > Nitrospiria > Nitrospirales > Nitrospiraceae > Palsa-1315. The sequence goes on along the minus strand of JAWXBV010000016.1, from coordinate 4,000 downwards.
ACGCGCTTCACTTTATAACTCAGTCCTTCTTCGAGGATCGTATAGGACCCCCAGGGCCGATGCACGGTCAGATGCTCTAGATGTTCCGGCGCTTTCTGCTGCTTGAGAATCTCGACCAACTGCTTCACCTCTTGTGCGCGAGATTTTGGACAGACTAATGTCGCATCCGGCGTATCGACCACCACCATATCGGTCAGCCCGATCGTCGCCACGAGACGACGATCTCCATAGATGATCGACCGACGGCTGCCGACGTCGACCACACGACCGACCACGACATTACCGGCCTTGTCCTTCGGCGCCACTTCATCCAAACTTCCCCAACTCCCAACGTCAGACCATTGAAAGGACACCGGCACGATCGCGGACTTCTTCGATCGTTCCATCACGCCCGTATCGATCGAGATTGGCTTGAGAGTCCGGTACCTATCGTCGATGGCCTGTCTGGATGCCCCGGTCTGCATGAATTGGCCGATCTGTTCGATCCCACGAGAGAGGGCGGGTTGATGGCATCGAATTTCATCGAGAATCGTCGCGGCGCGCCAAATAAACATGCCGCTATTCCAGTAGTAGTCCCCGGCCTCAAGATATTGCGCAGCTTTGGTGGCAGTGGGCTTTTCAACGAATCGGCTGACCGGATGCCCCTTGAGTGGACCCTGTTTTCCCAACGTCACTTTCCTATTTGGCCTGATGTACCCGTAGCCGGTTTCCGGACGAATCGGCTGGATGCCGAACGTCACCAGATAGTCCTGTTTTGCCAGCGTCATCGCTAATGAAACCGCCGCATCGAAGGCGCGCTGGCCTTTGACGATATGATCGGCCGGAACCACCAACATGATCGCGTCAGGGTCCCGACGGACCAGTTCCAATGCCACCAAGGCAATCGCCGGAGCGGTATTGCGCCCTTCCGGTTCGAGCACGAAATTATCTATGAGCGCGTCTTTCCATTCACTCAGCTGGGCGCGAATGGGCTCTGCTTGGGCAGGATTCGTAGAGATCATCACCCGGTTCGGCGCCGACACCCCGACCACTCGGCGCATGGTCTGCTGAATCAACGTTTCGTCTCCCATAATCCGCAGCAGCTGTTTGGGAAACAACTGTCGGCTGAGCGGCCAAAACCTAGTGCCGCTGCCGCCTGCCATAATTACGGGATACAGATGGGAATGCAGTTCGAGGTTCGAGGTTCGTCGTTTAAGAGAAGCCATACACTTCGCCTCCTACCCTATATCTACGAGCGTTTCTCAGAACTGGGAACGTGGAACGTGGAGCTTCGGCCTTGCGCGTCGAGAATCATTTCGATGATTTCTCGAACCGCCCCCTCTCCACCCTTCTTCCGGCAGATATAATGGACTGCCGCAGCAACCAAAGGCATCCCATCGGCCGGTGAGGCGGAAAATCCAACCGCCTTCAACGTTTCAAGGTCGTTGATATCGTCCCCGATATAGGCGACTTGGTTCAGCGTAAAACCATGTCGTGCCGCCATCTCACGGACGAGCGACAACTTATCCATCACCCCTTGGTGCAACTCGGGGATCATGAGCTTCTCGGCCCGCCGCGCCACCAACTTCGTCCGTTCCTGTGTCACTATCGCGGTGACGATCCCCGCCCTTTGCAGCAGCTTGATCCCCATGCCGTCGCGCGTGTTGAACTTCTTCCACTCATCGCCGGACTCGGCATAGTACATGCCCGCATCGGTCAAGACACCGTCGACATCGGTGGCAAAGAGACGGATCTGGCTGAGCAGTTTGCGCGAAACTTTTCTGGAGCGCGATGCTTTTTGAGCTGATGATCGTGAAGCCATCTTGTTTCACTCTAAGGGCAACCTGTCGCCATGTTACTCATCTTCCCTACCGTTGCACACAAAAAACTGAGATAAGAGAACCCAAGGGGTCGGCGAGCATAATCCGCACCCCATTAACGTGGACCGGACGCGAGGCGTGGAGCCTGTCTCATAAATCTGGCGAGGGCATCCTGCCAATGAGGCAGGGGATCGCGCACTGCGCTCAAGCGGCCTGGGGCAAGCACGGAATAGGGAGGACGCCTCGCGAGACGTCCCGCTTGCGCGGTCGTAATGGGCCGAACAGGGGTGGAGAGGCCCATGAATCTCACGATGGCCTCCGCGAATTCATGCCAGGTGCAATCGCCGCGATTCGTGACGTGGCAGATGCCTCGCAAGTCACTCGCGAGTAGGTCTTTCATCGCGAGAGCCAAATCATCTGCATTGGTCGGACAGCCTCGCTGATCTCCCACCACCTCGAGGAACGGCTTCTCACCGGCCAACCGCATCATTGTCTTTACGAAATTATTTCCCGCATGTCCATAGAGCCAGGCCGTTCGAATCACCAACGTGTTGGGACAGCCCGTCAATGCGGCGATTTCCCCCGCTCGCTTGGATTGCCCATACACATTGATGGGAGAGGGCTCATCCTCTTCACGATAGGGAGTCGACTTGGTTCCATCGAACACATAGTCCGTCGACACATAGATCAGTCTCGCATTGAGCGTTGCGGCAGCGCGGGCCACAACGGTGGTGCCTTGAGCATTCACCGCCATCGCTCGATCGGGTTCGCGCTCAGCCCCATCGACGTTGGTATAGGCGCCGACATGCAGGATGACTGAGGGATGGGCAGCTACGATTTGGGATTCGCTGTGAGATTGCGTGAGATCACACTCCGGCAGATCTTTCAGGATGAGATCTTCCCCCGAGAGGGCCTGCTGGAGTGCGTGGCCTAGCTGCCCCTGCGCGCCGGTGATTAGAATCCGCATAGCGGAATAGGGGTAATGGAGTATGGGGGTAATGGGGTACCGGGTGGTGCAGAGAATACATATTGAGAACGACGTAGCCGCATCCTATCCCCTCGATCTACTCGCTGAGCTGGCATTCTTCGCACCCCCACGATCCCTTCCCTACCTCTCTTCTACCCCGTTACCCCCTTTATCCCTTTCCCCCTATCCCCGCCGCTTCCTGAAGCCGTTTTCCATACATCTGCTCATAATAGGTGCGGAACTCGCCGGACTTGATGATCCGCCACCAGTCCTCATGCTCTCGATACCATTGGATAGTCGCGCGCAGCCCCTCTTCAAATAGTACGCCAGGACTCCATCCTAATCGACGCAACTTGCTGCAATCCACCGCGTAGCGGCGATCATGTCCCGGGCGATCCTGCACCAATCGAATGAGGTCACGGGATTTACCCAGATGGCCGACAATCTGTTCGGCGACGGTGATATTCTCCCGTTCGTTGCCCCCGCCGACGTTGTAAATCTGTCCCGGCTCACCGTGCAGAAACACATGCTCGATGGCCGAACAATGGTCCTCCACCGCCAGCCAATCGCGGCGTTGCCGTCCATCCCCATAGAGCGGGAGGGGCTGGTTGTCGATCGCATTGGTGACGAACAGTGGAACGAATTTCTCCGGATACTGATTCGAGCCATAGGTATTGCTGCCGCGTGTCACCATCACCGGAAACCGATAGGTCGTCCAGTAGCTGAGGGCCAGGAGATCCCCACCGGCCTTGCTGGCGGAATAGGGACTCCGCGGAGCCAAGCGATCATCCTCGGACGACATCCCTGTCTCGACGCTGCCGTAAACTTCGTCTGTGCTGACTTGGAGAAATCGCTGCAGTCCGGCGCGGCGTGATTCTTCAAGCAACACACCGGTGCCTACCACGTCGGTCCGAGCAAAGACTCCAGGGTCAAGAATAGACCGATCGACGTGGGTCTCCGCCGCAGCATTGATCACCCCTTCAATCCGATGCTCACGGATGAGACGCTCGACCAAGGGCTGATCGCCGATATCGCCATGTACAAATGTATAGCGGGCATGGGTCTCGATCGCCTTGAGATTGGCGAGATTACCGGAGTATTTCAGCGCATCGAGATTCACCACCTCATGGCCGCCGTCGATAACCAAGCGACGCACGAGGTGCGACCCGATGAATCCAGCCCCTCCGGTTACGAGAATTCTCACAGCGAATCCTTGGGGGTAACGGGGTAGGGG
>JAWXBV010000015.1:0-8390 GCA_034440335.1 Nitrospirota bacterium | reverse complement strand
GCGTGCCTAAAAAAAGTGGCGGGCATCCTCCGCCGCAGCCAGCACAGAGTCTGGCTGGCTCGGCAGACTCAATGAATGGCTTACGTCCGGATTAGGGGCCGATCAGCCGTATTGCAGTACGAGTCAATGAGACGTATAATTACGATTTGTGCGAAGGCATCAGAACTGTAAGGCAAGTGCGTTTCTCATGGCTCTTTCTTCGTCTGTATCTTCACCGTTGAATGCTCGATTGCGCATCAGTCTGACCCAATCCACAAGGATTCGCATGTCGATGCGAATTGACCGTAGGAAGACAGGGGTGGCCGGCCTTGTTCTCCCTGCATCGGACAACCGTCAATAAGGATAAGTCGCCTGAGCAGATCTACGACGAAACCAATCAGCGTGTTGATCGTCGACGATCACGAAGTCGTTCGCGTGGGATTGCGCACGTTGCTGGGTTGTCAGGGCGCCATCAAGGTGGTCGGCGAAGCGGCGACCGCCAGGGATGCCGTCATCAAATCCTGCCATCTTAAACCGGATGTGGTCTTGATGGACGTCCGCTTGCTTGGCGGCAGTAGTGGAGTGGCCGCGTGCCGTGCCATCAGGGATTCCCGCCCTGATTCGCGTGTGCTGTTTCTCTCCTCCTATGAAGACGATGAGGCGGTGCTCGCTGCGGTGTTGGGAGGGGCATCCGGCTATCTCATGAAACAGGTTGATGCCGCGGGGTTGTTGCACGCCATTCATGCCGTCGCTCAGGGGCAGTCTATTCTCGATCCAGCCATCACGCAGCCTATCTTGACCCGCATGCGGTTGCAGAAGGAAGAGGAGTCCAAGCCCAAACGGGCGGTCCTCTCCGCCCAACAACAGCGTGTTCTCGCGCTCGTTGCCGAGGGAAAAACGAATAAGGAGATCGGCGTATCGCTCATACTCAGCGATAAGACCGTGAAGAACTATATCCGATTCATCTTTCAAAAGATGAAAGTGACCAGGCGCGCTCAAGCTGCGGCATATTTCACCCGCGATTCTTCCTCAAGCAAGCAAGTAGACCTCTCCCCTTCGTTGGACACTTATAAAAAATAGTGCAATCCCCATCACCGTCGGCGGCGCCGGTTCGAGATTCAACGTATCGATCGCCTTGAAGGTTGAATCTTGTACTGGTGTTTCTCTCGCCCATTCCGCTTGTCGCGCTGCCTTCGCGTCCCGCTCCACCTGCGCCACATCATCGCCGAGTCAGATGCTGCCCCAATGATACGGGCCGGTAGATCGGTGTAGTCGGACCCATATGGTCCTATCTGGTAGAAGCGAATAGCTCTTCATGATCTACAGCTGAAATTCCTCTTCAATGAGAGCTATTAGGCACTTTTAAATAGGAAAATTTAGTCTACGCTTAGTGATGTTGGGCGTCGGCTATTGTTACACAGCAAGAGAAGAAGGGGCCTGATCATGGGATCCCCGCGATCGTAGGTCTCTTGTGCTCTCGTCTCGTTTCCTCTCCATGTGCCATCACTTTTGATGAGGAGTACAGCATGAGTGTGGTGTCGATACTTGTAGTCGAGGACGATGAAGGCGTGCAGGATCTGCTGCGGAGACTCTTGTCTCAAGAGGGCCATCAGGTCACCGTCGTCGGAGGCGGACAGGAGGCCATTCGCATGGCCCAGGAGATACCCATTCACGTGGTGCTGACGGATCTGCAGCTGCCCGATATCGATGGCTTGGCGGTCTTGGAGCGCATCCGTCAGATCGACTCCAAGGTGATCGGGATTGTGATGACCGGCTATGGCTCTATCGACGGCGCCGTCAAGGCCATGAAGGCCGGCGCATTCGATTTCCTGACAAAACCATTCAACCCAGTGGCTCTGCGAGCCTTGATCGACAAAGCGGTGGAGGCCTATCGCCGCTGCCGGGAAGCGTCTGGCCCACGAAAACCCGCGCGCGCGTCCTATCGGGCTGAGCCGTTAGTCGGCACGAGCGCACCGATTCGGCGTGTCCTGGAGTTTGTCGCGAAGGTGGCGAACCACGACAGCACGGTCTTGATTCAGGGAGAGAGCGGGACCGGCAAGGAATTGGTCGCGCGGATGCTGCATTTCAGCAGCCTGCGCAAGGACCGTCCGTTCGTTCCCGTCAACTGTGGAGCCATTCCGGAGAACCTGCTGGAGTCCGAGTTGTTCGGTCATGAAAAGGGCGCGTTTACCGGCGCGGCGCATACACGCATCGGCCGCTTCGAGCTGGCGCACGGAGGAACGATCTTTCTCGACGAAATCGGCGAGTTGAGCCTCGGGCTGCAAGTGAAATTGCTTCGGGTGCTGCAAGAGCGGTCGTTCGAACGAGTGGGAGGCACGAGAACGATCGACGTGGATGTCCGCGTCGTGGCCGCGACGAATCAAGATTTAGAACAGGCGTCCCAGCAGAAGCGGTTCCGGGAAGATCTGTACTATCGCCTGAATGTGATTCCCATTACCATGCCCTCGCTGAAAGAGAGACGAAGCGATATCCCGCAATTGGTGAACCATTTCATGGAGAAATTGAATCGCACGAAGCAGACTGCGGTCACGAGCTGCTCACCGGATGCGATGGCCTGTCTGATGGAACATCACTGGCCTGGAAATATTCGCGAGTTGGAAAACATGATCGAGCGCCTTGTCGTGTTGAAGCAAGCAGGGACCATCGAAGTGTCCGATCTTCCAGAGCGTGTCGTTCCACGGCCTGCGGTGGCGATGGAGTCACAGACGGAGCAGTATTTCATCGGCATGTCTTATCAGGGGGTCAGTTTGTCGGGAGAACTCGAACAGCTGGAAAACCGTCTCATTCTCGGCGCGCTTCGACGGGCCAAAGGGATTACCAGTAAAGCCGCCCAGCTGCTCCAGATGAACCGCACCACGCTTGTCGAGAAGATAAAACGTAAAGGGCTTGCCTCGAAGGACCAAAGTTGTTTGGCGTTCTAATCGGCTGCGGAAAAACTCAGTTGATGCCAATACCATGGTTGGAATTTTCCGTATGGCGCTGAAGGCAGAATAACCTCAGGGTGCTCAAAAAGGCCGTCCAGCAAGGCCGCAGCGAGCGAAGAGGCGAGGAGGTACGGTCCGCACTTCGTGGGGCCATTCGCCCTTGTCATAGATCTTGGTGAACGGATAAGCCCCTCCAGTGTTTCCGACTCCCGAAGACTTTCGTTGAGCCTCTGAGCGACGCGAGAACGCCGCTGGTGGACTTTTTCGGCAGCCTGCTAACCGGCATTCCTCTCCCTCACTGAATACCTCGCAGCCTCTTGCGGAGAGCCGCACCAGCTCATATCGGATGTCGAAGTCTTCTCGACGCATGCTCCGTCAAATGAATGACGAACACATGGGGAAAGCGTCGGAGGTTTGACAAGGCTCGCCGGATCGTCACGCGCAGGCGGCAACGTCGTGCATATTGGCCGCAGTTATTCACGCAATGATAAGGGCACAGAAATTGCTGATCCATTTTGTGGTTATGCGAATCACAACAATATGTCATTGGTTGCTCGCCTCTTTGCTTGCGCAGGTCCTGCTGTTACAGGTCGCAGTGGCGACTGCAATGCCGTCGGCAGTCCGCGCGACATCGCCCATCTACTCACGACCGGCTCATGCCGAACCTCCCGCTTCCTCATCGCGGCTTGGCCTGGTGGATGAGGGGCCTCGCTACAACCATATTCCAGAGGGAGCGGATGCCTTGCAGTTTATGGAGGCCGTGACTTCGTTCAAACAGGGAGAACATGCCCTGGCTCGCGCAGGCTTTGCCGCTCTCGTTCAACATGATTCAGATAGCGCGCTGGCGACGGCGGCGAAGGCGTTCTTGGCGGAGCTCACGTTGATCGAGGATTCCAGCAATCACGGGCGGCTGGAAGCCATGACGCAATATCGCACACTGATTCGGCTGTATCCGAAAGATTCGAATGCGTCACGCGCCATGTGGCGTGTCGGCGCCCTCTATGTCGAGTTGGGATGGTTCCAGGAAGCGATTGTCGCCTATGAATATGCCGTGTCCCACGCGCTGCTTGCTCAGGATGTGGATCGATCCCTGCTCGCGTTAGGGGCGATATTGGGAGAGCTGGGGCGATGGACAGAAGCGGAAGGAGCGTTCGAGAGGGTCAGAAAACGCTCGGGCGACGATCGTCTTGTTGGGAAGGCGACATTGGGGTTGGCCGACGCGCTGTACAGGCAGAAGCGCAAGCGAGAGGTGCAATCGCTATACGACAGGCTCTATCAACGGTCCTCGGATCTTCTCAAACGCGATCCTCAGAGCTTGCAGCAGTATGGCGAAGTCCTCGTCGACATGCATCAGCTGCAGCGCGCTCGCGACGTCGACATGCTTCTCTATAACCTGTATCCGTCGTACCCACATGTCGGTGCGGCACTCATTCGCCTCGGGGACATTCATCACCGGTTGGGTTTGCCACAACAAGCGGAGATGTTCTATCTCGCTGCTCAGACGCAGTACGCCGGCACGCCGGAAGCCGAGATCGCCAGGATGCATCTGGCACGGGTTGAACAGGAGCTGGCGGTGTCGGCTGGCTCGTCTTTCTTGAAGAAAAAGGTGGAGGGCCTCATCCGGGGAGCCGGCGCCTCCTATCTGGAGTCCTCCGCAGGCGAGACCCTCTACAAGAGTATCGAGAAGGAGCATCCGCATGACGCCCTCGGCAGCGAGGCGCTCTTTCAATTGGCTGCGCACCACGAGTTACGAGGCGCGCCCACGCGCGCCGTCCAGACCTATCTCGACGTGACCAGGCGGGCGGGCGTCGCCGAACCGGATCCATGGCCTCAGGCGGCTAGACTCCGCCTTGCCGCGATGTTGAGACCGCAGTTGGAGGCCGCGGTGAAGGCCAAGAACGATATTCGGGTGGCGACACTGTTCCATAGCCACGGACCTGCTCCGGAACAACATTATCTCGGCACGCGCCTGTTGCTGGAAGTGGCTGACGCGCATCGCCGCTTGGGATTTTCAGCCGAAGCCGGACGGCTCTATCGAAAATTGGTGCGGGATCGGAAGGTGGCCCCGCTCCACGAGTCCGCACTCATCGGTTTGGGCGAGAGCTATATGAACGGGCATGAATCCTCAGCAGCTCGGAACGTGTTTGAGAGCGTTCGTCTCCAGTATCCGCAAAGCCCACAATCGATGTTGGTCTTGCGGCAACTCATCACGGCCATGGTCGAGCAAGGAGACCGCCCCAGCGCCATTCGACTGATGCGGCGGTGGCTTCTGGCGCATCCCAAAGAGCAGGAGCGGGGATGGATGCAGCTGACGCTGGCGAAGACTCTTGCGGACGATCGCCAAACCGGAAAAGCCGTGGCGGCATTCGAAGAGGCCGCACGCCATACATTCATCCAGTCGCCGAGCGACCGTCTCAAATTTGCCGATCTGTTGACGGGGCTCAACAAGCATCGGCAGGCCGTGGATCTCTACCAGCTGGTACTGGCCTCCCATCCGGCGCCGGATCAAGCCGAATGGGCGCGCCTGCAGATCGTCAGAAACCTGGGCACAGAGAAACTGCTTGGTCCGGTGCGGGCCGTATTGACGCCCGGCGCAGGAACCGGCGATCCACTGTTCTCTCGGGCATCGGCAGGCATACTGGCCGGTCTCCGACTCACCAGCGAGAAGGAAGGAGACTGATGCGATGAACGTACAGCCTGACTTGGTACGCATGGATAGTGGGTTGCTGCAGGAAGCGTTTCGGAGCTTCGACGAGGCTGCGGCGACGCTGCAACAATCCTATCAGACGTTGACCTCTCGGCTGGAACAGCTCGACGTAGAGCTGGCCGACCGTAACGAGGCGCTGCGGAAAAATTTAGGTATCAATGAAGAGCTGCGCGAGCATTTAACGGCAATCGTCGAGTCCCTGACGACTGGTTTGCTCGTGATGGACGATGCCGGAACGATCACGCGCTGCAATCAAGCAGGCGAGCAACTGCTGGGGCTGTCGCGCGAGCAGATTATCGGTCGTTCCTTAGCCGCCTGTCTCAAGGAAGCGCGCTTGGACGACGATGTGTATCCGCTGACGACACTGCAGGGAGCATTCGTCTCGCTCTCTCAACGGGCGTTGCAGGCGAGGGATGGCCGCCATGCCGGCAGTGTGGCAGTGATTCAAGATGTGACGGCGGTACGAGAACTGGAGGACCGGCTGCAGCGCCGCAATCGTTTAGCGGCCATGGGTGAGATGGTGGGGCGGATCGCTCACGAAATTCGGAATCCCCTCGGCAGTATCGAGCTGTTTGCGTCGATGTTGTGCCGCGATTTGAATGACGCGCCGGGGCTACGACGATATGCGGAGCATATCTCGTCGTCTGTCCATATGATGAATCGTCTCTTGACGAATCTTCTGCTCTACACCAAACCCGACTGTTCTCACCGCGCACAGCATGAGACGGAAGCCCTCATGCTGGATGCGTTGACCTTGGGGGCTCATGCCGTTGCCGGCGCCAGAGTCGACATTCGCCTGGAGGTCGATCCTCTGGCGACTCGAATCTGGTGCGATGCGGGGCAGATGAAGCAAGTGCTTCTCAACTTGATCCTGAACAGCATTCACGCGATGCCGAACGGTGGAACCCTGACGCTGTCCGCAAAAACGACGGCAGAATCGTCTAGCGGAAGATTCGGAGTCTGCCTGGCGGTCTCGGATACCGGCGCCGGCATTCCACCGGCAGAGCGCTCGAGAATTTTCGATCCGTTCTTTACGACGAAGGATGAAGGCACCGGATTAGGGCTTGCCATCGTGCACGCGATTGTCGAAGGGCATCGCGGTCGAATCGACGTTGAGAGTGCGGAGGGACGCGGCACCACGTTCACGATCGCTCTCCCGAATCATGAAGAGACGAGTCCGATGCCGGACGGCCGTTCGCCCGTTCAGATGCCCCTGAACCGGTATTGCCGTTCCGAGAAGATCGATGAGCGGCCACGTGTAGAAGAGGAGGCCTCGGCATGAGCGGACAGGACACCGGAGACTCTGCGATGCGTATCCCTGCGCCGGCCGATCGAATTGTGATCGTCGATGACGATCCTTCCATGCGGATCGCCTTAATGGAGTCTGTCCGTCGTTTAGGGTATGAGGTGCAGGGGGCGATCGATGGCGCCGATGCCGTCGAACGGGTCAGCGAGTACAAGCCCTGGTTAGTGGTGACGGATCTGAAAATGCCGCGTCTTGGCGGACTCGATCTGATCAAGGAGATCAAGCGCCGCTCGCCGCACACGTTGATGGTGCTGATGACCGCCTATGGGACAGTGGAAACGGCAGTGGAGGCGATGAAATACGGAGCGAGCGATTACATCCTCAAGCCCTTCTCCAGCGATTTACTCGATCGGGTGATTGCCAATCTGAAGGCCCGCGGCGCCGATGCGTCGGCCCTGTCGCCTGCGCCGATCGACCAGCGGTCGATCCTGACGCAAGACCCCGGCATGGCTCGTCTTCTGAGCACCGTTGAGGGAGTCGCCGCGAGCCAAGCGACGGTCCTCATTCATGGAGAAAGCGGCACGGGGAAAGAATTGCTGGCCCGCTTTATTCACAGTCGCAGCCCGCGCGCGCACCGTCCGTTTATCGCCGTGAATTGCGCGGCGTTACCGGACGGGCTGTTGGAGAGTGAGCTGTTCGGCCATGAGCGGGGGGCGTTTACCGGCGCCATCATGAAGAAGATCGGGAAGTTCGAGATGGCGCATACCGGCACCTTGCTGCTGGATGAAATCAGTGAAATAAATGTCGGTTTGCAGGCCAAGCTGCTTCGGGTGATCCAGGAACGAGAAGTGGATCGAGTCGGAGGGCGTGAGCCGGTATCCGTCAACATTCGTGTCATCGCCACGACCAATCGCTCGCTCTACCGGGAAGTGGAGGAGGGGCGGTTTCGGGAGGATTTGTATTACCGGTTGAATGTGTTTCCCATTACCGTGCCTCCGTTGCGGGATCGGCCGGCGGACATTCCCTTGCTGATGAGGCATTTCGCAGCCGTCTCCGCTGCGCGCAACGGTGTTCCGCACCCGACGGTCTCTCCGGCGGCCTATGTCGCGCTGCAGGACAGACGATGGAAAGGGAACGTGCGCGAACTGGAGAATGTCATGGAACGCGCCGTTCTCTTAGCCGGGAACGGGCCGATCCTCCCCATACACGTATTGGAGGACATCAATGGCCAACCGGTGGTCTGTGCGCCGGTCCCATCCGTCCCGCTGTCTTCCGTCAATGGATCCTTGTGGGAAATGGAGCGTGAGCTGATTTTTCAAACTCTGACCCGGGTGAAAGAGAATCGGACTCATGCGGCAAAGGAACTGGGCATCAGCATTCGAACCTTGCGAAACAAGCTTCGAGAATATCGAGGGCCCAGTTGTCAGGTCTCGGAGTAAGCCAGCGGTTCACGAGTGGCATGGGCAGCAAGCGCTCGACCCGCTTCTGCCGATCGGCAGAAGCGGGTCGAGCG
>JAWXBV010000014.1:0-5803 GCA_034440335.1 Nitrospirota bacterium | reverse complement strand
TTATTACTATGCGGCCATTGCCGTGGGCCTGGCTCTCGGATTTCAGTTCGTTCTGATCCGCAAGCTAAAGAAAGGGCAATCAGCATGAAGGCGGCTCGGTTATACGTATTGGGAATGGTGAGTGCAGTGGCCGGGATCGGCGCGTTGATTGCCGTGGCGGGTTGCGCCAACGAGCAAGAACAGAAGGGGCATGAACTCTACGGCCATTACTGCTCGCCTTGTCACGGTCAGAGCGGAAAGCAGAACGAAGGATTCAATTGGGCTTCAATGCCCGATCCGAAGCCCAAAGATCTCACGAACAAGTCTGAAATGAGCACGCTGACGGACCAAGATATTTTTAATACGATTTCACGCGATATGAAGGACACCAGAGAACCGGAGGCAGGCGGGGATGAGATCGGCGACGACGATTTTGCCGTGCCGACCATGCCGACCTTCAAGTACACCCTATCGGAAGAAGAGATTTGGGCCATTGTGGGGTATGTCCGCGGCCTCCATGGCGTAAAGATGGAGTTTAAAGTCGAGGAGCGGAGGAAGCAGTTGGAAGCGGCGCGCGAAACAGCCAAAACAAATTTAGAGCAGGCCACGAAGGTCTACGAGGCAGCTGAAAAACAAGCCAGCGAGGAAGCAGAAAAGAAGAGTGAAGCGCTCAAAAAGGATGTCGAGCCAGACGAGTCCTCCTATGCCGATGAGTTAGATGCCATGAGCAAGGCGAAAAAAGAACTCGACGTCGCGCAAGCTGCCCTGACGAATCTGGTGACGAGACCAGGAAAAGGTACGAGCGTCCCCAGGCCGGATCTCACGATAAAGCCTGACCAGGTTGCGAAGACGGTGGCGCTTGGCCACGCACTCTATGAGGATAAATATGGGTGCAACGCGTGCCATAGCCTCGGCGATAGTGGCGGCAAGGTTGGGCCGGCGCTCGATCGGGCAGGGTTCAGATTGAACGGGACCTGGGTCTACCGCTGGCTGAAGAATCCACAAGCCATGAATGCGGAAACCAGAATGCCGGCGCTGGGGCTCAGCGATGCCGATGCCAAGGCCGTGACACTCTACCTCTCGACGCTGAAAGGAGAAGCGTCTGAAGACGAAGCTGAGGCACCGGCTGAGGCTCCTCCCGAGGCAGCGGCCGAGAAGAAACCAGCTGACAAGAAACCGGCTGAAAAGAAGAAATGAACTGAGCAGGCTGCCAGATCGCTGCTGCCAGATTTGTTCAGCATCTTGCTCTTAAAGCAGGTAGCCCGCAATCATTCCGATGAAGACCGCGACTCCTACCCATACATGTTGCTGAAACATGTGAAACGCGGTGGGAGTCGTGACGGCCTGTCTAAGTTGTAGCGCTTGTCTCAGACACCACAGGCCAATGGCAGCGAGCACGATATAGTAGATCCAGCCGATCTGGGCCAACCAACCTGCGAATCCCAGCAATAGCAGCATCGAGCAGAAGACCGTGCCGACCGCGATCCACGTGGACGAACCGAACAACAGCGCTGAGGATTTCACGCCGATCCGACGATCGTCCTCTCGATCTTGAAGCGCGTAGATCGTATCGTAGCCAATCGCCCAACAGACCGTCGCAGCGAACAGGCACCAGGCGGGGGCTTCAATGGCTCCTCGCGAGGCAGTCCAGGCCATGATGGTGCCCCAGCCGAAGGCAATCCCCAACATGGCCTGCGGAATATGGATGATTCGTTTCGCCAAGGGGTAGATCGCGGCGAAGAGAACGGCGATCGGGCTCAAGAGGAGCGTCAATGGATCAAGCAACAGCGCCAATATTCCGGCGAGTAAGAGGAAAAATCCAAGGATCAGCAGCGCATGTGCCGGGCTCAGTTCGCCCGACGCGAGCGGCCGTATCTTTGTGCGCGCCACATGCCGATCGAACGATCGATCTGCAAAATCGTTCATGACCACTCCTGCGCTACGCATCACAAAGGACCCGGCGACGAAGATGGCGAGTAAGCGAAGTGGAGGCATGCCCTGCGCGGCCAAGACCAAAGACCACAGGGTCGGGAGCATGAGCAGCCAGGTTCCAGTCTGATTCTGGAGTCGAATGAGTCGGCTGATCGCTGACCAGGAGAGTCTGGGCGTCGATGGGGCTCCCGGTGTCGGTGAAACGGATTCGGTCATGCGGGTGAACTTAGCCGAGAGGTGCGGGCCTGTCAACGAGGGGACTTGCAGTGGGGGACGGTCTGTCTGGTTCATTTGGTCTATCAGGTTTATCTGGTTTTTTGGTTGAACGAGACTAACCAGACAGACCAGACAGACCGGTCTCGCCCCGTGAGTTGTGCTTGTTCGAGACTTTTCTGTATAAGAATGGTAACGATTCAGGTGTTCAGGCTGAAGGCTGAAGGTTGCAACCTGGGGTTCAAGTAGAGATGAATCCTCGTCGGGCAAGAAGCCCAACCCCTAAACTCCTTCAGCCTATCTACCTGAGTCGTTACTAAGAATGATTGTGCAGGCGATGGATTCAGCTCGACTCTCCTTCCCGTTTCGCACAGCCTCATGGGTTGTTGCTGGACTGTGTGTGGCGTCATTGATGAGCTGCTCGCTTTTCTCAAGTCGAGACGGCGCCTACACCGGCTATTCTCTCCCCCTGACCGTTCACCTGCGACCAGACCCCAGTATCGCAGGAGCCCAACTCGCCTATCAGGACGCCTGCGGTCAGAGTCAATCGTTGCCGATTGCCGCTCCGTTACAAGAATTGCTCAAGCGGAAAACAGGCCGCGTTTTCGCAAAGGTACTGACGGGTGAAACCGGATCGTCATCGGCAACGGATGGCGCTGTCGATACGCAGTTGGGCCTCGCTCAGGTGGATCTGGCCCTCCCTCGAAAGGTCAACACACGTTATCCAGTTACGGTCACCGTGGGGTTGGACTTTGCGTACAGGGCTGCCGATGGGGCGACTCTCTACAGTAAAAAGCTTCAGAGCATCGGACGTGGAGAGGTCGAGGTCACCGAGTCTTCGTGCGAGGTGAAGGGCCTCGAAGCGATTGCCCATGAGGCGATGGACCTTGTGACGGATGGGATGGCTGTCCAACTCGGGACGTCGAGCAAAATTCACGAAGCTGCTCGTGCGCGCAAGTCCGACGGATCCCAGGCTGTCTCATTGCCGTCGTCGGCAACCGCACCGGTGTCGATTCCTGTCGATCAGCCTGCCACGGTGATATTCCAGGCCATCATCCGTCACGAGAATCGCGATCAGGCGCTCCAGAGTGGTGAAGCCGTCGTGATTGAAGTTGAAGTCAAAAATGAAGGGCCTGGAATCGCACGGGCGATCGATTTGTTGGTGACCGCCACGCCGACTTCGATCGAACGGGTCCCCAGCGTGGTTGCTGTCGGTGACCTTCAGTCCGGTGAGGTGAAACACCTCACGCTGGACGGAAAAATCAGCAAGGCGACAGGCGCCTTGCAAGAGGAACTGACGCTGACATTGCGCGCCGGGTCCCCTTCTGTCCAGCTACCGCTTGCCAAGAAGTTTCTCGTGGTGATGAACCCCCTGTCTGCGGCAGAAGGCAAGACGCAGCCGGTCGATGTCGATCGGCTGCCAAAACGGACCAGCCTGCTCAAACAGCCGAAGGCCATCGGCATTGTCGTCGGGGTCGGGCAGTTTCGGGAGAGCAGCATTCCCAGGGTCAAGTACGCCGTACGAGATGCGGAGGCCATGGCCACCTATCTCTCATCGATCGGAGGGATTCCAGCCAATCGCATACGCACCCTGGTGGACGCCCATGCGTTGAAGAGCGATTTGGCCGAGGTCTTCGAAGAGTGGCTGCCTGGGCAGGTGGATCCCACGACTGTGGTCTACGTCTCGGTCATGGGGCGGGGAGTGGTCGAGCCAACTACCGGCGCCGTGTCGATGATGTCGTTCGATAGTACAGGCACGTCAAGGGCACGTCTCTACTCACTTCGCCGGCTGCATGAATCCTTGGCGAAACTGCCGATTCAGCGGGCCGTGGTGATGCTTGATCTCTCGCTGGAGCCGGCGGAGCGCACAGAAGCCAGGGGAACGATCACCCCACTGTGGGAACAGGAGGGCAGTGGGAAAGAGAAGATTATGTGGATCATCGGCAACCAGGCAGTACAGGAGGCTCGTAATTATGACCCTGGACGGCACGGACTGTTTACCTATCAATTGCTCAAAGGATTGGCTGGTGCCGCAGACCTCGATAGGGACGGCACCATCCTTGCCGGCGAACTCTGCACCTATACCAAGTGGCAGGTGCTCGAGATGGCCCGTGAGCAGGATGGACAGGAACAGGAGCCTCTGTGTCTCCCTGGGCCAGGCCAGGGGGCCTTGGTCAGGTTACAGCCCGTTGCCAGATTGAGGTAGCGGCCATTGCCTCCCATAGCTATTCAGTCAGCCAGAGCGTCAGGCATGGAGCCTAGTGTCTCTCAACTGTGGTGACACGAGAAACTCCTTGAGGCTGAGAAAAAACACGTGTAAGTTGTGGTGTCTTGCGCCAGGGCCGGCGTAGCTCAGTTGGTAGAGCAGCGGTTTCGTAAACCGCAGGTCGTCCGTTCAATCCGGATCGCCGGCTCCATACGTTACAGAGGACAAGCTCCACAACACAGTTGGGCGCGCATTCCTGTTGGTTGAACGGGCGGCCTGGGGGGTTCGAAGGGGGTGTGCCCCCTTCGTGGGGATCGTACAAGGGGGCTGGCCCCCTTTGTAGGAATCGGTGAGGCAGGTTTCAGGGCCGAACCGATGACAGGTCGTCCGTTCAATCCGGATCGCCGGCTCCATATAGATCATTCACCGATAATGTTTCTTCAAAATAAACATTGTTGATTGTCGCAGTGTTCGGTCGTGTGCGCCGATAGAAGCTCCCTGATTCGCAGGGTGATCGTGCTTGAATAGTCAGATCCTGCTCGTGGCGTAATAATCGTTCTGACCCAGGGGCGCCAACATACAGAATGATGTCGAAGCATTACATGATCGCCGGTCTTGTGCTCGCCCTGGTGGCTGTCTGTCCAAATCTCTCATGGGCCGCAGACTTTGTTGCGAGAGTCGTCACCGTCCATGAGGGCGATCGATTGACCATTCGTCACCAGAGCCGCAACGAAACGATCTATCTGAAAGACATCGATTGTCCAGAACTCAAGCAGCCTTACGGGAAACAGGCGAAGAGCGCGACAGCAGCGTACGTTGGGAATCGCGACGTGGTGGTACGAGGGCTTACGCGAAGCAAGCAGGGCCGGGTATCTGCCGAGGTCTTTCTGCAGGACGGGCGCAATGTAGGTCGCGAGCTACTGAAAGAAGGCTTGGCCTGGTGGCAACGATCAACTTCAGGCGATGCCCGCCTCGAAGTGATTGAAGAACTGGCCAGGGCTTCCGGCAAAGGCCTGTGGGCCGACTCCAATCCTGTGCCGCCGTGGAAATGGAAAGCGCGGGAGAAGACCAGCCAGAAACACTCCAATTAGCCCGCATGACGCATGAGCGCCTCTGCCGCAATCGTCCCCCTCTGTATGTCCGCTCATAGA
This sequence comes from Nitrospirota bacterium, assembly GCA_034440335.1. Lineage (GTDB taxonomy): Bacteria > Nitrospirota > Nitrospiria > Nitrospirales > Nitrospiraceae > Palsa-1315. The sequence continues at coordinate 322 of JAWXBV010000014.1, read as the reverse complement.
CAGGCTGCCTCGTAGTGGACCGGATTTCCTTCGCCTCATGACGATGGCAAGGCCTGATTGGCATCTCGTGCGCAATATTATCAGAAGAAGAACCGTTTTTCATGTTGAATGCGATGATCGAGCGTCTCGTTGCATGTGAGGTGAGAGCGTACCCCCCTCGCCGAGGCGATGACTGGTATCTGTGAGGTTTGCGATGATTCGAGTCTTGTTGGTCGAGAACGATCTAGTGCTTAGTTGCATAAGTAATAGATAGAGCGTACAGTCTTGGGCAAGGAGGTCGCCAATGCCCAAGTCGCCACACGCATTGCGTTGTGCTGAGCCA
>JAWXBV010000013.1:0-16407 GCA_034440335.1 Nitrospirota bacterium | reverse complement strand
GTTCCGCGCCGTCCCCTGCTTCCGCACCACCACCAAGTCGCCAGGAAGAATGCCGTCGTCCTTCATCGACTCGCCCTTGACTCGTAGCGCGAAGGTCTCGCCACCGCGCAACAACGGCGGCAACACCGCGACCAGTTCAGCTTGCGAGATCGGTTCGATCGGCGCCCCGGCTGCCACCATCCCCAACATTGGAATCTGCGACGACCCCAACTGATCCAACGCCATCTCGACCGACAAGGGCACCTCCCACGTACCGGCCTCATAACGGCTGATCGTCATGCGGCTTAGTTGCAGCACATCCGCCAGCTTCGCCTGCGTGTACCCCAACCGAACCCGCGCCTGCCTGAAGTGTGTGGCCGTCATGTCACAAAATGTTACATATCAGGACAAGGGCTGTCAAGTGGGGATTAAGAGAAGAGTCTATGGAGGGAATGATGGCGATTATGGGAGGGAAAGTACCCGAAATTGCGAGGACAGCCCACGCAGAAGAGAGGCATCAGATTGGCTATCGTTTGCCCCATGGCTTTGGTTTCACCTTGGCAAGATTTCTTGCGCCATGTACCACTGCAAGAATCTGTACCGCTCCCTTCCTGAGCCGATAGATAATTCTGTACCGCTCGACAAGAAGTTCCCGCATCTTTGCGTCCGCTGATTCAGGCACACTCCGGCCACTTTCTGGAAATGACTCAAGTTGATCGACAGAAAGAATCAACCGTTCAACAATAGCATCGGCATATTCAGCGGAATCTCTGGCGATGTAGGATTGGATATTTTCGAGGTCGGCAACGGCAGGTTCGGTCCACTCAAGGCGAGTCATTTATTGATAAAGCGCTTCTTGACATCTTCGTGCAGAACAACTCTCCCTTCATCGGCAGCGTTGATACCAGTCTCGAGTTTCTTACGGACGTAGATTTCATACATGATGTCATCCCACGTCGCCTTCTCCGGCAACTTCTTCACCATCTCCAACGCCTGTTTCTTCGCAGTCGGCATGTGCGCCCTTCTCAAATCTTGGACCAAAGTTTAGGCCCCACCAGACAGAGAGTCAAGAATTGTGAATCTGAATCACCTTGGATCCGAAGCCTTCTCTGTGTTTACCCAAATGTGACACACCCCTGACGTTCCCGTAATCGAGGGCTGATAGCATACAGTGCGTCTGATGAACGGCTTTCGCGCCGAGAGATATCATGGCTTCGCCGTCGATCGGCAGGGCGAGACCCATCACCATACCCGGGAGTGAGATTCACGGAAACACCAAAGGAGCTCCGCATGGAACCTCTCACACGAACTGTCTGGCACTGGAGCGTTCCGCTCTGTTGTCTGCTGAGTTGGGGGTCTATCTTGGTCGGGGGCTGCGTGTTCCGATCCATGCTGGCCATTGATTCCAACGCACGTCGGCCCCCCATTTCGACGGAACCCGGTCGCCTTTTCTGAGCTTCCTCGAATCGGTGGCCGACTTCGTCAGACAAGTACGAGGGGTCAAGCCCCTTTGTATACTCGTATCATGACGCTCACGCTCTAGGAGATTTGCCTCTTTCTTGGGAAACGATACCGGACACCGCTCGATACCCCCCCCCGATACTTCTGCCCAGGACTGTGCAATCGCCTGATTTTTTTGACCTGGTCATCATGCGAATCGCTCGACAACCGCGGCGGTCGTGGCAACTTCGCCGAAGATGCCGCCTTCCACACCGATCATGGCCAACGCAGCCTTGTGCAAGGCTGGATCGCCCGAAGCGCAGGCATCACTCACAGTGATACAACGATAACCAAGATCGACAGCAGTACGTAGGGTTGAGCTGACACAAACTTCTGTAGTAACGCCTGTAATAATCAGCGTTTCAATGCCGCGCTTGGTCAGCACCTGTTGCAGCATGGTGTGAGCAAACGCACTATAGCCAGGCTTGTCGATGACGATCTCCTTCTCTAGGGGACGTAAGGCATCCACGAAATCGTGCCCGACTTCGCCGCGTACAAGCAAGCGACCGAGCGGACCTTTTGAGCCAATTTCCGCATTGGCCCTCCGGCTGCGCTCCAGCTTGTACGGTGGACAATCGGAAAGGTCTGGCAGATGGCCTTCGCGGGTATGGACGATCAGCAGACCGGCTGCGCGCGCCGCGGCGAGCACCCTTCCGATCGGGCGGATGGTCGCGACCAGAGGCGCGATGTCGAGCCCCGCCTGTGCCGCGTAACCCTCCGGCAATAGGAAGTCGCGCTGCATGTCGATCACCAGCAAGGCTGTTTTGGCGGGCGTCAGGGAATCGAGAAGACTCATTGCTGGCTGGACCATTCCATACGATTTGCCGGGGGAAACTCCCAAGTTACCAAGCAGGGCAGCAACCCCTATGCCGGCCGCTACTTGGCTTCCTTGAATCAGAAGCTCACGCCGGGAAGGATAAGTCTCGCTCGCATCAATACTGTCTGCCACGACCGGGGTCGCCTCCTGGGGTTTCTTCATTTCCATGTTCGGACTCCTTCAATGAGTACTCCCGATAAGGCCTTCACGGCACAGCCGCCGGCGCCAGCCAACGACAAGTCGAAGGGTCAGCCCCTTCGTTTACGTTACATGGGAAAATTGTCGAAGATTGTGTCGCGACCAGGCGGGTGCCAACGTTGTTCGATGAGTGCTTTAAATCGCTCCAGATCTCCCTGGACGCGCTGAGACATCGCTTCCAATGTCTCCCCTCCATGTTCAGCGGAACCCTGAGGGTCATGCTCTATTTGCAGCAAGATTTTCGACTTGGCACTCGAGAGTGGGTGAAAGGTCACGACCCAGCCCTTGATGACACCGCCTCGACTTGTCCACGCGAGCCGCTGGTCCGCCGTCTGCCCTGTGATCTCCGTATCCCACTCTGTGTCCTGACCCGCAATCTCGGCCTTCCAATGAAACCGTTTGGCATCCAGTCGTGTGACTTCTTTCACCCCTTCCATGAACTGGGGAAACTCCCAAAATTTCGTCCATTGAGCATAAGCCGTATACTCAGGCACGTTGACCTCAATGGATTTCTCAATAGTCGGCATGCGTTCCTCCTTTGCGTCATCTTTGGTGAGTCGGCATGTATAGATCTAGGGTTGAAAGTCAGGGTCTGGGTAGCGATATCGGCCAGCTCGTGGTCAGTCTCTTCAGCGCGCTGCACATACCATCACAACTGCTCCTGTGACTTACGACTCGACTGCGGCACCGACATCTCTAAGAGCTCAGACCCCTTTGTTTCTCGCATGAGAGTGGGCGATCTTAAACATGGCAATACTTTGCAGGACAGACTATTGAGTTAGCTAATCGCGTAGCAGATTACGGGGAATTTCTATGAGCATGGATTTATCAGCCTCGACCTCGTTTACTCTTCGATTATATGTTTGAAGTAGACGACCAAACCCATCAACCAATTTATTCTTGGAGAAGACTGACAACTCTTCAATATTCTGCCCAACGAACGACTCGATTGACTCTACGGCAACTTGTCCCTGCATGGTTGTTTCAACATTCTGACGCGCACCGATGAGGCATCTATCAGGCACTAATAAGTAAACCCTAAACCCCTTGTCGATATTGCTCCTACATTTTTCATAGAGAGCATGCATCGGAGCAACTGTGATATGAAACGCTGTGTCTCCTATCTGAAAATCGCCTGGACGTCCTAATTGGTCATCGGCCGTGCTGTAGGATTCATTCCTGATTTCGATGTCAGGAAATCTAAGCTCAAGTTTTGAGCCAACCAAATATTGGGCTACAGGGCCCTCTTTCCCTGCTTCGCGAGCCTTAGCTAAAAGGTCATGTACGGCTTGCCATGTGCTTTTCGATGTATCGTACACAACTTTCAATCTTTCTCGATTGTGAAACTCTCGAACCTTTGCAACCAAAAATGACTGAAGCTCTCTTGCTATTTCTTTTCGTTCCTTCACAGGGAAACGGTCTAGTCTGGCTGACTTCAAGGTCTCCAACATCTTCCCTATATCCCCCGGCCCACCCCGATTTGTCCTACCACCTTCCTTAAGAAAAGGTCTGGTCTCTCCAAACGCAGACAATATGCGCGCAACGGCTGTGCCACTTACGCCTTTGATTTGAGACTTTCCAGGAGCCCTATGGGAGTCGAGTTTGAGGTTACAGTTTTCCTTAAGTCGTTCTAACAGAACTAGAGCCGCCGCAATTGTTCCTCTTGCTGGCCCACCGCTTGCTCGGTGAACGGGTAACTGCGAATACCACAGAGAAAATTTACTTATCACTTTCTGTTTGTCAGTCATAGCTACGCGTGTTCCCAGGCCCCTGTTAATGCCCTGCCTCGTATGAGTTCGCTTACAACCGGGTTCAGATAATATTTAGCGATCCACTCGACAACAGGGACACAGACTGCGTCACCAAATCCAAATAGAGCTTGGTTAAGTGGAGCCGATATCGCGTACTCACCCACACCCATGAGACGGGCACACTCACGGGAAGTAATCAACCTAACAGAATATTTTCCTCTTCCAGCCCTAAAAAGAATCTGTCTCCCGCTCCCCCCTCGCGGCGTCCGAAGACAGCCAGCTAGGCCATCAGTTCGAAGCTCGGCCATAGATTTTCCTTTTCGAACACGACGAAAAATAGCCCCGTACGACCACTGGCCTCCATTAATCATTCGCCTTGCAATTTCTTGGTGTCGCGGACTCATTTGACTAAAAAGATATCGCGCCCTGTCTTCACTCCACCACTGAAGCGATGAATCTGGAATATCCTCAAGTAAGTCTTGCAGTTGACTGTTAGTACTGGGTTGAGGTGGAAGATTCCGAATCATCCAGCCTATATCTGGATGAGTGAAGATGAAATCGGCCAGCGCTCTGGGGCGTACATCACTCTCATAAAAAGAGAGCGGCTCATGAATCTCTGAAATATCAACGCAGTCCTTTAGATGCCCCACAATAAAAAGGCGCTGCCTGCTTTGAGGAACAAAGCGTGCAGCATCGAGAATAAAAGCGTCTACCAGGTAGTCCAACCGATTCAAGGCCTTCAGCGCGTCCGCGAAATCTCTCCCCTCATGAGAGCTAAGAAACCCCGTAACATTCTCCAAAAGCACGAGAGGCGGTCTCCTCTTACCCAACTCCTTAAGAATGCGGATGAACCCCCAAAAAGCTGATGACTGCTTTCCCTGCAATCCAGCACGAGCTCCAGCCAATGAGAGATCATTGCAAGGAAAGGATGCCGTCGCCAAAGTAACTGTTGGGATTCTTTCGACTGGTATTTTGTGTATGTCGCCAATCAAAAAATGATCCGACTCGTCCATGAAATGATGCTTGTACATTTCATGTTTTTTATCGTCGATATCATTTGCAAAGCTGACAGCCCAACCTTGCTTCTCTAGCCCTACCCTCATCAGGCCTATTCCTGCAAAAAACTCGGCGACGGTCTTGCTTGCGATAACAGAAAAGGGGGCTCGCTTGGCGCCACTTCCCACAACATGGAGTGTTTTTTCGATACACTTGCTCAAATTATTTTTCACATCTCTCTCCCAAAAACGGAGCACCGTCCAGCCATCTGATAGAAGAGCATTCGTTGCCGCACAATCTCGGTCCATATTCCGGCGAATCTTTTCCAACCAATACTGTCTTGAACGAGTCTTCTTGAATTGCTCCTCCAGCGCCGAGCAACTTCTCTGCTGCCACTGGCCACCATGCCAAAAGTCACCATCAATGAAAATCGCCAGGCGATGCAAGGACAGGACCACATCAGGTTTCCCTGGCAGTTTCTTTGAACATGTTCTATAGCGTAGTCCCTCTGCCCATAAGGCCCTTCGGAATTTTACCTCTGGTCCAGTATTACTCGAACGGACGCCGCGCATTATAGCGGATATATCCGTTTTGGAAAGTGGCTTAGATTTAAGTTCGGACTTCATGTGACGCATAAAAGAGCTTGGGATGGCAGAACTCTGAGCGAGCTTTTCAGATTATATAGAAATGGAAGTTTATCTAAACGCCACCGCCCTTGCTTACTCGTTATACCTTCAGGGATGGGGGCTGATTGATCTTCCACTGCGCGCACACGCCACTCTCTCCCCCACTCGCATTTTGTGCGGGTCAGTGAGGTGAATTCCGACTGCGGCCGTCGAACGACTTCCTTTTCACTGTTCCTACCCCCCTGCATCCATGATCGGGAGCAGCCAATCTGTCCTTTACTGCGCGCATCGAACGAGCACATTCTGATCGTGCGCGTTCTGCGAGCAAGAAGGACGGCTGGCTGCTCCCGATCCCCCTCATTTTTTAAAGATCAGCCTCGGCTCCGTCATATTCCCCATCGACACCGCCACCAACTCCCACCCGCTTGATCCGAACTCGTTCAGCTTGGTTTGCATATTCTCGGTGTCAGGAAGGACCTCGACGATTTTGTACTGGAACCGTTTCGACTCTTGAGCCTTCGCGGTAAACGGCTGCCCTGTCACCAGCAGAAATGCCAATGCGCTAAGACAGACGCCCGCGATCACCCACGCGGCTGAAAAACGTACGTTCTGCATAAGTCACCTCACTCAGGTTTTTGTTATGGATGCGTCACACGCCAGTTGTACACTATACCTGAGTCCACGTTGAGCGGTATTGACAGGCTACATTGCTCGCCACACTTTTTATCTCGCGCTCCACGAACGCTTGGTTTTGCCAAGCCTATTTCCGGGCACTGGGAAGATCAATTCGTCCCAGACTTGGGAGAACCATGAATTCGAGCAAGTGATCGAGAGTGGGAAACGGACTTGTGCCCAGGCGATGGCTGCTAGGAAGCGCGGGCTTTGGCAAGAGCCAGCGAGTGCGCCTCTATTTTCCTCATGGCCACGCGATCGTAGACCCTTTCACCGCAAGCTGGGCACTCATGAAACTCCAGCCGTGGAACCGAGTATGCTTGGCCATGAAACTTGCCGGTCCACTTCCGCCGAACCTTCTTAATCTTATCGCTGCCGCAGGTGGGACACTTCGTGATGCTCAACATAGGACGCCTCTCAGAGGGCCTTCTTGGAAGAGATGAGGAAGTAGTAGGTGTCCACTTCAACTTCAGATACCAGTTTACCCTTCGTATAAATCAGAAGTCCATTGAGGTTCGTGCTTTGAATCACGTACAGACGCTCTCCTGAACGCGTTCGCCGGATGCTGGTAGAACGGAGCACTTTCGAGATGGCCACCGATGTCAAGATCGACTCGGCTACATCGAGTTCAGTCAGGCTGTCCGCTTCCATCTCAATCCGAGCTTTCTCGCTGAATGCGTAGTTGCCGGCCAATACTGCTCACTTGATTCGAATCAGGATATCGCTCATGGATGCGCGACTCTCCAATTATGCCCTGCCCCCAAATCCACTTTCAGCGGCACCGACAGCCCCAGCTTTTTTCCTGTCGCTTCCATCTCTGTCTTTACCAGATGCTTGGCCTCTTCCAAGTCCTTCTCCGGTACCTCGAAGATCAACTCGTCGTGGACTTGGAGAATCATCTTGGCATGCGGCATCTCATGATGCAGCCGCTGATTCACATCGATCATTGCCACTTTAATAAGATCCGCGGCTGAGCCCTGGATCGGACTGTTTACGGCCATGCGTTCGCCGAATCCACGCTGCACCGGATCGCCGCTCTGCAACTCGGGAATTGGACGCCGCCTGCCGAGAATCGTCGTTGTGTAGCCTTTCGTTTTGCCCTCTTCGATATTCCGGTCCATCAAGGCGCGCACGGCTGAAAATTTTTCGAAAAACGTCTCGATGTACTTCTTCGCGTCGGCCTGCGACACGCCGATGTTTTGCGCCAGGCCGAACGGACTGATCCCATAGACAATGCCGAAGACGACCGTCTTGGCCACGCGTCGCATGTCCCGCGTGATCTGACTGGAGGGCAGACCAAAAATCTCCATGGCCGTTGCCATGTGGATGTCCTCTCCCTTCGCGAACACGGCAAGCAACCGTGGATCTTGCGACAGGTGCGCGAGGATGCGCGGCTCGTTCTGGCTGTAGTCGGCGCAGAGCAGCGTGTGGCCTGTCGGTGCGATAAAGGCTTCCCTGATCCGTAATCCGTACTCGCCCTTCACCGGAATATTCTGCAGATTTGGCTCAGTAGAGGAGAGCCGCCCGGTCGCCGCGACGGTCTGATTGAGCGACGTATGGAGCCGCTTGGTCTCCGGATTCACGAGTGCTGGTAATGCATCCACATAGGTGGACTTGAGTTTACTGAGGCTCCGGTAGTGCACGATCTGCGCGGGCAATTCGTGCTGCGTCGCCAGCTGGGTCAGCGTGTCTTCGTCGGTCGAGTAGCCGGTTTTGGTTTTCCTGATCGGCTTGAGTCCCAACTTCTCGAACAACACTGTGGCGAGCTGCTTCGGTGAATTGATGTTGAACTCGCCGCCGGCCACCACGGCGATGGTCTCCATGATCTTGTCGAGATCCCGCTCCAATTCCTTGCTGAGCCTGCGCAGCCCCTCGACATCCAATAAGAATCCGTTCCGCTCGATCTCGGCCAACACCGGCACCAGCGGCATTTCCACGTCGGTGAAGAGCGTGAGGCTCCCCTGCTCCGATAATCGTTGCGTTATGGGCTGGGCGAGCTTGGCCAGCACCGATGCGGCCTCTGCTGCCTCCTCGCACGATCCGGTGTCCTCGTCGTCGAACAGGGATTTCGGGTCGTCGTTGTTTTTCTTTCCGGTCCCAAGCCGGTGGTCCAGCACTTCAAACGCGACCGTCTCAAGCTGATGATCTCGGCGATTCGGATTGAGCAGATAGTCGGCCACCATGGTGTCCAGATAGGGGCCCGCGAGAGTGACTCCAATGCGGTGAAAGGCCAGCAAGGTCGATTTCAGATCGTGGACCACCTTGGTTCTGGTGGAATCATGCAGCAGCGCAATGATCGGTCGCATGTACGTTTGGACGTCGAGCGGGATGAACGCGGTCTTCTCTCCCGTAGACAGCGCAATTCCCCGCACATCCGCCTCTACGCCTGGCCCGGAGGAGAGCAGACATTGCACGCCAAGCGCGCCGCCCTTCGGCAAGCCCTCCACAAATCGCTGTGCGGAGGGTTCATCCTGGACGAGCTCCGTCTCAACCGCATTCGCCTCAGCCTGTGAGAACGACGGCTGAAATGATTTGAGAAGCGTGGTGAACCCCAGCTCGCGCAACAAATCGGTCAGCTGGTCCTGATGCGGAGGTTTCAGATGATAGGTCGCAGGTTCGAATGCCACGGGACTATCCAGTTGAATGGTCGCCAGTCTCCGGCTAAGGCGGGCGTTCTCGGCCTGGTCGACCAACAAGGCTTTGATCCGAGGCGGCGTGACCTCTTCGACACGACGGAGGAGTTCTTCAATCGTCTTGAACTGGGCGATCAGCTTCATCGCCGTTTTCTCACCGATGCCCTTCACGCCGGGAATATTGTCAGCGGCATCTCCCATGAGCCCCATGATCTCCACGACGCGCGCCGGTTCCACACCGAAGCGTTCTACACATTCCGTTTCGCCCAACCACTTGTCTTTCACCGGATCGTAGATGCGCACGTGAGGCGTCAGAAGTTGGAACATGTCCTTGTCGCCGGTGACGATGACGACGTCGAACCCAGCTTGCTCCGCCTGGTGCGCCAGCGTGCCGATCAAATCATCTGCCTCGTAGCCGGCTTGCCGGACGGCAGGAATGTTGAGGGCGTCCACCACGCGATGGATGTAGGGAATCTGGGCGCTCATGCCTTCCGGCATCGGCGGCCGCTGCGCCTTGTAGGCCGTGAACTCTGCGTGGCGCAATGTTGGGCCCTTTTCGTCGAATGCCACCACGAGGCCGTCCGGCTTCCGTTCACGAATGATCTTCAACAATGTCGTCGTAAAACCGAGGATGGCGTTGGTCTGGAGGCCTTGGGAATTATTCAGCGCCGGCAGGGCAAAGAATGCACGATAGATATAGGCGCTCCCGTCGATCAGATAGAGCGTCTTGCGGTTGGACTCGGTGCTCGGCATGATGCGGGCTAGCAGGCTGCGGGAAAACCCGGTTTATTCATAAACCACCACTGGAATCTTCCATATGGCACTGATTTCAAAATAGTCGCAGGATGCTCAAAAAGGCCGTCCAGCAAGGCCGCAGCGAGCGAAGAGGCGAGGCGTACGCTTCGGTACGTTGAGCCTCTGAGCGACGCGAGAACGCCGTTGGCGGACTTTTTCAGCATCCTGCTAGGGGCCGGGGGCCAGGGTCAGAGGTGGTTTATCAAACTTACGGCGCATGCCATTAATGACACTCAGCAGGGTCGGCTGGCTGACCATTTTCGCCTCCAGCTCACGTTTTTTAGGGAAATCCATGAGGGAGATCCCGATCAGCATCGTCAGCAGGCCCTGCCCCGGCAAAAACAGCATGGCAACACCGGCCAAGAAGAACACAACGCCGACCACGTTCTTGACGATCAACCCCGACAGGCGCAGCATTGGGTGATGGTCTTTCATCCAATGGCGGGGAGTGCGTGTATCGAAATAGTCGGCGGGCAAGCGGACGAGAATCAGCGGGATGGCAATCAGAGAACCGACAAACCCGATGGCCGAGGCCGCGGTGAGACCGATGAGCACATCGACCGGAACCCATTGCTGAACTGTTGAAAATAAGTCATCCATGCACCGCGCATCCTAGCATGCGACCTGGAGGCACTCAAGCCACGGGCCGAGCCTAGCCCTCATTATTCATGAAGGTTCGTTGCGAAAGCGTGCAGACGCGAAGCGAGACGGGCACTCGGAGAGGTGAAGCCCTGAGGCATACTGTATAGTATGTCAAAGGGCTGAACCGCGAGACTGCCTGTCACAGCCGCGTATCCGCGCTTGGAGCAGAAGCTTCATGAATCATGCGGGCAAAGAGCCTGTTCGACATAACCGTGCTGCTGCGGCAAACGACCGCGACCATCTGCGTCGTACTCGGTCTGGAAAGACCCTCAGCGTATTCCAGCGAATAGGCCTCCGGGTTTCCCGGGCCTGCGACCTCGCATCTGGCCGCACATCCTTCGCCTCGTCACGAACGGCTCAGTCTGACAGGTTCCGAGTCGAATGTTTACGGCATGTTTCTCGGCGGGCTATACTCGCGCTGCCATGTCGTGTCGTTCGCCCTTCAGACTTCAGCTCAGCGCCTTGCTGGGGATCGCAGTCATGAGCGCAGGACTGTTGACGATTCCTTCCTCCCTTTGCGCATCGGACGATCTTCATATCGAGATAAGAAAAAAAGGTCTGGGCAAAGAAGTCATCATCACACAGGGGGCACACGAGTGGTTTATGCTGATCGATGTGACGCCGGAGAATTCCGTCGTCTTGCGGCAGGAAAAAGAGCACGAGACCTATCTCGTGGACGAAAGTGAAACGCATGACCGCCCCATGACCAGGGACGAAGTCGATGCGGCCATTACCGATTATGTGAACAGCGTCAAGATGCGCGCCACAAAGGAGTAGCTCCCGACCATGCCGACTCAACCCAAGTTCGTCATCTTCGCCCATCACGCCACCTACGATACGCTGCACCAGGTTGCCACCCTGGGGCTCACCGCAGCAGCGATGGGAAAAGATGTGATCGTGATCTTATTATTCTGGACGATCAAGAAACTGGCCGAGGGCAAGATCGACCAGATAGATTTCCCCCCCGAGTATGCCGCCTCAGCCGACGAAGTGACACGGCTCTTGAAAGAAAAGAAAGTACCGAAGATTTCGGAAATGTTTCAGGACGCCAAACAGGTCGGGAAATTTCGGCTGATCGCCTGCAGTGCCGGCCTTGAATACATGGGGGTGGACAGTGCCGCGGTTGAAAAAAACGTCGATGACGTCATGGGGCTCCCGGCGATCATCTCTCTCACGGCAGGAGCGGAAACGACGCTCTTCATCTGAATGCCGTGAGGCGTAAAACGTAAGGCGTCAGGCGATGGCGAATTTCACGCGCTCACCCATTTACCCCTTACGCCTACCGCGATCTTTTAACTCCAACCCGATCGCAATATTCGGTGAGTGTGCACTGGCTGCAGAAGGGCGAGACCGGTTGGCAGAGATTCTGTCCATAGGGAACAAGTAAATCGTTGAAGGTGATCCAATGCTGGGCCGGCAATTTCCGGCGTAGCGCCTGTTCAGTCTCCTCCGGAGTCTTCGTCTTCACATAGCCCCAGCGATTGCTGATCCGATGCACGTGGATATCCACGCAGATGCCGGGCTTGCCATAGCCGACCGTCACCAGCAAATTGGCCGTTTTCCGGCCGACTCCCGACAGTGTCACCAGCTCCTCGATAGAGTCGGGAACTGTTCCTCCGTAGACGTCCAGAAGACGACAGCAAATGGCATGAATGGATTTGGCTTTTATTCGGTAGAACCCGACGGGATAGATGGCGCGTTCGATCTTCTGGAGCGGGAGGGTCAGCATCGTGGCGGGCTGATGCGCCAATGCGAATAGCCTGGCACTGGCTTCACCGGTCGTCTTGTCTTTGGTCCGGAGGCTGAGGAGGCAGGATATGAGGATGCGAAAGGGATCTCGGTTCGACTCGCGCGACACGATGCCGAGGACCGGCTCCTCCCACTGCCGAATCTCGCGCTTCACGATTCGAAGCGCAGCAGTGATCTGGTCCTGGTGCATGGATGAGGGAGAGATCTGAAGGCCTTGGGAGAGATGCGATGAACTGAACGGGCGAGCCTGTGAAAGGACGCTTACTCTGGCTTACGCTTCTGTAACCATTTTTGACGCCGCCGCTGCGCCTCACGTTCTTTGGCTTTCTTTCTCACGCTCGGCTTTTCGTAAAACCGACGACGCTTCAGTTCTCGGAAGAGTCCTTCCCCCGCGAGCTTCTTCTTGGCAACTTTGAGCGCTTTCTCGACGTTGTTGTTGAAGACTTTGATTTCCATTCTTCCCGTCTATCTACTTTCCCAGGCGGTGCCTGTACAGGTTTTTTTCTCGCGCCGGATCGGCTCTGAGCAAGGGGCGTAATGTAGCATAGCCCCCGGAGTTCCTCAAGGCGGATAGTCGCATACTGAATCCGGTCGCAAAGAGAGAACTTAAGCCGTTGATTGCGCTGGATGTTTATGTTTTGTTCGACTGTACGACATCCTGCATCGGCGGCGGCGATGGCCAGCACCAGCCCAACGATGAGATCAGAGCGAACAGGTGTCTTCACTCCTGCTGAGCAGACATGAAGAAGCGCTCCAGCCTCTATAGCCTGTTCGGCGATTTCAAGCGGAATCTCCGTCGCCAGATGGAGCGCGGATGACAAGACGGCGGAACGAGTCCGGTCTGTCTTCGCAAGCTTCGTGGCTTGGAGAAACCGCTGATAGGCATCGCCATCCGCTTGCATGAGATCACGAAGCCTCCGGCCAATTTTACCCAGCCGATATTCTACGCCTCGTTGCTGGCTGAGGCGCGCCCCCATGATCCCCAGCGAAGCCGCGAGGGCGCCCACCAAGGCCGCGGACGTGCCGCCGGCCGGAATCGGGGTCGCCGCAGCCACCGCGTCCAAAAAGTCCGCGATGGATTGTGTGTGTATATCAACCGACTCCTGTTCGTGAGACGAAGCCTGTCGAGCCAGCTCACCAAACAGCCGAGTCTCCAATCTCATTTCAAGTACCTGCGTTGAATCGAACTGTTCGAGCGCCACACTATGCGCGGCGGCCTGAACCAGTGCTGCTTGGGGCACAAGCCCTATCACTTCGCTCCCCGCGACCGCCACACCTTGCTCAGCGGCTCGGGCTCGGACCGCTTCAAACGCGACATGGAGAGGCGTGATGATGAAATCGGTGAGATTCATGGCGACTTGAACCATCTGTCGACTGGCTAACTCCACACCGATCGCTTTGAGATGGGGCAGCCCCCCGTTCGATTGGCGAATGTCTTTTGCGATGGATCGGGCCAACGCCAGATCCATCGAGCGGAGATTCACATTAAAGGCGATCAAGGGAGGTCGCGCACCAATCACCACAGCGCCGGCCGTTTTGTGAAGTTGGGGAGGGCCACAATCGGGTGTCCAGTCCGGATCGGAAGCCATGCGGAACGCAAGGCCTTGGAGCCCTCCTCGGCGGACCGATTCGAGCGGAGCATGATCGCGATGCAGTGCCGCCTGTTCGTAGAAAAATACCGGGATCTCCAGCTCTGTTCCGACCCGTCGCCCCAATTCCTTCGCCAGATGGATACAATCCTGCATCGTTGCACCACGAACCGGCACGAAGGGCACGACATCCGTGGCACCCACCCGCGGATGGACGCCCTTGTGCTTCCGAAGATCGATCAGATCGGTCGCCACACGAATGGCGCGAAAGGCCGCTTCAGCGACGGCGTCCGGTTCACCGGCAAAGCTCAAGACGGAACGATGGTGGTCCCGATCCATCGTCTGGTCCAACAGCCAGACCCCCGGCACGGATTCCACGGCGCATACCAGCGCCAGCACCGTTGCCTCGTTTCGCCCCTCACTGAAGTTGGGCACACATTCGACAATTCGATCCACGTCCTGCCCCATCGAAAATCAACACAACGAAGCCGGAGGTCTGATTATCAGCCCTCCGGCTTCTCAATCTACTAACAGGATGCTGAAAAAACCGCCAGCGGCGTTCTCGCATCGTTCAAGCCCTCAACGGGGACCCGGCCGCCTCACCACTCGGCGGCGCGCACAAACTTGGTGCTCCTTATTCGTCGCACCGTGCGCCCCAGAGGGTACGCCTCCGGGCCTTCACTCGCTGCGGCCTTGCTGGACGGTCTTCTTGAGCATCCTGAGGCTATGTTGACATTGGGACCGTGGAAGGTTCCAGCCCGTGAAAGCTCTGTCTGTGCAGCCTACTTTGTCTTTCTGACAAACGCTTTATAGATCATTCCCGACTTCGTTTGTTCTTCCTCAAGCCCGACCATCTGATGGCCGGTCGTGTCGCACCAGGCCGGCATATCCTTTTTGATGCCTTCGTCGTCCGAGACGACTTCAAGGACCTGGCCCAACGTCAGTTCCTTGATCTTCTTCAAGGTCATGATAATCGGCATCGGGCAAAAGTACCCGAGCGTATCGAGCTTCACATCGGCATGTGGCATAACGTCTCGTTTGTTTCGTTTGTATGGTTTGTTTAGTTTCTTTGGTTGTGAACCCACGCACCAAACAAACCAGATGAACTAAATGAACAAGTTGACGCTACCTTGCTTGGCTTCCGCGAGGTAGGTGGTCACCCCGGCAAACTGATCGATACCCTCGATCAGAGTATCCTTGGTGATCCCCATCAGCCCCATGGTCGTCGTGCAGGCAATGAAGTGAACACCCAGGTCCAGCGCCGTCTCCATAAGTTCCGGCACACCCGGCATCCGGTTTTGCTTCATGACCGTTTGCATCATCTTCGTGCCCAGCCCCCCAAAATGGAACCGCGAGAGAGGCAGACGATCAGCACCCCCTTTATTCAGCATGCCGAACATCCGACGGAGCCAGTCTTTCGCAGAGCTGGCCGCGCCTTTCCGGCGAATGGCATTGAGGCCCCAGAAGGTGAAAAAGACGGTCACCCGCATCCCCATGGCAGCCGCGCCGGTGGCAATGATGAACGCAGCCATCGCTCGGTCCATGTCGCCGCTCAGCAGCACGATCGTCACCCTGTCAGTCTTCGCGGTCTGTAGGTTAGCCAACGTCACCGCTGGATCCATCTGCGCGATTGTCATGACACCCTCTTTCCTGTCAGCTCCGCATAAATTTGGTGATTTCAGTGGGATTTTAACTATAGTCTCCGGTTCTTTTTCTTGTCAAGGCAACGACCTTGACCCCACTCAGCATGCCGGATATAGTTCCAGACGAACCGATGATCCCTCCCATCTTATGCTTTCCATGAACAGCGAACTCATCACCGAGATCAAGCCATCGAAGAGCGCACCGCTCTTTGGCTTCTGGTATCCCGCTTGCCTGAGTAGTGAACTCGCTCCCGACAGCCTGAAGGGGACCGTCCTGTTGGGCCTCCCGATCCTCGTCTGCAAAACATCACAGGGTGCGGTCGCGGCCATGCGCGACATTTGCCCCCATCGCGGGATGCCGCTCTCCTTCGGCAAAATGAACGGCGACTGTGTCGAATGTGCCTACCATGGCTGGCAGTTCGATCAGACAGGCCGCTGCCGGGGAATCCCTGCGCTCGTCGAAGGCTCTCCGATTCGTGTCGACAAGATCGGCATCACCACCTATGCCTGCCGTGAACAGGATGGCTACGTGTGGGTGTTCATTCCTGATCCTCAACGCCCGATCCAAGACATCCCGGACGTACCGCCGCTGCCGCTCCCCTCGTCCCCTTATCGGATGATTCACATCTCGACCCTGTTGGATTGCACCATCGACGACGGCATTGTCGGCTTGATGGACCCGGCTCACGGCCCCTTTGTGCATCAAAGCTCCTGGTGGCGCAGCCGGGCAAGTATCCACGAAAAGGCCAAGACCTTTGAGCCGATACCCTACGGCTTCCGCATGGTGCCGCACGCTCCCTCAACCAACAGCGGACCG
>JAWXBV010000012.1:0-3510 GCA_034440335.1 Nitrospirota bacterium | reverse complement strand
GTGCTGGATGTTGGCTGTGGGGCGGGGGGGAATTTGAAAGCCTTGCAAGATCAGGGATGGGAGCCCTCCGGCATCGAAATCAGCGAGGTCGCTGCCGCGCATGCGCGTGAACTCACGACCGGGGATATTCACACCGGCATATTGGAGTCGGCGCCGTTTTCTCCTCAATCGTTCGATCTGATTCTGATGAGCCATTCACTCGAACATCTCCCGAGTCCTGTCGATGCGTTACGTCTGGTGCATCGATTGCTCAAGGATAACGGACTATTGACCGTCAGCGTGCCCAATGTGAACAGTCTAGAGTTCAAGCTGTTCGGCCCCTGGTGGTTCCAGTTGGATCCTCCGAGGCATATCTATCATTTCGATAGGCACAGCCTTTCTGGAATCATGGCTCAGGCAGGGTTTGGGCTCACTCGTATTCGAACCGGTGTCACCGGCATTTTTTTCATGGCGAGCATGGATCGACTCTGGAAGCATCGGTTTCGAAAGGCTGTCCCTTTCCGCAGATTGATCGACCGTCTGATTGCCCGGCCCGTATCGCTGATTGCCGGTCATCTCGGCTACGGCACTGAAATCACGGTCTATGCCGTGAAGCAGCAGGATGCTGTGCCCACTTCTCCCCGCACATTGTAGAGATTGTTCTTCAGGGCAGGTCCTTGTCAGACATGGACAAAACTGCTTGACAGGGTTACCTATTTTGTTCATATTGTGAACATATAAGTAATTTACCCGTACAATTCATGGATGTACAAGGTCAACGAGATCTTCTTCTCCTCAGCGAACTCGATCGAGATGGCGGGGCCACTCAGCGAGCCCTTGCCACAAAACTTGGCGTGGCGCTCGGTCTGACGAATCTCTATCTTAAGCGTCTGGCTCGAAAGGGCCACATCAAGATCACGACCATCCCGCGCAATCGAATCAGGTATCTCCTCACGCCACAGGGCTTTACGGAAAAGTCACGGCTGACCTATCTCTACATGCAGTACTCCCTCTCGTATTACCGTGACATGCGCACTCGGCTCAAAGAGATGATGGCGACGTTCGATGGTACTCATGGCCGACGGGTGGTGATTTACGGGACGACCGAGTTAGCTGAATTGGCCTATCTGTCGCTTCGAGAGATGAATATCGACTGTGTGGGATTTATCGATGGAAGCTCGCGCGAGTCGTTTCTTTCTTGTCCCGTTTCTTCACTGGATACGATTGGCCAATGGCAATTCGATCGGGTGTTGATTGCGGATCTCGATCATGCGGCAGATTCCGAAGAACAGTTGGTGCAGTCAGGAGTCCCGCGGGAAAAGATACTGAGACTCGGTCTGCCTGAATAAGGCGTGGCGCATTGACTGGTTTGTTTGGTTGAAGAGGTTGGTTTGGTTTATCTGGTTGGAAGAATCGGCCAACCAAATTAACGAAACAAATCAGACAAGCCGTCGCGCTTGAGTCAATGTTGTGTGGATGGGCGAAGTGGTCCTGTAAGTGAAAGGGCGGAGCTGTCTCAAAAATGGTCTATCTGGTCTATTCGGTCTGTCTGGTCTATCTGGTTAGGTGGTTGGAAAGATAGAATGGACCTCATCGGCCAGACAGTCTAAACAGACCAGATCAATGAAGCTCTCCAGGTTTGAGGATCTCGATTGTTGGAAAGAAGCTCGACAGCTGACGCGGCAAGTCTACGAAGCGATAGGCCGGAACCTGATATGGCAAAATGACCTTCGCCTTTGTGGGCAAATGCAAGGAGCCGCTGTCTCCGTCATGGCCAATATCGCCGAAGGATTTGTTCGGCATTCTGATAAAGAGTTTGTGCAGTTCTTGTTTATAGCCATGTCTTCAGCGGCAGAGACTCAGAGTCATGCCTACGTGGCACTGGATCAAAAGTATCTCTCCCAAGAGAGTTTTGATGCCATCTATGCACAAGCTGGGAAAACAAGTCGAATAATTTCGGGCCTCATTACGTATCTCCGAAACAAGGCCGGCAAGACCAGACAGACCAGATGAACCAGACAGACCATCCACTACGCTGGTATGCCCTTCGGACGAGGTCGCGGCATGAAAAGATCGTGCGCGACCAGCTTGCGAATCAAGGCATCGAACCGCTATTGCCGACGGTCACGCGTCTGAGTCAATGGAAGGATCGGAAGAAAGAAATCGAAGTCCCGCTCTTTTCAGGCTATTGCTTTGTCCACTTTGCCTCGGAGCAAAAACTGCCGGTGCTCAAGACGATCGGTGTGGTCGATATCGTCGGCCCGAGCCATTGCCCTGAGCCGATTCCCGATGAGGAGATTGCGGCGCTCAGAATACTCATGACCACGGTGCTGCCTTACGATCCGCATCCCTATCTGCATGAAGGCATGATGGTCGAAGTGATTCGTGGGCCACTCCAAGGCGTGCGCGGGATTCTTTTGCGCAAAGAAAAGCGCCACCGGCTCGTGTTGGGAATCCGGCTCATTCAGCAAGCCGCAGCGGTGGAGATCGATGTGAACGATGTGGTGCCGGCGTGACGAAGTATATTTCTTGCTCTCGACGATTCTGTTCGAACGATCGAGCCGGCGTTCACGAGCTGTATCCAACCTTGAAGCAACTCCAGCGCCATCGACGGGCCTTCTTCGCCTATCTGCTCAGCGGGGGATTCGATCGTCGATCTTTGATACCGACGTGAATGGCCCATCCCGCCCTGGCGGTTGAACGCGCCTTAGGCGCATTGAGTCGATACCTGGCTTTTCGCATCCTCGTCGTCTTGGAGAAGGGGTCTTCGTGAGGGGATCTGTCAGCAAGCGATAAAACGGGCAGAATCATCTCTGGTCTCATCAAATAGCTTAGAAGAAATAGCATGCAGAGCACATGAACGACATGAACCAAACAAGCCACACACCTCAATTGACCCGATCATCTGTCTCGCGCTGTGCTCCAGAGCCGCGTCTCACCTGAGAGCCGCAACAGACGTATCCGTCGCCTGTCGCTCATGTCGCAGCAACGTCGAACCTCGGACCTTCGGAATCTCAGCCTGAACCTCGAACCGTGAACCTCGAATCTAGAACCATTTCCATACACCGTCACCACGAGCCGAAGTCGATAGTTACGCCAGCCTTCAGTGTGTGCGCCCTTTGTCCTTTTAATACGGACGATATCCAGCGAAAGTGTCCTCCATGGAAAACCAATTCCGCGAGATCATCCGGCAAAGGATTGTTGATGCCTTGGCCGCCCGTCCGCCTGCGCTGACGGGTCGGGATGTGCGGCTGCCTGCCGTTCCCGGCAAGGCGGTCGCTGTCAATGGATAGCCTTCGGCCTTCAGCCTGAACCCCTGAGTAGTTATGAAGAGAAACCACACAGACCAGATAGACCAGACAAACCAGACAGACCAAATTGACCGATCACCCGCCCCGCCCCGCTCTTCTCGCATTAGGATGAGGATATGATATTTGGTTCTTCGTCAATTCTACTGTGAATTTTTTCCGCCATGAAGCAGAATGCTGTTTTTTGGATTGGACGACAACCCCATGAAAGACACCGCACTGT
>JAWXBV010000011.1:0-12290 GCA_034440335.1 Nitrospirota bacterium | reverse complement strand
TGGGGGGCAATAACAATCTCCAGAGTTTGACGGTCTCGCCAGGGACCTTGGTCCCCGCGTTTGCGGCGAATACAACGAGCTACACGGTGAGCGTCGCCAATTCCGTCGCCAGCGTCACCGTGACGGCGCGACCTCAGGACTCCGGGGCCACAGTCAGCATCAATGGCCAGCCAACAACCAGTCAGTCCGTATCCCTCGGTGCAGCGGGGACCAATACGCAGATCGACATCGAGGTGACGGCACCGAACGGAAATCAGAAAGGGTATACCGTCACCGTAAACCGCGCTGCATTCGTACCTTCGGGAAACAATAATCTCTCGGCGTTGGACGTTTCAGCGGGAGCGCTTACCCCTACGTTCGATGCCGGGACCGCGAATTACACTGTGACAGCTCCAGACACGACAACGGACACCACGGTCACCGCAACGGTGGCAGATTCTACTGCAACATTGACCATTAACGGTTCTGGTACGCCTTCTGGCACGCCATCAGCAAGTATTCCTCTCGTGGGCGGGAGTAATCCCCCTATCTCCGTCGTCGTCACCGCAGAAAGCGGAACACCGAAAACGTACACGATTACCATCACGGTAGAACCCTGAGTCAGAACTGAAAAATAAATGGATCCGCGACGGTGCAAACGACGGCCAAGAGGTGTTTGACGAATCGGAATCATGTCGCTGAATTGCATGGATCGTAGAGCCGTAAATGCTCGTCGAGGGCTCGCCAAAAACTTTCTGTGGACCTTCTTGTTGTCGTTCCTGGCCGTCGGCTGGTTGACCGGCTGCGGCGACACCAATAACGCCACGGTTCCACCTCCCGATCCAGGCCCAGCGCCCTTGACGATCGCCACCACTGCCCTACCAGACGGGGCAGTGAATCAACCCTACGCCACCACGCTGGGCGCGTCCGGAGGTGTCACGCCCTATATCTGGTCGGTCACACCGGCGTTGCCGGCAAATCTCACGTTCAACTCCACCACCAGCGCGATTACCGGTACACCAACCGGACAGGGCACCACGTCGCACACCTTTACCCTGCGAGACGCTTCATCGCCGATTCAAACTGCACAAATAGTCCTTTTGTTGGACGTCAATGCCGCCAGGATACCGCCGACCATCACGACCGGTCCACCGACCGGTCCTCCCCTTCCGGTAGGCATTGTCAATCAGCAATACTCCGCGACGACCTTGCAAGCGACCGGAGGCACCCCGCTACTTCGATGGGATCCAGTCGTTCAGCCTGCGTTGCCAAATGGATTAACGTGGAGTGCCGCCACCCATACGATCAGCGGCATTCCTCTGGCTGGAAGCGAAGGCAGAAGCTCCCACACCTTTACGGTTCGAGATTCCGGCAATCCTATTTTAACGGCGAGTAAGGCCCTATCCCTCGACATCATCGCCCGCACACCGCCGAATATCACCACGACCTCTGCCTCCCTGCGCCCCGATGGAATCCGCTCTCAACCGTACAGCAGAACGTTGGTGGCTACCGGAGGCGCTCCGCCATTTACCTGGAGATTTTCAGGCGCATTGCCGACGGGTGTGACGCTCAATCCCAACAACGGTGTGATCTCCGGTATCCCGTCCGCAGCCGGCACCTTCACCTTTACGCCCCAAGTTACCGATGCCTTCTCGCTGACCGATCCGAACCCACCGAGACTCTCAATCAGGATCACGGAAGACGACTAGTTCCGCATGATTCATGGCGGTTCGTCGCTCTCCCATCCCTCCCACCACCATCGTATAGGGGCGGGAGAAGGAGGGGGATGACGGGTACGAGGAGCCGTGAAAGCCTGAGACGAGGGAGCGAACGGCGCGCCTTCATCCGGCTGGCTTCGCCGGGACCCTCAACCTGCTGCACGAGATCGCATCGGGGTCTCCCGGCTCCGCGCGTCCCCTCGCAAGGCGTCGCAGCAATTTCACGTCGAACTTCAGCAGGCACTGCGCCGGAGACAGTCCCACGTGAATGGCCGTGATCCTGATCGCCGGTTGCGATGGCGAATAGTTCCCTTCCTTTCTCCTCGTCCATTCACCTTGCAGCGCGTAGGACAAATAATGACAATAATCTGCTTTCTCAATATCTTATGATCTAATCATCGAGTGCTAGAGTTCATATGGATTTGGATCGCACCACCCATGTGAACGATGCACACATTCTTCACGTTGCCCCTGATGCTTTTGCTGATTCTCTTTCCTCCTCTGGCCTGGGGAGGTGACGAGTCCGCTTCAGACGACGTGGCTCACCGCTGGGCGAGATTATTATCCGATCAAGGATCCCAAGCAGACTCGAAAGCGATCACCGCTCCCCTCTATCAGACCAGTCTCACCACCACCTTCTCTGCTCCATCTGTCGCCTCGCCCCGACTACGCGACCTCGCCCCAGAGACCGATCCAGCCCACACGCAGGGACTCCAGTCTTCAACCATATGGCTGAACGGAATCATGGTCACTGAAACGGAAGTGGCTCACAATCAGGGGGGAGTCGGATGGCTTCAAGGCAGGATTCCCGGCGATACACCTCACGATGCCTCACAGCGCATGATCCGACTCGGTCTGACCGGCACAGCAGGGCCGATCCGTTATGGGATGCTGTCACGATCGGCCGGGCAGGCGTTCTTACAGGGGCCGGACCAAGCACGACGTGAGGCCTGGGGAGAATGGACGTCCGGCTCGACGACGCTGCGGAGCACGGTCGGACAACAGTGGAACAATGTGACCGAAGACTCCACCCGCTCTCGACTCGAACAGACGTATGGGCGAGTCGGGTTATCCTGGAAACGTCCGGTCTGGCCGGAGATCACCTTGACCTACGCGCACAACTCCCTGAACAGCACGCTTGAACCTCTCGGTGTCGCGCCTCAGCAAAGTTATAACCACACCCTAGAAAGCGCCGTCGCCTATACCGGCAGGGACTGGAATGCCCGCCTGGCATCGAGTTATGTCATCGGGAGCGATCTCCTTCGTGGCGGAACGGACTATACGGTGAAGATGCAGATGTTGACGGCCAGCTTTCGCCCGTCGAGCAGCCTGACCATTTCTCCGACCCTGTGGTATCGAGAGGAGGGACGGGATTGGTCGGGCGTTCGCATCCATTCGCCGTCGGCATCAGTGGCCCTGCAGTATCAGCAAAGTCAACAGCTACTGATCAGCGCCATGGGGAACTATTCCGGCACACGTTCGAATGATGGGTTGATCGACACGATGCATATCGGTGGGAGAGGGAAACTTGCGTGGGATATTCAACAATCACAGGGATGGACAACGAGGATCTCCTTAGAAGCCGGGTACAATCGGATGACGAACCGTATGCTGCCCACCGCCGGCACAGAAGATATCTCTGGACTGGTACGCCTCGTTCTTGCCGCACTTTAACCACCTCACCATTGACCCGCTACTTCGCCAGGCACTGCCCTCTCGGTGCCCTCTCCTGACGCGTCGTTCGTGGCTGCCAAGTCGATCTGCTTCGTTTCCTATCCCTATTGTCTCTGGTTGAACACAAGAATCGAAACCAATAACCTAACCAGCCGCCTCGCCTTCAAGGCACAACCCTCCCCCGCACCAACGGCCTACGTTCAGGCAGGGAGCAGTTGAATCTGATCCCTGCCTACAAGGAAGATTGCCCGACGCTTTTCGCTGTAACCACTTGAAATGCTAGGTGATGCACGCTGATTAAGACGCTGGTTCTCCGGGCCCTGCAGACCCTGCCAACACCTCAGGCGAAACCTTCGTCTCAGACAGCGCAGCCGCAAGGGGCCTGGACTCATGGCTTCTAACACCCTTGGGGGCCTCCACCAATCCTGTACCGCCCTGCGCTCAACATTCAAAAGATTATCCTGAAAAAAGTGGCCGCTGACACATTTTTCCCACTTATCTGCTAGGTTTTACAAAGGCAGGCAGGCGCCAGTCCTCGAAGAGGTGAACCGTGAAGAGTGCAGCAATTGTCGCAGTTGGTATTATTGCACTTGCCCTCCTTGCCCTTCTGTGCCTTCCACGCCATGGACCTTCATCGATCGCATCAGGCCCGGTCACTCCTGCGAACTTTCATGCACGTGTCGAGCATGGCATGCTGATCCTCCGTGGCTCGCTTCCCAATGAGACCAGCAAGGTCGCTGTTCTTCAGCGAGCTCAAGAACTCTACGGGGCTACGGTGGGTTTCGTGGTCGATGAGTTGACTGTGGATCCGAGGGTGACGCCTGTCGCGTGGGCAGACAACCTTTCTCACGTTCTCCCCGTCTTGGGTCACATGACAGAACGAGGCTCCATCATGATCGATGGCCACACGATTGTGGTGAGTGGTCAGGTTGACGGCGACCGTGCGAAGGCTGCTGTGCTGCAAGCGATTGCCCCTCTCGCGCGGACAGGGCTCGCACTCGAAGATCGAATTATGACTGGTCCATCCAAGCCTGGTCGGACCCTGAAGCCGTCGCCTCCCATCGCTCCATCGCCAAAGACGTCAGTATCGGTGGTCGCCTCATCCACGAAGGCTCCATTCCATGAAGCCCCAATGCAAAAGATGCCTTCCCCGGTGGTGGCCCTCACCCCCAAGGCGTCAACCCTTCCGGCAAGTCCTCATCAGGCTGCTCCAACATCGACTGATACCTCTCCTGCCTCGCTCCAGACAAAGTTAAATCAGATCCTCGCCCGTTCGTCCATCGAGTTTGAATCGAAAGGCACCACAATGACACACAGCAGTCTTGCCACCCTCGACCAGCTGATCGCCGCACTACGGGAATCCCCCGGCACAGCGATTGAGATCGGTGGCCATACAGACAAGTACGGCGGGTCGGAGTACAACATTCAACTGAGCCGCCGTCGTGCTAACGCCGTGCGACGACACTTGAGCAAGCACGGCCTGACCAACCAGTTCACCACCGTCGGCTATGGGGCCTCACAGCCAGTGTCAGATGCGGAGAATAGGGCCAGCCTCAAACGCAACCGACGAATCGAGCTACGCGTGAAAGGACAGTCCGATCTATGACTATGTTCATGAACCAAATGCTGGGCTGTCTGATCATTGCAGCTGGAATAGGGGGAGCAGTCGGATGGCTCCTGAAGCAGGTGTCTGTCGGCAAGGGCGCGCATCTACTCGCCGATGTCACCGCCATGATGCATCTCAAAGAGCAGATGCTGGAGAAGGCGCGACAGGAGCTGAGAGCGTCCGCGTCTGAGATCAAAAAGTTAGAGGGTCAGATCGGCGCATCCGAGGCGCTTCACCAATCCAACCAAGAAGAACGTGCCTTGAGCCAGATACGAATCCACACGCTCCAGGAAGAATTGACTGCGGCAACGCAACAACTTTCGACCGTGGAAGCCGGACAGACGACACTCCACACCCGTCTCAGCGAGAACGAAGTTCGGACCATCGCGCAGGAACACGAAACCAGGCAATCCCAGGCCGCCCTTGAAACCGCGCAGCAGGGAATGGCGCTCAAGGAACAGGAACTGCGCTCCTTGCACGAGCGCCTCGGGATCTTAGAAAGCCAGTGCGCCGAGACCGATCGACTTCGCGCCCGAGTTCAGGAATTGGAACCGGCACAAGAACGGGTTCACTGGCTCGAAGGACAACTCAGTGAACGGAATACACAACATCGAGCCGCACGTGAGGAAGTCGAATTACAGCTCGCTGAACGAGATCGGCGTATCCGCGCACTCGAACAGATCCAACAGATGTTAACGCTGCAGGCAGAAGATCATGCGCCCCCTCCCATCGAGAAAGCCGCCTAATCTTTACCAGCACAGACTCCTCTTCACGCAACCCACTGAGTCAATCTCACCAAGCGGAAACGGGGTGGCCACACCCGATCGGCACCAGAGCCTAACGGCAGAGCAGCAAGACGAAACCCCAGAGTGATCGCCTTGCCTCGAAGCTCGATCGGAATGAGCATCGATAATTTCTGATAGCCATTCGTCTCACCGTTTAAGGCCACGGATCTAGTCTAACTCGTGGGGGCCGTTGGGTTGGCGCTCGCAAGTCTGACCGATTCTTCCAATATGCCCGTCTGCTGCGAATTCTTCTGCACAGCGTTAAGAGCTGCGACAGAGTTGAAATCACAGTGCTGTCTTCGGACAGCACCGCCTGGCCATTGGCAATCGTGACCGCACCGGATTCATCCCAGCCCCCTTCGACAGGCTCAGGACTGGCGAAATTGCCATTGACGATCCCGGCGTGCGATGGCGTCTGGGCGGCTTGCACCAGGCGGGCGGGGTTGATCGCGGGGAGCCCGCGTGAAGCGTCGTTCGTGAAGCGTGAAGCGTCCGTCGAATCGACCGGAGTGTAATGCGCGAGATAGGGAGCCCATGTCGGAAGTGCTGAGTTCTGCCCTTCGACTTGGCTCAGGCCAGGCGTGCTGAGTTCTGAGTCCGAACCAGACACACCAGATAGACCAGATAGACCAGATAGACCAGATAGACCAGATAGACCGAACGAACCAGACAGACCAAGATCCATCGCCGAAGGCAAGCGTCGGATGCCGGGGTCGATGCTGCCGGCCATGAGGCGCGTGCCATCCACGGCGGAACTCACATGGCCTAGGCCCATGACGTGACCAAGTTCGTGCATGAGCACGGTCATGAGATCCATCTTGCCCTCTGCGGCGCTGCCTTCCGTGGCAAAGAGTTGCCACGGCGCGTCGCTCGTATCTCGTATCTCGTCGTTCGTGTCGGACGCTTCACGCTTCACGAGTCGTGAACTCTTCGTTCACGAACGGTGTCGAATCGACGAACCAGCCGTAGCCAGCGGCATCGATATCCAGCGTGATGGTAGTCCCCAGCGTGAGCGCGAGGTAACCATCGGCCAGATCGGCGATCGTAATGGTGGCCTGGTTGAGCAACGCGAGTTGATCGAAGCTGAGCGCTGATGGCTGAGAGCTGATAGCTTCGGAATTGTTGACCACATCACGATCTGGCGGTAAGGTCTGGAAACCAAGGGAGAGACTATGCTGAAGCGCACTTTGGTCATCTTGATTCTCGCTCTGACCCAAGCCGGGTGCAGCATTGAAGAGGGGGGAGGACTCTACGATCTGATTCCCATGACCGAGGACGGGCGGCAATTGCATGAACGGGACAAACGAGAGCTTCTCAAAATTGAGGACCTCAAACTCGGCAGTGGCCCGCTTGCCGCTTGGGGCCGAAAGATCAGCGCTGATATTGAAGTCCGTTACACCGATGGTACTGTCGTCTATCGCGGTCCTATGTTCATTTACAGTGGTTTCCGTGGATCCGTTTTCATTCACAACGCTATCACGGAAGCCGGTCTTCTCTCCTTCGGACAAACTGGCATTTTGTCGGGAATTAACGGTATGGCTGTCGGAGGTAAACGGCGCATTATCATTGAGGCTGAACTCGTCAGCAGTGGATTGTTGGTTCAGGGATGCCGACCCCATGAGAATGTTGGTGTTCGTAAAGAAAAACTGATTGTTGAAGCCACTCTGACTGCCTCCTGCATTCCCGTCCTTTTGCGCGCGATCAAATTGCCAACCAGTCGCTACATGATCGAGCGTGAAGTCTGGTGCAATAGTTCCAGCGAGCCACAACGCAGCCCCAGCGACCCCATCTGGCACCTGTACTAGCCCCCTGCCACTGCGGCCGTGCAGTCTCTATCAGTGAGGTGATGCCTGTCTGCGCTATCTGGATGGGAGCATTGCTGGTCGTCACACCAGCGGATTCAGTCTGGAGTGGCAAACCGACCCCGACCAAGCGAACATTGTCGATATAGACTCGGTTCATACCCACTTGAAGCTCTGTCCCAGGATAAGTGAGTTCGAAGCGGATATACCCCATCTTGCCCGACATGTTCCCCAGCGACGTGTTGTTCAAAGAAAACGTATGCGGGGAGTACAGGCTCAACGTTGCAGTCAAGTCGAACGAACCGATCGACTGGAAATCTACCCCGTCAAGACTAATGGACGCCGTCAGACGCCCCGGTCCTGAAAAGTTCTGTACTTTGTACCCGTGTGGAGAACTGGAGCGACTGTGCGGTTTGAGGGATATAAAACCGGTTATGTGTGATCTGTGAATTCGCGAATATGGGAAGACTGTTGAGTTCAGCGACGTAGTTGCCCGGTACATCCTCATGAACTGTGAAAGTAGTCGAGCTCGCTAGATCTGATTTGAAATCCCCCCCCGTGAAGACTCCATCCAGGCGTTTCGATCTCGTTGGACGGGAACCGTTGCCCGCGATGGAGATTACCGTGCTCGAATGTCCCGTTGAACGGGGATTCCACAACCACGCCGAACGGATTGACCGTTTGCTTGACGGTGTGACCAGATTGCAGGTCGATAACAGTTTTATCGACATTATCGAACGTTTGGGCGATCTGGCTCGTCATGGCATAGAGCCCAGCCGGCGGCGACATGACCGCGAAGCCGATCATCAGGCTATTCCAGAGAATCAGGCTACGGTTGAGTGTCTCGTCACGAGTCGTAGAAGTCGCTGGAGGAAGAGTGACTGGACGATTCGCGGCTGACAGCGTATCCCTCCTCAATGTGACAACCCCGTATGTTGATTCTTGACAGAGAAGAAAACATGAAGCTCCCCGCAGGTCACTGCGGGGAGCTTCATTGAGCCCTACCCCCATTATTCATGAACGCTTCTGCTGCAATCGTCTGCCTGTGCATGTCCCTCACGCAGACAGACCGATCCGCTGCTACGGCAAGTCTTTGGCCGGCGGGGCTCGCTCATCGGAGCCTCTACGTACTGCACGAGGACGCCTCGGCGCCTCACGGCTCCGCGCGTCCGTCTCGCGTGCCGCCTCGGCAGTTTCGTCATGAACCCTTATGAATCATACAGGTTAGATGAGTTCACGAACTTTATCCGCCAGTATTGTAAAGGCGATTCGCTCCCGGTTCGGCTCTCCACGCGCGAGCGACAACGCAAACTTGGCGGCCTGATCGAATGTCACCTTGGGAGGCATCGGCGGCTCGAAGGGATCCACGACCGCTTCAATAATCACAGGCCCTGGGGTGGCCAGCGCTTGGTCCAAAATTGCGCCGCATTCGGCGGGATCTTCAATCGTGAATCCCGTCCCGCCGCAGACTCGGGCAAACCCGGCAAAATCGATGGGCTGTAACTCGCACCCGTATTCAGGATTTCCGAGAAATACCATTTGCTCCCACTTGATCATCCCCAGACTGTTATTTTTTATGACGACCACCTTGATTGGAAGCCGATACTTGACGGCAGTTGCAAACTCCGCCATCAGCATCGAGAACCCACCGTCTCCGACAAATGCGACACATTGCCGTTCAGGAAAGGCAATCTGGGCTGCGATGGCATAACACAGGCCGTTCGCCATAGACGCGAGGGTGCCGGAGAGTGAGAATTTCTGGCCGCGCTTGGCCCGAATGTGTCGCGCGAACCAGGTAGTGATCGTGCCGGAATCGGACGAGACGATGGCCGTATCGGAGAGCCGTTTCCCCAGCTCCCAAGCAACGACCTGAGGCTTCATCGGTAGGTCGAGTCTGGTGCCCTGTCCCTCCATCAGTGCCCACCACTGTTGCATACCCACTTGGGCCTGCTCCAGAAACGCGCGGTTCTCATTTCGTATGAGGAAGGGAAGAAGCTGTCGAAGCGTGCGACGGCCGTCGCTGACCAAGCCCACCTCCACGGGATATCGCAACCCTATCCGTGCCGCGTCGATGTCGATCTGCACGGCCCTGGCCTGTCCTGGTTTCGGCAGAAATTCAATATAGGGGAATGACGTCCCGACCATGAGCAGGGTGTCGCACTGTTCCATCGCCTCCTGCGACGGCTTGGTGCCGAGGAGGCCGATGCCTCCGGTCGTATAGGGATGGTCGTCCGGAATGGCCGCTTTGCCCAAAATCGTCTTGATGATGGGGGCTCCCAACCTCTCGGCCACCTGTTCCAGTTCGTCAACGGCGCCATTTGCGCCTTGCCCGACGAGGATCGCGATCTTGCGGCCGGCATTCAGAACTGCGGCAGCACGTTGGAGATCGTCGTCAGCCGGCATTCGGGCGCTTCGGGCGAACACATCAGACGTGTGGCCGGCAATATTTCTCCGCGACCGCTCGCCTCCCTCATGCTCCTGGATATCGACGGGGAAGTTGATGTGCGCGACGCCGCGATAGGCGAAGGCGGTCCGACAGGCGAGATCGGCGACCGGCTCCACATGGCTCGGTCCCATGACTCGTGTGTTATAGACCGCAACGTCGGCGAAGACCCGGTCGAGGCTGACATCTTGTTGCGCGTGCGTATCGATCAAGTCGTGAAAGTGATGGCCGGTGATCGCAAGCACAGGCTGGCCTTCGAGCTTCGCGTCGTAGAGGCCGTTGAGCAAATGTAAGCCTCCCGGACCGGACGTAGCCAGGCAGACTCCGAGCTTGCCGGTGTATTTCGCATAGGCGCAGGCCATAAATGCGGCGGCTTCCTCGTGACGCACTTGGATGAAACGGATCCGATCCTGTCGCTTCCGGAGCGCTTCCATAATCCCATTGATGCCGTCCCCTGGCATGCCGAATATCACCTCGACGCCCCATTCTGCGATCGTGTCGATCAAGATATCTGCAGCAGTGTTTTTCATGTGATACTCCTTTCTCGGCGATCTACGACGCGCGTGCGCGAAGCGAGACGAGACGAGCACGATCTAACGGATTAGGCGCGTCAAGAAAACGAAGGCCGGAGTTCGACGTTTCGAACTCACAGTTCGAATCTTGAACTGCCCCTGTCTCGCTCGTCACATACCCATATTCTGGACAGCAAGATGGGAGAGGATGGTCATACATTCTTCCGCAACCGTACGACTCGGCCCACGATACGGTGTTGCTTCGTCATGCGAAGATCGTCATACCGGCGATTGAGCGGATGCAGTATCGTCTGCCCGCCGGTTTCCTTCAGCTGTCGTAAAAGAGCCTTCGTGGGGCCGCCGCCCTCATGATCGACCACCACATAGTGATCGGGGTCAGGAGGAAGATCGGGATTGACAAAAATGACCTCGCCTTCGCTGAAAAGCGGCTGCATGGAATCGTCTCTTACCTGGATAGCGAAGGTGCGTTTCCCCGGAACGTCTGTTTCGAGCATCGCTTCAGCGCGAATGACATGGGGTGGCTCTTGGCTGCCGACCATCTGGTCAATCTCATCCCACTTCAGCAACGGCACCTTCCGCATCTCGCCGACAGGAGAGTGATGGGTGCTCCCTGTGAGTCCGAACAACCCATCCGCATAAGGCTGGCCGCCGGTTCGTAGGGAATCCACATCCATGCGAAAATGTCTGGCAAATGTGTCCCAGATGGCCGGGTCTTGGGGGAGTTCATCGGCCAGAATATTCATGATCGTTTGCTCTGAGACACCGACTGCCGAGGCCAACTCCTCTTCAGTCACCCCCTCACCAATCTCTCGTTGAATAAGACCTTTTAAGTCCATAGCAAGGTTCCTTCTCTGCAAGCTGTGGAAAAACTCAGTTGATCCACCAGATGCCGTCGGAATCTTCCCTACGGCACCGACGTCACAATAGTCTCAGGCTGCTCAAAAATATCAGACTTCTCAACCCGCACAGCCCGGCAGTTGTTTTCCCTCCCACCCTATCCTCTTCGCCCAGAGATAGCCCTTTCCGCATACAAGGACGCAGCGAACACAGGGAAAATTACAGTGCCGGTGTCCGTCGATGCCACAGGTCTCCAGAACCTCTCAAGGCTGGGCCGACGAGCTGTTCCACATGTTCATCCCCTACCACGACTACCGATTATGACTACAGGGATGCAGGGGGGCTGAGCAAAATTGCTCAGATGGCTAGGCCGTGTCTTTCGTTCGCTTCTGCCCCTGGCACCAACCCCGACAGTCAGGAAAACTTATCCGGAAACTGTTTTGCCAACGCCGTCGTCATGGTATCCGCAATGACATAGACATGTTGTCGCATCATCGGCCAGGTTGCCCCTAGGTGCGTATATTCCTTTGCCATGTACCGGTTGATTTGGAGGACATGGTGCGCTCCATGTGTTGCGATCAAGCCCCGAACAATGTCTTTCCGCAGGTAGGGATTGAGATGGCTCAGAAAATCGGCGATCTCGTCGGCATTCGACGCCAAGTGGGCAAGCGCACTATCTTGTTGTCGCTTATCCCCTGCGAGGGCGGCCTCCGAGTATTCCCTCACTGCGCCAATGTTGCTGTCCAGCAAGCGATAGAACTGTTCCGAGGCAGCTTCACCGTAAAAAGGCGTCATCGCACTTGCAATCTGTTTTGTGGCTCAATGCAGATTCGTGTGGGTGAATTCTGCTCATTTCCGCGGCAAGAAGGCGGTCAGAATCTTGAGCCGCATGTACTCCTCATCCCGATAGCCA
>JAWXBV010000010.1:0-11022 GCA_034440335.1 Nitrospirota bacterium | reverse complement strand
TGCGAAATTCTCCGAAGCCACTACCCTCCTTCGCCAAGGCTACGGAGGGTTCTCCTCGCCTTCATCCCCGTAGCAAGCTACGGGGTATTCGGCGAAGGAAAATAAATGCGGCGGAAGGTGTGCCCAAAGGGAGACTCTGTCCCTGGCAGGATCTTGAACCAGAATAGGATACAGACGCCGTTAGTGGCTGTGATTATGCATCGTGATTACATACGTTACGAAGGTCAAACGCTTGAGCTCGTGACTCCTACGACTATGCCAAGGCCTTGATACCTTGATGAAGCTCTCAAGCCTGTGTAGTAATCGGTAAACCACGAAACGTTTCCACCGGGGGATGAGAGAATAGTAAAGAGAGAAGCTGGACTACCCTTGCACCAGTTGGTAGCGGCATTGAAGGTCATGCATGGCGGCATGGTTTAGACTGGTCGCAACTGTACGGCTATTGGGCATTGGACCAAGGACACAGGAGAGGATCTTAAACAGACCCTCATCCCCTGCCCTCTATCCCCCTGCGCTTCCTACTGGTCCTCCGGGCTCGGTCATCCGCCAAGGGTCAAGCAGCTCGGTGAGCCGCTTCTCAGGCAGAACTTTTTTCTCTTGGGCCACCTGGCGCACGGACTTGCCAGACTTGTAGGCCTCCTTGGCGAGGTTCGCCGCCGCCTCGTAGCCGATCTCCGGCGCCAGGGCCGTGCACATGGCCAGACTGTCCTCGATCAAACTCTTACAGCGCGCCTCGTTGGCCGTGATGCCGTCGATGCATTTGGTCGCAAAGTTGGTCGAGGCGGTCGAGAGGAGTTCAATGGATTGGAAGAGGTTATAGGCCATCACCGGCAACATGACGATCAATTCGAAGTTGGCCGCCTGCCCTCCCACTGTGACCGTCACATCGTTGCCGATCACCTGCGCGCAGACCATGGTGACCGATTCAGCGATGACCGGATTCACTTTCCCCGGCATAATGGACGAGCCTGGCTGGGTCTCCGGCAGATTGATCTCCCCAAGCCCGCAACGCGGGCCTGAGCCGAGCCAGCGAATATCGTTGGCGATCTTCATCAGACTGACGGCCAGGGTCTTCAACACCCCGCTCGCTTCGACCAGCGAATCCTGGGTGGACTGTGCTTCAAAGTGGTTCTTCGCTTCTCGAAACGCGCAGCCGGTCTCCTTCGATATGATGGACATGACCTTGGCTGAGAACTTTGGATGGCAATTGAGCCCTGTGCCGACTGCCGTGCCGCCAAGCGCCACTTCGCTAAGGGCTTCTTGCGCCCGCGTGACCCGTTGGATGCCGAGTTCGATCTGTCTTGCGTACCCGCCGAACTCCTGGCCCAATCGCACCGGCGTAGCATCCTGCAAATGGGTGCGGCCGATCTTGACGACCGCATCGAACTCTTTGGCTTTGCGGGCCAGCGCTTTGCGTAAGCAGCTGAGTGCGGGAATCAGCTGCTGTTCCATCATTTCCCCTGCGGCAATGTGAATCGCCGTGGGAATCACATCGTTACTGGATTGGCCCAGATTAACGTGGTCGTTGGGATGCACCAGCTTGCTGCCTCGCGCTCCGCCTATCAACTCGCTGGCACGATTGGAAATCACCTCGTTGGTGTTCATGTTCGTCGAGGTGCCTGAACCGGTTTGAAAAATGTCCACAGGGAACTCGGCGTCAAGCTTCCCTTCAACCACTTCAGTTGCGGCCTGCTTGATGGCATCTGCCGGTTTCTTGTCGAGAAGGCCCAGCGAGTGATTGACCGTCGCAGCAGCGCGTTTGATCAGTCCCATCGCTCGAATCATGGCGCGGGGGAATCGCAACGAGCTGATCGGGAAGTTCTCGATGGCGCGGGCGGTCTGTACACCATAGTAGGCTGTGGCCGGTACGGCCAACTCGCCCATCGTGTCGCGTTCAACTCGAGTCATCGGTGACGACAGAACCGCTGTCGCTTTGGGGATCTTCTTCATCCGTTCTCCTCCCAGGATACAGGTTCTTCGCGTGCGGGCGTCATGATAAACTCAGCGCCCCTGCCGGCACAAGCGCATTGTTCAGTGGACCGTACACTGTATCCCGGTGCAATCTCGCAGGACGCCTCAAACAAGAAGAGGCCCGCCGGAGCGGGCCTCTGATCAAACTGAATGATCCGCTGGCCGATTAGCCGACCATGACTTCGATCGCTTTCGGCTTGGCTTTCTCGGTCTTGGGTAGCTGAAGATTCAACACCCCATCCTTAAATTCGGCCTTCACCTTCTCTTCATCCACAAGATCGGGCAAGGTGAAGCTCCGAACAAAGCTGCCATAGGAACGTTCTATTCGATGGTACTTTTTGCCCTTCTCTTCCTTCTCCTGCTTCCGCTCGCCCTGAATCGTGAGGACGCCGTCTTCTACCGTCACCTTCACATCCTCTTTCTTAACATCAGGGATCTCGGCCTTAATCTGGTACTCCCCGTCCGTTTCGCTCACATCCACGGATGGCACCCAGTCGGCGACGACCATGGTTTCTTTGCCGTTTATTCGAGGCAAAGCCGGACGGTTACACATCCGATTCAATCGATCTGACATGTCTTCCAGTTCACGAAACGGATCCCATCGTACGAGTGTCATAGTAGACCTCCTTCTTATTTTTCACCGTTGTCTCAGAATATCTCTCTGCGGCGCGCGCCGATTCGCCTGTCTGAGTGAAGAGATAATTCAGGCTGCCGTGGAGTCAAGAGGGCCGCTCGCGGGCGTACGCCGCGAGCGGTGCGCGACGGGCGGGAAAGGCGCGATAGGCGAGAAAAAGTGGGATGATCGTGTCAGACAATAGTCAACGCGTGCGGTTCAGGGTTCAACGTTCTAAAAACCTCAAACTTCTGGCCTTAAATCCTTGCATCTCGCCCGTCCCGCGAGTCTCGCCGGTCTCGCACGTTTCAGCGTTGTTCTATCGGCACATACGGCCGGCCATGTTCACCGGAATAGATCTGGTCAGGACGGAACAGTTTGTTCTCGCGAAGCTGTTCCAGCCAATGGGCCAGCCAGCCCGACACCCGAGCCATGGCAAATAGCGGTGTGAATAGATCGGTCTCAATGCGCATCTTGTCGTAGACAATCCCGGAGTAGAAGTCGACGTTGGGATGAATCCCCTTCCCCTTGAGTAGCTCTTCTGCGACCCGTTCGACTTCTACGGCCACCTCATACATCGGCGAGTCGCCGCATTCCTTGAAAAGTCGTACACAGAGACCTTGCAGAATGGTTGCGCGAGGGTCTTTGACTTTATACACCCTGTGGCCAAAGCCCATCAGCCGTTGTTTGTTCCGAACCTGTTCTTCCAGATACCCTCGGGCTTTCCCTGGATCGCCGATCTCCTTCAACATCTGCACCACTTCTTCGTTGGCCCCTCCATGGAGTGGGCCCTTTAGCGCTCCAATCGAGGATGCGACGACCGTATAGGGATCGGCCAGCGTTGAAGCCGTGACCATGCCGGTGAAGGTTGAGGCATTCATCGTGTGCTCAGCATGGAGGATCAGGCAATCGTCGAAAATGTCGCCCCACAAGGGAAGCGGCACCATCTCCGTGAGCATGTAGAGAAAGTTTTCTGAAAAGCCGAGATCGTCACGCGGCGGAATGTACTCATTCCCGTGCCGCAACCGCGCCCAGGCCGCAACGATCGTCGGCAGTTTGGCCACAAGACGAACGGCAGACCAATAGTTGTTCTCGACGTCCTGAACGTTTCGGCCTGGATAAAACATGCCCAACGCGGCAACCGCAGCCTGCAAGGCGTCCATTGGATGCCCATGCTCCGGAAGACATTTTAATAAATCGACGATCCTGAACTTGATCCGGCGATGATGAAGGATGTCTTCGTTCCACCGCGCAAACTGCGGCTCTGTGGGAAGATGCCCAAACAGCAGCAGATAGGCGGTTTCGAGATAGGACGATCGCAGGCAGAGTTCTTCGATACGAATACCGCGATATTCGAGCACGCCACGCTGCCCATCCACATCGCTGATTGAGGATTTGGCTGCGGGGACGCCTGCGAGCCCCGGCATAAAATCATGTGGCATGATCATACTCCTTCGCGTGAATGGCCAACTGTGTGACGTCTTGAAGTGAGTCTATCATGTTCGGCAAGACCGGTCCTTGAAATGGCTCCAATCGCTTGGCATACTCAAGCCGCCGGACATTCTCGACCGGAGAAATCTATGCCCATTCGGTTCACGCAAGGAATAGATAGGCAGCGGAGGTACGCCACGACGTGGCCTATGTGGCTTCTGCTGATGTTCATCAGTCTCATCGTAATGGGCACAGCCTCCTCGCCTCAGGCCGACGGTGAGATTTTTGTTTTTGCCGTGGTGCGTGAGGCGCCAAGAGATATGGCGCGAGTGTCGGCGATCGTCTCAGTGAATGACGCGGTATCAGAAATGACGCTACTCGCATCGGACACGATTCTAAAAAATCCGATTTGGAGAAAACTCGAAATCTGCCATGCTGTAAAGATGCAAGGATACAAAGTCGCTGAAGGATTTCAGATTGTCACGGTGCATGTCATCGACGCCGGTATGCTGCCGATGTCCTTGCAGTCTTATGCGGGCGATTGCTTGATTAAGAAAGCGCTGGAGATCGCGCCGCTGGTCGACTAGCAGGAAAGCCGAGCGAGACTGGCGGGAAGGGCGAAGAGGTTCTGGGTTCTGAGTTCTGAGTTCTGAGTTCTGAGTTAGGGAAGGATCGAGAAGGGCGAGACGGATGACGGTTCGAGCTTTCCGGGACTTTGAACTCAGAACTCAGAATTCAAAACCTTCGTGTCATGCCTGTCGCGCCTTGCTCGCAAGTCTCGCGCTTCACGCGCCATCGCCTACGCGGTGCGGCATTCTGGGCACAGGGTCGGTTCTTCTGCTGCCTCACATTCTTCAGCCGTCAGAGGGAAGAGTTGCTCGCACAGCCGGCAGGGGCGAATTTCGAAGTAGGCGGTTCCCTTCTCGTCGATGGAGGTGGGTAAGAGCAATTCGAGAGGGTCGTAACCGATCGCCCCGCCGTCGGAGAATTTGACGATGGCCAAACGCTCGTTAAAGACTTCGAAGGTGCCTTCCTGCCCTTTGCGGGACAAGACATGCCCGAGGACACACACCGGCTGTCCCTTACGCTTTGTGCGGAGGTCTCGCAGGGTGTGCTGGGTATCCGTGGCGCAGGAAAACTGACCGGTTGAACTCGTTCCAAATATTGGCGTTGGCATCATGGGCATTTATACCAGTAGAATGAGACCCATGTATCACAGGGGTAAAAATGGCGTCAAGGCAGCCAAGACACTATCACAAGGAGTTCGAACATGGCTGAGATCACGATCTACCAGAAACCGACTTGCAGTACCTGTCGTCAGGCAGTGCAGTTGTTACAAGAGAGCGGCAAACCCTATAAGGCCGTCAATTACTATGAGACGCCTTTCACCAAGGCGCAACTCAAAGGCCTGTTGAAGAAAGCTGGGCTGTCGCCAAAAGATATCCTGAGAACCAAAGAGGACATCTACAAAGAACTCGGTTTGGGAAAAAAGAATCTATCAGACGATGAATGGCTCGATCTGCTCGTGGCCCATCCTGATCTCATCCAGCGTCCAATTGTCGAGAAGGATGAGAAGGCGATCTTGGCAAGACCGGCGGAATCTGTGAAGGAGCTTCTCTAGCAGGCGGTTTCTGCTGGTTTGCCGAAATGATTCGGACGTCGAATTATAGTTAGGCCCCTTGTTCGGCATCAACAGCCACAACGGCGGCACACACGATGCGAATAGCCAAGCAAGACATACCAGCCAGAATCGACGTACCGGGTGCCGTCGCAAGACAAAAGACAAATTTCGTCGACGCAACCGAGTACGGCATGATCAGCGGCGAGTACTTTTCTCTCGCCGCCGGTATGGACATATCACCACTCCTTCAAGGGTTGGAGGGCGACTTGTGCCAAGCCCCGCACTGGGGCTACCTATTACAGGGTGAACTCACCGTCACCTACGCAGACGGCACACAAGAAGTGATCAACCGGGGTGACCTGTTCTACTGGCCACCTGGACACACGGTCAAAGTCGGCCAAGATACCGAGGTTATCCTCTTCAGTCCCCAGCACGAGCACAGCGAGGTGATAGAGCACATGCTGGGAAAAATGGCTGGCTGACATGGATGATGTCGCGTAAAAAGCAATGTTGATCCAGCAGCTTGTGCAATCGCCTGTCTTTCGCAGGGCCTCGGGTTAGCAGGGGGTTTCTGCTGGCTTGGCTAAAATGGTTCGGACGTCGACTTATAGTGAGACCTTCGGAGAAACAACATTGCGATACTGGGTGATCAAAGGTAATCCCTACGTCAACGACTGGGACTCGATGCTTGTGCCGAGTACCAGTGGTAAGTGGCACACGGGCAGGGCGCCAAAGGAATGGTTTATTGGCGACAGATTGTTCTGCTGGGAATCCACTCCGGCTCTTCGCATGATCGGTCTGGCGCACCTCCTTCAGACAGATTGTGGTCTTGACGAAGAGGGTGACCAGCTATTCCAAGTTGAGTACTTAACAACGCGATTCGAATCGATGCCGGGCATCGCTGAGCTGCGAACCGTACCAATTCTGAATACCGCCTCATTTCTAAAGGCTGGACCAGCAACGACTGTCTTTCCGCTATCGCCCGAGCAAGCGGATGTCCTGGTAAGACTGTTGGTGGCACGGAACCCAAGGCTGGCGTCGGTGTGGGACGATTTGGGCCTCATGTCTACTTACATGATTGCCAAATGTCGACGATGCTGGTGCTAGTCTAGAAGGCTCTAAGAAGTGGCTCGCACACTTCGTACGCGAACGAAACCGGAGCGTGGTGGAAAACAAGAAGGCAAATGTGCTTCGGAAAACCGGCGCTCTTGCATGCGAGATCTGCGCGTTCGACTTCGCACAACGTTTCGGATCTCTAGGAGAATCCTTCTGTGAGGTTCACCATCGTCTGCCATTAGCCGAAGCTGATGCACCTGTGGCAACACGCCTCGAGGATCTGGCGATTGTTTGTTCAAACTGCCATCGCATGCTTCACCGCACGTCGCCAGCACTCTCCGTTGAAGGGCTAAAGGCGCTCCTCACAGAAAGATCTAACAATGCGCTGCACCCGACGTGCGAAGACGCACGCGCGTGAGCGCAGACGTTGGGCGTTGTTCTCTCGTGACGACATTTTGATCGTTATTTTCGGGAGCTAAATCAACCAACTTTCGAGGTACTTCCCGCGGTCATCCGCAGTGCGCCGGATGTTCGATCAACGCTGACGGTGACTGCCCCATCTAATACTTGCAACAGTAAATCACCAGCCAATTGTCGCCGCCAACCATGGAGGATGGGAATATTCAGGGCTGTTCGATTCTGCTTCGCTTCCACGAGTGTTTGCAGATCGGCGCTGGTGGCGAGCATGGTGGGGGCAATGCCCTCCTCCGCTGCGCGGGCCTTCAGCACGGCTTGCAGGAGTTCGACAATGCCGGTCGACTCAGGGTCCGGCTTTCGCTCAGGAGGAACTTCAGGCCATGCCGACGGTGGGAGCGCCAGTGCCGATGTGATGGCGGCCAAGAGCTGTCCGCCGTGTCGATCGACCTCGGAAGAATGGACGCCGCGGAGACCACGGAGATCGTTGACCGATTTGGGAGGGTGGCGTGCGAGTTGAAGCAACACCTCATCTCGCATCACACGTCCACGCGGTACGTTCCTGCGGCGAGCTTCCGCTTCTCGCCAGACCGTCACTTCACGAAGCACCGCAGCCCCTTTGGGCTTGAGTGTATCCCACCCCCGAATTCGTTGATACCGTTCCTGCGGCTCTCGACTTTTTTCCCCCACCACCGATTCGAGTCGTGCAAATTCCTCGTTCACCCACTCCGAACGGCCAAGTGTCTTCAGGCGATCCTGTAAATGCGTATGGATCGACAGGAGGAACTCAACATCTTCCAAGGCATAGGCGAGCTGGTCATCCGAAAGCGGTCGCGCACTCCAGTTGGTAAAGGTATGGGCTTTCGCCAGCTTCGTGCCGTGGAGTCGCTGAACCAAGTTTGCGTAGGCGACTTGGGCCCCATACCCGACCATGGCGGCGGCGATCTGCGTATCGAAAAATGGTTTCGGGATCTGCCCTGCATGGAGGGCAAACAAATCGAGGTCTTGCCGCCCGGCGTGGACGATTTTCTCAATCTTGGCATCGCAGATGAGTTCCCAGAAGACATCGAGCGATCCGCAGGCCTGCACGGCGGGAAAGTCGATGACGGCGGCGGTGGTGGCGGTGGCAACTTGGATCAGTTCGAGTCGTGGGATAAAGGTATCTTCCCCGACGAATTCCGTATCCAGCGCCAGTCGCGGACTCTGCCGCAACGTGTGACAGAGTGATTCAAGCGCAGGCTGGTCTGTCACATACGACAGAGGTGGAGTGGGTGTCATGGGTGTCTCATTCTGTTGGACGGTAGGTGGCGTCTGGTGACCGCGGAGGTTCGACATTACTGAGGCTTAAATATTCCTTCAGGAACTGGTAGGCCTCCAACATGCGGCGTAACTCCGGCTCGGCGCTGCGGTCGCCGTTATTCGAATCCGGATGAAATTGCTTAGCCTTGTGACGAAAGGCGGTGGTGACCTCGGCGAGCGAACTGCCGAATTCCACGCCCATGGCGGCGTACGCATCCATCGCGTTGTTGATGCCGCTCGATCCTTGTGACGGGTCGCCGCCTCCCCCACCGGCCGCTTTTAACATATCGGCCAGACTGATCTTCCTGCGCCGGCGCCGGGGACGCTCTCGAATCTCACTGTCGAAATCATCCCAGCGGTCCTCGACAAATTCGAGACGGGATTCCAAACGCATGGCGCCGGAGAGATCGCGGATCTCCCCAATCTCCTGTTCTATCTGGGCCAGCGACTTGATGACTTCCTCCAGTCCCTCTTCCACACGAAAGAAGCTGTCGACCCGTTCCTGCATCATCGTATCGACGGCAAGCTCCAGACTCTCTTCGGCTTTTGGGCGCAACGACTCGATGCGTCGCAACATCCCGTTCTGAAACTTGAAGAACTTGTGTTGTGAGAACGGCATATGAGCGAGATCCTCTCCTAGGGCCTGCATTGTAGCACAGCCTGGTCTCATGCCAGAAGAGTCCAAACTTCAATTCGATTTATGGAGAATGAATCGTCAGCGTGACGTGAAGTCGTCGCTGAGTTTCGTGCGGCGTCGGGCCAGGCCTGTATCACGTGCAGCTGCCGCCACGGCTTTGGCCACGCGCGTGACGACCTCTTTATCGAACACGCTCGGGATGATGTAGTCCTCGCTGAGGGCCGCAGGTGGAATGGTCTCAGCCAGCGCCTTGGCCGCAGCCAGTTTCATGGCTTCGTTGATGTCGCGCGCTTGCACGTCAAGCGCGCCTCGAAAGATGCCGGGAAAAGCCAGCGCGTTGTTGATTTGATTCGGATAGTCCGAGCGACCGGTGGCAAAGATCCGACAGTGGGAGGCGGCTAACTCACGAGGGACTTCAGGGTCGGGATTGGCCATGGCAAAGACAATGCGATCAGCCGCCATCAGATCCAAATCTTCCGCCGTCAGGATATTGCCGACGGACAATCCAATGAACACATCGGCTCCCTTAAGCGCGTCTCGGAGTGTCCCTTGGGGGCGATCCGGCGTCATGCACGAGGCGAGATCCGTTCGGCAGGCCCACAACTGCCGGCCGTCCCCTCGTAAGACAATACCGTGCGGCTCGCATCCGATGAGGTGAGAGAGGCCGGCCGCCAGCAGCATCCTACAGCAGGCGGTTCCCGCGGCGCCGAGACCATTGACGACCACGCGGATGTCCTCCATCCGTTTCCCGGTGATCGTCAGTGCATTGGTCAACGCCGCGAGGATAACCACCGCCGTGCCATGCTGATCGTCATGCATGACCGGTATATCCAAGGTGGCTTTTAAGCGGCGTTCAATGTCGAAACAGCGCGGCGAACTGATATCTTCCAAATTGATCGCGCCGAATCCCGGAGCAATGGCCTGAACGGTGCGAACAATTTCGTCAGGATCTTGCGTATTGAGACAGATCGGCCATGCGTCTATTCCAGCAAATTCCTTGAACAGCATGGCTTTACCTTCCATAACGGGTAACGCCGCTTCCGGGCCAAGATTGCCGAGGCCCAACACCGCCGATCCGTCGGTCACTACGGCGACCGTGTTACCCTTGCCTGTAAAGGCATAGGCTTTGGTCTTGTCCTTCGCGATCGCCTGCGACACCCGGCCGACTCCCGGCGTATAGACCATCGAGAGCACATTCCTTGTCGTGATGGGAAACTTACTTTGGACGCGAATCTTTCCGCCAAGATGCAGAAGAAAAATCCGGTCGGAGGCGGAGAGCACTGTGACGTCCTGCAGCGCCCCGACCCGGGCGAGCACTTTTTCGCCATGCGCTTCGCTGTGGACGTCGAAGGTCACGTCTCGCACCATACAGTCGGCCGTGGCAGAGACGATATCCACCGCGCCCAAGTTGGCGCCCTCCTCGGCCAGGAGGTCTGCCACCTTTGCGAACA
Source organism: Nitrospirota bacterium (assembly GCA_034440335.1). Classification (GTDB taxonomy): domain Bacteria; phylum Nitrospirota; class Nitrospiria; order Nitrospirales; family Nitrospiraceae; genus Palsa-1315. The sequence goes on along the minus strand of JAWXBV010000010.1, from coordinate 529 downwards.
TGCCTGGCCTGTTGGCGAGTTCAAGACGAACGGTCAGGCGGTAGTTGGAATAGGGCCCAATCTCAGGCATCGCTGGTCCTTACTGTTAGCAGAGTGCTGAAAATATCCGCCGGCCGCCTGCTCGCATCGTTCAGATCCTCAACGGGGACCCGGCCGCCTCACCACTCGGCGGCGCGCACAGACTTGGTGCTCCTTATTCGTCGCACCGTGCGCCCCAGAGGGTATGCCTCGATCCTTCACTCGCTGAGGCCTTGCTGAACAGCCAGGTTGAGCACTCTGCGAGCTGGCTCTTCCGTTGTGCCACATGCGCTGGCCCCCGAAATTCCAGCGGTTCAACATAATGTTCCCCGCTGCCTAAGACTACCATAAGACATGCCATGATCTAGCCCGCATGACTCATGAGCGCTTCTGCTGCAATCGCCGATTCGCCGCTCTTGGGCGTGAAGCGTCTTCGATGCGTGAAACGTCGTTCGTGAAGCGTATTTCGTTCCGGAGCCTGGCGCTTCATGTTTCGCACCTGCTTCCAGCG
>JAWXBV010000009.1:0-14146 GCA_034440335.1 Nitrospirota bacterium | reverse complement strand
TCGTCTTCGCCTGCGCCGCCTGCGTGATCGCCGCCTCGACAAACTCATGCCCACGTGCCGGTCTTGCCATAGACCACCCCGCTTACTGTTAGTGGCATAATTATAGGCTTATTTAACAGGAAATTGAATAAGACGATCACTGAGAATGGATCTGAAAGACTCTCATCCTAAGAGCGGTGAAGCAGATCCACGTACCTCGCCTCTCACAAGATGCTGAGAATGTTCGCCGACACTCTCACGCGTGCGACGAGCATGACCCGCGAGACGCGCAATCCCTGATTTCGAGTGTCTCGCTTTTCTTGCCCATCCTGCCGATCTCGCCTGTCTCAATCGGCTCTCCTTTGGCAAAGGCTCTGTTCCACAGCTTCTGTGGGTAACTCTGTGGATGAGAGGCCTGTCGTGATGAAAATGGCCAACGCCGAGAGACCGTGCAGCTGTTTGCCTAAAAAATAGGCATTGTGGCCTACCCAATTCAGCCCCCATATTTTGTGGCTTGACGGATCGACTTGTTCCTTCCCTGACCTGTGTGACTCTCCTGAGCTTCTCTGTACGGTTGTCACGTGAAACGGACCTCCTGATGTGGGATGCCACGAACCATTGTAGACGGCAACATCGTGCAGTACGCGTCGAGTCATGAGACTGGCGTAGAGAACGGGACAACCGAGAATTGCAATGGGGCGATAAGAGGATTCGTGAATGGCTGTCGGACGTTGGACCGGTGTGCGTCAGCTCGTGAGGAAACGTTCGAGGAAACTGGTCGAGACGTGACCCTTTTGGAAATCGGGGTCGTTGAGGATGCGTTTGTGCAGCGGGATGGTCGTCTTGATGCCTTCGATCACAAACTCATCGAGGGCTCGGCGCATGCGAGCCATGGATTCCTGCCGGTCTCGTCCATGGGTGATAACCTTGGCGATCATCGAATCGTAGAAGGGGACGACCATCATGTTCGACTCCATCGCCGAGTCGACGCGCACGCCGAATCCGCCTGGTGCGCTGTATTTGGTGATCATGCCAGGACACGGTGTAAACCTTTCTGGGTCTTCCGCGTTGATACGACATTCGATGCTGTGCCCGTTGAGCTTGATGTCTTGCTGTTTGAACGAGAGAGAATGCCCGTCGGCGAGCCTGATTTGCTCCTTGATAAGATCAATGCCGGTCACCATTTCGGTGATCGCGTGCTCCACCTGGATACGGGTATTCACTTCCATGAAGAAAAAATTGCGGTCCTTGTCGAGGAGAAACTCAACGGTGCCGACATTCCGGTACTGCACGGCTTTGACGGCTTCGACGGCAACACGGCAGATTTCCCGGCGAAGTTTCTCGTCGACGGCGGGTGACGGTGTTTCTTCGAGCAACTTCTGATGCCGGCGTTGGATCGAGCAGTCGCGCTCGCCGAGATGCACGACATGCCCACGATGGTCGGCGATAATCTGTACTTCGATATGGCGGGGCTCGAGGAAATATCGTTCGAGGTACACGGCATCATTGCCGAACGTGGCCTTCGCCTCCGCTTGTGCGGCTTGAAACGCGCGCGCGAGGTCCTCGGCTTTGTTGACGACGCGCATGCCGCGTCCTCCCCCACCGGCCGAGGCTTTGATGATGACGGGATAGCCGACCTTACCGGCGGCTTCGAGAGCCTCCTGCTCGCTTTTCAGCTCACCGGCACTGCCTGGTGTGACGGGTAAGCCTCGACGGGCAACGATTTCGCGCGCTTTGGCTTTGTCGCCTAGGAGGGCGATGTGTTCGGATGTAGGGCCGATGAATTTGACGCCGATGGACTCACAGACTTCAGCAAAGTGGGCATTCTCGGAAAGGAACCCGTAGCCGGGATGAATGGCGTCCGCTCCAGTGATTTCAGCCGCGCTCAAGACGTTGGGAATATTTCGATAGCTGAGAGCCGCGTCGGGAGGCCCGACACAGATCTTCTCGTCGGCGGCGCGCACATGGAGGCTCGATGCATCGGCCTCGGAAAAGATCGCCACGGTCTTAATCCCGAGTTCCTTACAGGCACGAATCACGCGGAGCGCGATTTCACCTCGATTCGCTATCAAGACTTTCTTGAACACGCAAGTACTCCGATGTGGGTCGCGGGAAGAGGATTAGGACGTGGCTGTCGGATCGACAAGGAAAAGCGCTTGACCATACTCCACCGGCTTGGTGCTTTCAGCCAAAATTTTCTTGACCCGCCCGTTCACTTCCGACTCAATTTCATTCATTAACTTCATCGCTTCGACAATGCAGAGAACCTGTCCCTTTTTCACATAATCGCCTTCTTCGACATAGGGATCGGCATCCGGCGAGGGAGAGCGATAGAACGTCCCGACAATCGGGGACGCGATGGTGATCATGCCGGTCGTGTCTTCAGCCTGTGTGCCGGTCCCCGCCTGCAGTTGACCGGCAGAGGTCGTGGAGGCTGTCTCCTGCTCCGGAACCGTAGCCATAATCGTTCTGAAACCGGTTTCGTGCCGCACGCGGATTCTCAAGCCTTCGCGCTCCAGCTCCAGTTCGGTCAGGTTGTTCTTCTTGAGTAGATCGATCAGTTCTTGGATCTGCTTGGTCTGTCCTCCCGACAACAAGGGCATTCCCTCCCCGCTTTGGGTTGAGGCAAACGCCTGAGGAAGGATGATCGGTCTCCCACTCTTCTTCGACTTGCTGGATACCTGTTTGCTCACCGAACACGCTCCACGTACTCTCGTGTACGGGTATCGATCCTGACCACGGTCCCAGTTTCTAAATAGAGCGGAACCTTAATGGTGGCGCCGGTTTCAAGGGTGGCAAGCTTGGTGCCGCCCGTGGCGGTGTCGCCTCGGAAACCCGGGTCGGTATCGCTCACTCGTAGTTCGATAAAGTTGGGCAGTTCGACATCGATCGGACGATGTTCGTACACGAGGATCTTCACCGTCATGTCTTCCTTCAAGAGGTCCGCATTGCCGCCGAGCTTGCTTTTTTCAAACGTCAGTTGCTCAAAGGTCTCCGTGTCCATAAAGGTATAGGCGTCGTCCGTCGCATAGAGGAATTGCATGGTCCGTTCTTCAAGATCCGGCTCCTCGAACCGTTCTCCTGATCGGAAGGTACGATCCAGGACGTTTCCTGACAGATAGCTCTTGAGCTTGGTGCGCACAAAAGCCCCGCCCTTGCCCGGTTTGACATGTTGAAACTCAACGATGTAAAACGGCTGGTTATCAACCATGAGGCGCACACCGCCGCGAAAATCGGTCGTGGAAATCACTCAACACTCCCTTCAAACTGTAAGAGGTCGTTCATCCAGTTCTGAAATTAACTCGTTTCGTTTGCCGCCCGTCGCAATGTCGCAGGTGCAGAGGTTTTCTTCTGGCGTCGGGATGCGGTCAGATGGTCGTGGAGCCCACGGAGTGCGAGGAGATAGCCGGTCGGACCCAAGCCGGAAATTTGCCCGATCGAGACTCCCGCAATATAGGACCGATGGCGAAATTCTTCCCGCTGATGAATATTGGACAGATGCACTTCCACCGTCGGTAGACCGACCGCCGCAATGGCGTCTCGAATGGCGATGCTGGTATGCGTATAGGCGGCCGGATTAATAATGATCCCGTCGTATTCGTTCCGCGCCTCTTGAATCCAGGTGACAAGTTCACCTTCGCTGTTCGACTGACGCAGATCCACTTTCACGACCAACTCCTCTGCCAGCTTCGTGATAGCCGCGTCCAGGGCGTCAAGGGACATGGTGCCATAAATCGACTGTTCCCTGGTTCCAAGAAGATTGAGATTGGGGCCGTGTAAGACTCGTATCCGTAACATGTCGTGCAGTTCACATACCGGATAGTGAGGACGATTGTACGTAAGAGGGTCCAGCAGCGCCGCATTGTAGCAGTCCGCCCTAGACCGGTCAAACATCTGAAAAGTATTACGAAACTGTGTGGTGCGACTCGTCGGTTGTGACACGATCCTGACGACGCGCCTCGATGGTGCGAAGCCACGCCTCTAACTGACCCACCACTTCAGCGGAAGACGATGGATGTGGGGTGGCCGCAGTCATTAAGCCGACAGACGCGCGATCCTGTTCGCTCGTGGTCGAAGCCACTGGAGGCGACGCCGTTTCCATCGCCGAAGCAGTCGTTTCAATTGCCGGCTGAACGGAGTCAGCATCCGTAGGTAAACGCGACGGACGTGGCCGTTCCAATTCCTTCTTCTGTTTCAGCGGTCCGCCCAGAGCCGCTTGGACTGAGAGCGCTTCTTCATCACGCGGATTGATCGCCAGGATAACGGCACAGGATTGCAGCGCCGATTCGTTCAGTCCCTGGCTCTGGTAGATTTTAATCAAGGTGCGGTGCGCGCGCAGGTTCTCCGGGCTCGACTTGACGGATTCTTCCAAAATTGCCTTGGCCTTCGTGGCCTGCCCCATGTGGTCGTAGGCACGTCCAAGTGCGACCATGGCGGTAATGAAGTTGGGATACAATTTCAGTCCGTCTTCGAGGACGCCCACAGCTTCCTGCCACATGCCGACTTTTCCATACTCTTCGGCCAGTGGCATGAAGGCTTTGGAATGTGGGTCTTTGGCCAACTTGGTTGCCAATCGATCGATCTCCAGGGCGTTATCGGCGGCGTTCTGCTCATGAGCCATGGGCTGCTAACGTCCTCCGGCAACTGGCTTGGGGGCCTGGCTGACTTGTCTGGTGAGGAGCAGTTCATGTGCCAAGTTCAGGATTGCGTCGGCAAGTGTTCGTTTTGGCATCAGGGGTAACTCTGTGATGGCCCCTTGCCGGTCAATCAATGTGGCCGCGTTCCAATCGCTGCCGAATCCCCCTCCCAATGTCGTCACATCGTTTGCGACGATGAGGTCGAGCCCTTTCGCCGTCAGCTTGTCTTTCGCATGGCCGATCAGATCGCTGGTCTCAGCGGCGAAGCCAACCATGAGTTGTGTGGTCCGCTGAGCAGATAAGGAGGCCAGGATGTCAGTCGTGCGTTCCAGATCAATCGTCAGGCCGGTCCGGCCCTCTTTCTTCAATTTTTGCACAGCAGAATGTGCCGGACGAAAATCTGCCACAGCGGCGGCCATAATCACAGTGGTGGACCACGCAAGGCGCGAAGATAGGGCCTTCAACATTTCTTCAGCCGTGGCGACCTCAACCACTTCCATGCCTCTCGGAGTCGGCAACCCCGTGGGACCTGTCACGAGAACCACCTGGGCTCCTCTTGCCTTGGCAGCTTCAGCAAGGGCATAGCCCATCTTGCCGGAAGAACGGTTTGAAATGAAGCGCACCGGATCGATCGGCTCTTGCGTCGGGCCTGCCGAAACCAGCACCCGGTGCCCTTGCCAATCGCACGGTGGAACCAGCGCTGCCTGAATTGCCTTCAGAATTGTGGTTTCCTCTGCCAAGCGGCCTACACCGACTCGTCCGGAAGCGAGTGGGCCTGTTTCAGGGTCCACCACGATCGTTCCCCTCGCGCGCAACGTCCCGACATGTTCTCGGACAGATGGATGAGTCCACATCCCTCCGTCCATCGCAGGGGCCACAATGAGCGGGCACTGTGCCGTAAGAAGCATTGTCGAGAGTAGATCGTCACCCAGCCCGAGCGCGGTCTTTGCCAGACAATTGGCCGTGGCCGGCGCAATGACGATGGCATCTGCCTGGGCAGGCAATGACAAATGTTTCATCTCCTGATGCGCCTCGAACACCTCTGTCGAGACAGGATGACCTGACAGCACTTCAAACGTCAGCGGGGTAATGAACTTCGTGGCCGATTGGGTCATCACGACATGCACCACCGCTCCTTCACGGAGCAAGGTTCGAAGCAAGACGACAGCCTTATAGGCCGCAATGCTGCCGGTCACGCCAAGCACGATCTGCTTCCCGATCAGCGTCGGCCCTTTGGAGTCGGAGATTTTCACCAATGATTCCTCTTACTCTTCGCTCTCAGCAACCACCGGCTTCGGGGTATCATCGACATAGACGCTCAACTCTTTCTTGATCTCCTTCGCATCGTCGCCGGTCATTAAGGCGATGCGCTCCATTTCGCCTTCTTTCCCGCGCTTCGCCTCATTCATCGCATCCCGGGCTTCAGTGCCGATGAGATAGGTGATCTGTCCCCGGAGGACTTCATCGAGGGCGATGGTCGTTTCTTTGGTGAAGCGTGAGGCGGCATGACGCGATCCCTGCAAAATGTGCTTCGCTCGCTGGGCTGCGATGATGGCCAGCCGGTGGCGCGAGTCGAATTCACCTGCTGTGTATTGGGGCAAAAGTCTCAACATGTCGATCATGGATGTGGTGCTCCTTTGGGTTGGGGAAGATCTTTGCGATCTTCAGTTTTCTGTTCATCGTCAAGAATGAAATTATTCTCGAGCCACGTCATATTCAAGCGTTTCGTTTTCAATCGTTCCGACCAGAAGATGCTTGTGAGATCGCGAAGGGATCGGTCGAGGTCTTCGTTTCTGACGACATAGGCGTATTCCCGGTAGCTCCACACCTCTTCTTTCACTTTGTTGAGTCGCCCTTGAATTTCTTCCGTGGTATCGGAGGCCCTGGTGTGGAGGCGGGCTCGAAGTACGGCCATCGAGGGAGGAAGAATAAAAATCGACACCGAATCCTCGAATCGTTTTTTGACCTGCATCGCCCCTTGCACATCGATCTCCAATAACACATCCACCCCCTGCTCGATCTTTTCGGCCAGAGATTTCCGCGGTGTTCCGTAAAGATGTCCATACACCTGAGCCCACTCGACGAATTCATGTCGCGCGATCATCTCTCGGAATGTCTGTTCTCCGATGAAATAATACTCACGGCCATGTTCTTCGCCTGGTCGCGGCTTCCTCGTGGTGTAGGAAATGGAATGCCACAGTCCAGGGAGGTTTGCCGTGAGTTGCTTACAGAGCGTCGTCTTCCCCGTCCCGGAGGGTGCGGAAATAATGAAAAGAATTCCCCTTCGCTCTATCGAAGAGCGGGGGTGGCCGGATGCCGACGCCATGGAGCTAGTCGTGGGGGCTGAGTTCATTCGACGTTCTGAACCTGTTCGCGGATACGTTCGAGTTCAGCCTTCATCTGGACCACATGACCGGCAATGTCCGCATCGTTGGCTTTTGAGCCGATGGTATTGACTTCACGCCCGATTTCCTGAAGCAGAAAATCGAGTGTTTTTCCTACAGAGTCAGCCCGGTCGAGCGTCTGCTCAAACTGTACCATATGCGAGTCCAATCTGACTATTTCTTCCATGATATCGCCTCGATCCGCATAGACGGCCAATTCCTGATACAGCCGGGGGGGATCAGGAATTTCCGATCCCAGCAGCTTCTCCACACGCACCTTCATTTTGTCAAAGACCTCCTGGGTCACTAGCGGAGTCCGTGCGGCGACGAGAGCCTTATGCCCGCGGATCGTATGGATCCGCGCGCGCATATCCGCAGCCAGAGCCTTCCCCTCGTGTATTCGCATCCCCTCAAGATCCGTCAGTGCCTGGGTCGTCAGTTCTTGAGCGATCTTCGCCAGTTTCGGGTCTTCCGTCGATTGATCCGATACTGACAGCACATCGCGAAGTCCAGCGACGAGCGCAAGATCGATGGCACCGCTCAGCTTCAGGGATTTCTTGAGGGTCCGGAGGGCCTGATGGTACTGTTTTGCGAGCGGTTGGTCAAGAATGACATTTCCAGCCCGGCCTTTGCCCGCCTGAACAGTCACCGTAATGTCGATGCGCCCACGGGTACAGCGCTGCTGAATGGCTTTCTTGAAGGAGTCTTCTAGCGGGCTCAGTGGCCTGGGTAGGCGGCAGGCAATTTCGAGAAAGCGATGGTTCACGGAACGCATTTCTACCGTGATGGATCCATCCTGCCAGGGGGCCTGCCGTCGACCAAAACCCGTCATACTTCGAATCATAGGGAACCTTTCTCTTTCCATGGACAATACCGATACAACCCGCAGGTAGAGCACCGGGGCTTTCTGGCAAGACAGACATAGCGGCCATGGAGCAACAATCGCTGCGACACCTCGGTCCACTGGGATGTCGGCAACAGCTGCTGCAAGTCTTGTTCGACCAAGTCTGGATTGTCTGATCCGGTCAAACCCAGTCGTTTTGCCACGCGCTTCACATGGGTGTCGACGACGATACTGGGCCGGCCAAAAGCCGTCCCGAGCATGACATTCGCGGTCTTTCTCCCGACGCCCGGCAAGGTGATCAGTTCTTCCATCGTGCAGGGAACCTGCTCGCCGAACCGCTCAGTGACGGCTTTACCACAGGCGACGAGATGCTTCGCCTTGTTCTTAAAAAACCCGGTGGAACGAATGATCTGTTCGACATCGGAAAGATGGGCCCCAGCCAGCTCTGCCGGTCGTCGATACCGCAGAAAGAGTGACGGGGTGACCTGATTGACTCGTTGGTCGGTACATTGGGCGGAAAGGATCGTGGCCACAAGCAGTTCCCAGGGGGACCGATGTTCGAGTTCCATCTTCGGGCTAGGCATCGTGCGCTGAAGCATCTTGGCCACGTCACGGAGACGCTTCTGACGATCCGATGAGGCGATGGCTGTGGTGGTCATGGTCGATGTCAACAGGTCGATTGTGCAGTTGATTAAGGACGAGATGCAAGGGGGGGCGCCGATTTCTTGGCAGAACCGTCCGGCGGGATGATCGAAGCCACTCGTTCTTCGAGATGCCGGATCAACGGAGGCAAGGTGTCCGAATGCAGGGCCGACACTCCAATCGCACCGTACCGTCGACAGAGCGCTTCCGCTTGTCCGGTCGGAAGCTGGTCGCACTTGTTGAATATCAGGACCCGTGGAAGCTGATCGAGGGCGAGGCTCTGAAGCACCGTGTCAACCGATGTCATATGGGCATCCATATCTTTCCCCCCCGCATCGACCACGTGCAGCAGGAGATCGGCATCGCGCAACTCGTCCAATGTTGTTCTGAAGGCCGCCAGCAACTCTTTCGGTAGGTCGCGAATAAATCCCACCGTGTCGGTGAGAATCACTTCACGTCCGGAAGGAAAACGTAGTCTGCGGCTCGTGGTATCAAGCGTTTCAAAGACGCGTGGGGCGGTGCTCACCTGACTATTGGTTAAGACGTTGAGCAATGTCGACTTGCCGGCGTTGGTGTAACCCACGATGGACAGGACTGGAAAGGCTTGTCGGACGCGGCGCGATCGTCGTTGGTCTTGATGACGGGCAAATCCCTCGATCTCTCGCTCCAAATGGTCGATACGCTCTCGAATGCGACGGCGGTCCGTTTCGAGCTTCGTTTCGCCTGGACCTCTGCTGCCGATGCCGCCGCCCAAACGCGAGAGGCTGGTCCCCTGGCCGGAGAGACGGGGGAGCAGATACCGAAGCTGCGCCAACTCGACCTGCACCTTCCCTTCCCGGCTATGCGCTCGTTGCGCAAAGATGTCGAGAATCAGCTGGGTGCGATCGATGACCGTCAGGTCGGTGATCTCCTCAATGGCGCGCAGCTGCGCGGGAGCCAGATCTTGATCGAAGATGAGCAGGTCTGCCCCCTTTTGCATGGCCTGCATCAGCACGTCTTTCAGTTTGCCGCTCCCCAATTGAAATCGATGATGCCCGCTCTGGGTGCGTTGCACTAACCGGTCGATCACCGTGAGATCCGCCGAGGACGCCAGCTCTGCCAGCTCGACGAGGTGTTCCTCTTGGTCGGCCTTACTCTTGGGCGAGGCGCTCACGAGGATGGCGGTCTGCTGCTGCGCCATCGTGTGCGACAGGCTCCGATGTTGGAGGTCTGATTCGAGTTCGCGAATGAACGTCTCGAAGCGCACCGGACATTGTTGCACCAGCGTAGGCGTCAGGAGCGTATACAGCGGTCCCTGAGGACTGGGCTGGTTCAGATGGGCCAGGGAAAGTAAGCCCGGTTCACCCTTGGAGGTGACGGCCATCGTGCCGATCATGTCCAGCCGGAGGAGCCCCAACATCGTGAGATCTTCTTGAGTCAAGGTTTGGTCCTTGAGGTGCGAGCGTATCAAGCGAAGACCCCGCAGGGATCTCGGACTTGCACGAAAGGCGGCCAGAGTGGTTGGCGACGGCTCTGTGCCGGCGCCGACAAGCACGTCTTGCACCGCTCCACGTCTCGTAATGACCAATCCGATAGGACGCCGAATTTCGTGCGTGAACTGCGCGAGGGTTTTTGCGGCTTCAGCTGACAGCACTTCATCCACGGACATACGACGGCGATACAGCCGCTCTAGCATGGCGAGCTGCCCGGCGCGAAGACCAAGAACCTGTCCGTGAATGTCTGGAATGGGCGTCGTTTCCTTATTGTTGTCGATTACATCGAGTGTATGAATGATGCGGCCAGCGAGGCGTGAGCATCAATGTCCAGGGATGCGCGGAGTCCTGCGCGAAGAGCCTGCCTCCCTGCTGCCGCGATCATCGCGGCATTATCCGTACAGTATGCCAGCGGAGGAAGACTGAGCTGCAGGCTCTCGGAAATCGCTCGTTGCTGGAGCAGTACACGTAATCGAGAATTGGCGGACACCCCCCCGACGACGGCCAATGCACGAGCGCCTGACGCCCGGACTGCGGCAAAGGCTTTGTCAACCAAGACGGCCACGATGGCCTCCTGATAACCGGCAGCCAAATCGGCTGCCTGAACCGTGCTCGGTCTCTTAGACATCGCGTGAAGTTTGTAGAGCAACGACGTTTTCAAGCCGCTGAAGCTAAAGTCGAGACTCCCATTATTGAGGTACGAACGGGGAAACGCAATGGCCTCTGGATTTCCCTGGCGAGCCAAACGATCGATTGCCGGCCCACCAGGAAACTCCAGTCCAAGTAACTGAGCGCCTTTATCAAAGGCCTCCCCTGCCGCATCGTCTCTGGTTGCGCCAAGGAGTCGGTAGTGACCGCTGGGTTCTTTGTAATAGAGATGGGTATGTCCACCCGAAACAACCAAGACCACGCATGGCAGTGGAAATGCTGAGTTCTGTAACCAGGCGGACGCGATGTGGCCTTCAAGATGGCTGACGCCGACCACTGGAATGCTCAAGGCATAGGCCAGTGCTTTTGCATAATTGACCCCGACGAGGAGCGCGCCGGCTAGGCCTGGTCCCTGAGTGACCGCGATTCCGGTGAGATCCGTCCATACGAGACCTGCTTGTTGCAACGCGTGAGATGAAACACCTTCAATCGATTCAATGTGGGCACGGGAGGCCAGTTCTGGAACGACACCGCCAAATCGCTGATGAACGGCATGCTGCGACGAAATAATGTTTGAGAGAACGGCACCGTTTTCGGCAAGCACCGATGCGGCTGTTTCATCACATGACGTCTCGATACCAAGGATAGGCCCTGGCCTCCAGGCTTCGGCAGGTGGGACAACGGTTGTCATCATGAGTTCATTACTGACCACGCGAGCTAGACCAGTGACACATGCATTATGTCTCAGAGAGATGAAAATAACACGGCCCTTGTGGCCGCTGGCGCCACAAGGGCCGTGTCGTACTCGTACTCTCGACGATGGCGAACGTCTCGTATGGGGCTGGAACATTAGACGTTAGCCATGGCCTCCTGCTCGATGAATGCCGGTGCACCGTCGCGAAGCACCACACGGATCTTTCGGCATTCTTTGAATCGTCCTCGAATCATCTCTTCGGAGAGCGGATCGCCGATCGCGCGCTGAATCGTCCGACGCATTGGTCTGGCTCCGTAGAGCGGTTCGTAGCCTTCCTTGATCAACCATTGCTTGACGTCGTCCTCGACCTCGATTTCGATCCCCTTGTCGAGCAGACGGAGGTTGAGTTCACCCAAGAGGATATCAAGAATATTATAGAGATGCGTTTTGTCCAATTGATGAAAGACAACGATCTCATCGATCCGGTTCAGGAACTCCGGGCTGAACGAGCGGCGCAACTCCCCCAACACTTCTTCCTTCTTATGGCGCTCCTGATCCCCTTCTGTGTTCTGGAATCCGAGCGAGACTCCCTTCTGAATCATCTTTGTCCCGATATTGGAGGTCATGATAATCACGCAATTCTTGAAGTCGACTTTGCGTCCGAGGCTGTCGGTCAGTATCCCGTCGTCCAATACTTGCAACAGGATATTGAACACATCAGGATGAGCCTTTTCGATCTCATCGAACAGAACCACTGAATAGGGGCGACGCCGTACCCGTTCAGTCAATTGGCCGCCTTCTTCATATCCCACGTACCCGGGAGGGGCACCGAATAGGCGAGAGCTGGTGAACTTTTCCTGATATTCCGACATGTCGATCCGAATGAGCGAGTCTTCGCTATTAAAGAGAAACTCAGCGAGCGTTCTTGCCAGCTCAGTCTTTCCTACCCCGGTGGGTCCCAGAAAGATAAAGGACCCGATAGGCTTCTTCGCTTCCTTCAGGCCGGCACGTGATCGTCGAATGGCGCGGGCCACAGCAGAGATGGCTTCGTTCTGTCCGACCACACGTTTATGGAGAAATTCCTCCATACGCAGCAATTTGTTCGACTCTTCCTCTTCAAGCTTGAAGAGCGGAATGCCTGTCATCTTGGAGACGACATAAGCCACCTCTTCTTTTCCGATTGTCGGTTTGTTTTTTTCCTGATTTTTCTTCCATTCACGCTTGGACTCATCGAGGAGTTTGCGAAGCCGTTCTTCTTCCTCTCGATGGCGGACGGCTTCTTCAAAGTTCTGCATCGAAATGGCCAGTTCCTTGTCTCGAGAAACCTTTTTCAGCTCTTGCTCCATCGCCTTCAGGTCCAATGGGAGCGCATAGGTCTGCAATTTTGCCCGCGACCCCGTCTCGTCGATCAAATCGATCGCCTTGTCCGGCAGGAAACGGTCGCTGATATAGCGATCGGACAGCTTGACCGCTTCCAATATGGCTTCCTCGGAAATCTCGACACCATGATGTTCTTCATACCGATCACGAAGCCCTTGGATGATCAGCACCGTTTCATCGAGACTCGGCGGCTGGACATGAATCGGCTGGAACCGTCGCTTAAGCGCTCCGTCTTTCTCAATATGCTTGCGGTATTCATCGAGAGTCGTCGCGCCGATACATTGAATTTCGCCGCGCGACAGCGCCGGCTTGAGCATGTTGGAGGCGTCGATCGATCCTTCCGCAGCCCCAGCTCCCACCAAGGTATGGAGTTCATCGATGAAAATGATGATGTTCCCCGCCTGGACGATTTCTTTCATCACGACTTTCAAGCGCTCCTCGAATTGGCCGCGATACTTCGTTCCGGCAACCAGCGAGCCCAGGTCGAGTGCAATGACACGCCGTGAGAGAAGATTGTCCGGCACTTCGGAGGCGATGATCCGCTGAGCGAGCCCTTCGACAATGGCGGTCTTGCCGACGCCGGCTTCCCCAATGAGCACGGGATTGTTTTTCGAACGGCGGCTCAGGATCTGAAGTACCCGCTCGATTTCATCGGCTCGTCCGATGACGGGATCCAGTTGCCCTGCCTGAGCAAGCTGCGTCAGATCGCGACCGAACTCATCGAGTGCTGGTGTGTTGCTCTTCCGATCGCGCTCACGCGGGGCGGACTTCCGCAGAAATGTCACGGTCAATTGCCGGGCGGTCAGGAGATTGGCGCCTAAGCTGCGGAGGATCTTTCCTCCGATCCCCTCCTCTTCTCGGAGGAGACCCAATAAGAGATGTTCACTGCCGATATGATTGTGTCCCAGGAGACGGGCTTCTTCGACCCCGTATTCGATGACCTTCTTGACCCGCGGACTGAACGGGATCTCGCCGAAGGTCATGGTGGTCCCGCCGCCGGGCAAATTCCGTTCAATCTCCAAACGGACTTGTTCGGTCGAGAGTCCCATCTTTTTCAAAATCATCAGGGCAATTCCGTCGGATTCACGGAGAATGGCCAAGACGAGATGCTCGGTTCCAAGGTAGTCGTTTTGATGACGCTCAGCCTCTTCCCGTGCGAGGATGATGATCTTCCGGCCCTTATCCGTAAATCGTTCAAACATCCTGCCTCCTTGTAGGTGAGCCTATAACGGGTTCCATGTGCGCAAAGTTCTCGAAAAATCTGACCTAATTCTAACTAGAAGGATTTTAGGTGTCAAGGCTGGCGCGCGAATCGCACAAGCCACATCCTGGAGTCACCCACGCGCATTGTGTTCAACGCCTGCCCTGTCCCTAATCCGGACGTAAGCCATTCATTGAGTCTGCCGAGCCAGCCAGACTCTGTGCTGGCTGCGGCGGAGGATGCCCGCCACTTTTTTTAGGCACGC
>JAWXBV010000008.1:0-41258 GCA_034440335.1 Nitrospirota bacterium | reverse complement strand
CCCCCTTCGCCAAGGCTACGGAGGGTTCTCCTCGCCTTCATCCCCGTAGCGAGCTACGGGGTATGCGGCGAAGGAGATCAATCCGCTCCCATCCCTGAAGAGACAACGAGCAAGCTCGTCTGGATCATTTAGATGGGTGATGAATGCTGCATGTTTGTTCGCTTAGTAGCGTATATGCTATATTTTCAAAAGAGGGAGAATGGCAGATCCATCGAGCAAGCAGCCGTCAAGTCGCCTGGTCTATGACGGCGCTGTGTTCCGAGTCGAGTTCTACGTCGCTCCGGGCGGGGCTGCGCCTGCAGAAGTATGGCTTGAACAGCTTCCTCTTGGAGGTCAGCAGAAGTTTGCTGCGCTGTGTGCGCGCATGGGAGACACGGGGAAGATTTGGAGTGAACGTAAGTTCAAACATTTGACCGAAACGGACCAGATCTTTGAGTTCAAGGTCGAGGCCGATCGAATCCTGTGCTTTTTCTTCATCGGTCGGCGACTGATCTTGACGCATGGATTCAGGAAGGCCGGCGACAAAACCCCCAAACGAGAAATCAACCGAGCCGAAGCTTGCAAGAAAGATTTTGAAGGGAGAGTGAAGTATGAAAGCTAAAGCTGCAAGAGCGGGCAAGGGGTGGCTAGATAGAAAACTGGCGATTCAGAAATTCCGCAAAGGATTTGAAGAAGAAGTGCAGAAGTTGGCCATCGGCGAGCAGCTCTCTCGGCTGCGCCAAGAAGCGGGACTCACTCAGGCACAAGTGGCGCAGCGAGCGAAGACCACGGCCTCAGCCATCAGCCGCTACGAAAATGCGGAGTACGATCGGTATGAACTTCGCACGCTCCAAAGGATTGTCGGTGCCTGCGGAGGGCGACTCGATATTATCCTGGAGCCTGGGCCGAAAACTCACCGGGCCGCTTAGGTTAGGACGCCGCGCGCCGCGAAACGGGGAGGGTCGGCATTGCACCACGCCGAGCGATCAAAAAATATCGCCGTGCCCTTCCCTTCTTTAGCAAGGCTCGTCTGTGCGGGGTTGTGGTAGAACCATTCCCGCGCCTCCCGGAGCGACCGTCTGGATCCGCTGAGCGAGGGATGAGGATGGTGGGGCTGTTGCTCCAGCGAGGGGCGAAACCGCAGGGCTTGTCATCGCTCGGCTGCACAACTCGGTCCGTTGCACGATGGTCAACGGACCTTCGAACAGTGCTCGCCCTCGCCTTCGGCGACCGCGCCGCCGTCGCCCTGCAACCCCTCGCAAGTCTCAAACACCCCCATCATCCTCATTGGATGGAAGGGGGAATAATGCGCACGCACTACGTTTGACGGGGCTCCGCTCCTCCGGCGATGTCCGCTCTGATCCCCAGCCCCTCGCCACAAGCAATAACCCCATCTCCTTCCGTGAGATAAATCAATACTCATGCCTGACCCTCTATCATGACCCCGAGGCGCAAGAGGCAGGCTGTCGAATACCAGGAGGCCAGGTTGGTGGTGAGTTCATCACGCCGAGCAATCAGAAAAGACTCCCGACCCGTTTGATTTTCTCATTGACGGATAATATACGGTTCGAATTAGGGGGGCAGGCTACGTGTTCGCAATGAAAGTGCCAACGGGGCGAGGTTGGAAATGCACGTATTCCAAGGGGCGGGACGCCGCGCGCCGCGAGACGGGATGATCAGAAAAGACTGCCGATCCCTTTGTTTCTCTGTCCACTTCAATGCAGAAGAGGTGGTGAAGTGATTCCGCCTAACACATGGCGGAGCAGGTGGCCGGCCGCTCCGAACAACTCGCGCAGCCCAGGCCCTGATGGACTCAACTGTTGGAGTGCAAGACTAATCAAGGCGCCAACAAATAAATTCTTCCAGTCTATGCGACCAAGTCGGGTCGAGGCGTCAATCAAATAATCCAGTTTGCGGTTGATCTTGGCCAGAGGTTCTGGCGACAGAGAATATGTGGAGGTGATGTAAATACGAAACTCTTCTATTGCTGCCTTTATTTGAATCTGTTCTTCTGGTGAGAAGGGTGTATTAACTGCTTCAGTCGGTTCCAGGCTCAGTAACTCATCCTCCTGAGAGAAGGATGCCCATAGATCTGGTGCGTCGATCTCTCGCTTAAGGTTCCCCAGCCACTTCCTTAACGCCGCTCTTTTGCCAACCCAGATTAGTTTGTCATCTGTTTGCTCAATGGATTCAGAGCCAGGTGTATACGATGCGAAATTATCCCCAAAACGAAACCAATACTTGCTTGGTAAATGAAGAAGCCTGGGATAATGATCAGGTGTAAACCATTCTCCTTGGTCGTCAAGTTCGTCTTCAGGTTCAGTGAATCTAAATTCACTCGGACTCATGCCCGCCTCCTTGATTGCCTCAAACACTTCATTCAACTGGCTTTTGAGGAGGCCATATCTATTCATTGTTTTATCTTTGCAGGTATCCGTTTAATGCACAGAATGAACTGAAAGGTGAAATGGTCTTATTGAATATTTTCATTGGTTACCGATGTGATCGGTGCCACCATTGTCTTCCGCAGATATTGGTCGAGAATAAACTGGTTCAGCGACCCGGCTAGGTGCACTGCAAGCGCGGCATAAGGACGAGGCACATCTACCACAGCATTGCCCTGGCCATGGCCTCCGAGTTCATTTCTTAAAGTCGCGATCGATGCAAGCACTTGCTTACACATGGCCTTTGCTTGTGCTTCCGGTATGTCATCCAAATATCCAGCTTCTCGGAATAGCCGAAGCAATTCAGTTACATCTCCACTATGCTGCTTTAGCACAGTTTTCAAACTGCTCTCGAAGCTCTTAAACGCTTTCAAGATGACATCTTTGGTTCTTCCGTCCGACAGATCTTCCCTGGCTTCTCGGAATTCATCGTGCGCTCCCTCAAATCCCTTCTCCCTTAGCATATCTTCGCCCTTTTGGACGATTTCATTGTGAAAGAAGTCTGCATCGATTTGGAAGAAACGACCGTCGGAGAGCCGCCATGGACAATCAAAGGCAACCATGGCATCGTTCACATCCGCTTGAAATTTGACTGCGTTGTCTTTCCCAGAGTCGCCAAACTCTGCGATCTCTTCAGCGAGCTGTTCGATCACTTCCAGGGCGCACGAGGGGTACCCCTTCAAAAAGTATGCTTCAATTCCTACTGCCCCCTCAGCCGCTCGTGACGACAGTTCAGGCAAGCCAAGGAGCCGCTTCAATTTAGCTTCTGTCTGCTCCGCATGATTTGTTTTGGCTGACCAGTTGTCCGAGGGGTCGGGCTGATGCCAGTAGTTCTCATTGTAGTTTTGGATAGTCATCCACAACCGCGCCCGCAAACGGTCTTTCATTGAGACACGAACACGCTGTTCCAATAGTGCTTTGCCGTGACGGATAGAAAAAGGCTGCATACGTTACCTGCGATCGACGGGTTTTCTAAAAGATTCCGTGCCGGGAGAAAATAATGGGGTCATTCTACGTTTTCAAGCTTGGCCGGTCTATCCCTGGATGCGCTCGTCCAGCAAGGGGTGTTCTTTCTCCACCTCTCTTGGGGGGAAGTGGCCAAGGTTGCCTTCGAATGCGTGCGTTGAACGTGCACATTCTGATCGTGCGCGTTCCGCGAGCAGGAGAACGACCAGCCTGCCCCTCCCTTCGTGCGCGATTCTTCCATTCTCTCAGGCCTGGCACCCGTGTTGGTTCGACTGCGCACGTAGAACGAGCATACGGATGATTCCTCCAAGCTGGCGCGTTTTCTCTTCAGGGATGGTGGCTGATTGATCTTCCACCGCGCGACTTTTTCACCCGCCCACCCACGGGCACACCGAGACGTGCCCGTAGCCCTGGCGAGGGCCTTCCAATCCTTTCTACCTCTCGTTAAGGGGGTGGCCAAGGCTGCCCTCAACTGCGCGCATCGAACGAGCACATTCTGATCGTGCGCGTTCTGCGAGCAAGAAGGACAGCCGGTTGCCCTCACCGTGCCTTTCCACTCGCCCCCCGGCTGAGTCGCACTAGCGCTTACGTAACCTGGCTTGGGTTCGGAAATAATCGAGAAATTCGCTCGGCGAGAGCACGACCGCTCCTTGGCGTTTCGCTGAAGGAAAATGCTTGGTATTTCCGGTAATCAGGCAGTCGGCATCGCCTGCGATGGCTACTTCCAAAAATGGCTCGTCGGTGGGATCTGGAAGCCTGGCCGGTAACGGATCACCCGCCACGCTGAGTCCCTCCGTCTTGATCTGTTCCAGCAATGACTGAGTCTGTTCGGGGTTGAATTGAAACTTCGGTCTGGCGAGAACCTCGCCATATTCGGTAAGGATTCTGGCGTCGAAGCACAGATGCAAGGTACCCGATGCAATCATGCGGACTATCTCACCGGGCGGACCAAACGGAGATAACAGCCCTGAGATCAAGACGTTTGTGTCCACCACTACCTTCACCGATGGTGGGCTTTCCGTACCGCCCGAATTTCAGCGGCGACTTCTGCAGGGGAGAGCTTGTCCGTACCGGCCTGGACCGACCGCCGTTGCAGTTTTTCCACAGCGGCTACGGCTCGCGCGCGCCTCATAGCCGCGAGCGACTCTTCCAGCGTCTCTTCCGACACGGCGGATAAAATGGCAATCGGCTTGCCGTTCGATGTGAGGACCACCTCTCGCTCACGGGCGAGTTTGTTCCAGACTTGGCCTGAGCGCCCGCGCAAATCTCTTACCGTGATGAATTTCATGTATCACCAGTGATGTGTGACAGTAGGGTATACGATTGAGAGCCGATCGTCAAACAAGAAAATAGCTCGTGCATGGCTGCTCTTGTCTGTCCGCGCTTCGACCAATGAGGGTGATCTAAGTATCTCTCCGCGAGGGCGACCTGTCTGTTGTTCACTGCGCGCATCGGACGATATACATGCTCTCTCCAAGCTTGTTTGTTCTCTCCTTAGGGATGGGGGCTGATTGATCTTCCATTGCGCGCGTCCAACGAGGGCCTTCTCAGGCCGCGCGTTGCGCGAGCACAGGAGATCACCAGGCTCCATCCCTTCTCTGTTCTACGGGCCAGAATGGCTCCTGGCCGCTCCTCTGCCTTTCGTGTCGCTCAATACGCCTTCTGAAAGTCTGGCTTGCTGAGGACTCGCACGATATCGATGCGAGTGCCGGATCGTGTGAATACCGCTCGGTAGTCACCTGCCATCACGCGATACAATGTGTCTTTGAATCCTTGCAGCTTCTTGATCCGTTTTCCGTCTGGAATGGCATTGTCGGCGAGGCGGGCGCAGTCGGCGAGAATTTGATTGGCGATCTTGTCTGAGAAGGTGTCGAGGTCACGTTGCGATTTCTCGGAGAGAAAGATCTGGGAGGTTACGCAGTGCGTGCCTTCTTTTTCTTTGCGCGTGTGGCTTTGTAGGCTGATAGCAGCATGGTTCGGCTTTCGCGGATGTCCTTGAGGCCCGCTTCGATTTTCTTTCGAAGGGTTGGGCTATCGGCCAGCAGGGCGTCCTCGATATCGTCTTCCGTCACCGGCACCAGCATCGCAGTCGGCCGTCCATGGGTGGTCACAAGCACGGTGTTGCCCTGCTCGACAGTCCTCAGCATTTCGGATGTCTTCGCTTTGAGTTCGCGAACATTTGTGAATTTCATGGGTTCACTTTATGGAGCTTCATATGGGACTACACCATAAGTTTCGATGGAGATGAAGTCAAGAAAGTGGAGAGGTGAGCCCCCCTTGCTCCTGCCTGCCAGTCGTCGGTTGTGTTGCCGACGCGGTGGGTGAGGAAGAATGACTTGTTTAAGTCGGGCGGCGGGAGGACGAGGTCTTTCGTATCGCTACGCACCATGCATTGCCCCATCAGCGCTCGCTCGATTCTTTGAGCATACTCAGCCAGTACCGGGTGTGTTTCAGTTCGCCGGTTTTGCGGAACGCGCCCTTCTCCACAAGGTCCTGCAAGTCTCTGGTGGCGGTGGCTCTGGAGGTGTTGGTGATTTTGAGGTAGTTGTCCGCACTGAGCCCGCCTTTGAATCCTTCCAGTCCTTCCCGAAACATACGTGCGAGCACCTTTTCTTGCCGAGGATTGAGTGTGCCCCGCAGGCGGTCGTAGAGTTTGGTTTTCTCGATAAGGAAATCGATCAAGCGTTGCGTGTAGCGTTGTGCGTCCAATACCGTTTGCGCGAAGTACCTGAGCCAGTCGGTGATTTCTAGGCTCTTGTTGTTGCCTTCGAGCGCCTTGTAATAGGCTTTTCGATGTATGCAGATTGTGTGTGAGAGGGCGATCAGCGTCGGTTGGCCGAGGCATTGGGAGAGAGCCTTTTCCGATAGTGCCCGCCCAATCCGTCCGTTGCCGTCTTCGAATGGATGCACGGAGACAAAGTGCAGGTGCGCAATCCCCGCCCTTGCCAAGGCGGGGAGCGGCTGTGGTCCGTCTGGCGAGGTGTGGTTGAACCAGCTGAGGAACCGATTCATCTCCGCTTTCATGATCTTGGCTGGCGGCGCTTCAAAATGGACCTTTGGTTTCCCGATCGGACCCGAGACGACCTGCATGGGGTCTGCCCCTGTTCTGTAGGCGCCGATGCACCTCAGATCCTTTCGCCCTTGTGCAAGCATCTCGTGCCAGGTGAACAATTGTGTATCAGATAGGGGGGCGTCGTAGTGACGATACAGATCGGTCATCATGGCAGCGATGCCGTGCTCGGCGGGAGAGACTTTCCGGTTGTCCGTGACGAGCCCGAAGTTCCGGCGAATCGATGACTGTACCGAATCCCGGTTGAGTAGCTCTCCCTCGATCTCCGACGTGGTGACTGCTTCATTGCTGATGAGGTCGATTGTGAGGCGGGTTTTGTCTTCTACTGAGAGATATTTGACAGCGCCAACGATCATGCCCGCCTCCTGCAGGAAGCGGTTTTCGTACTGGGCCAGGCCCCCGCTCTCATAGGTGAAGTGAGGCCACTGTTCTTGCTGCCAGTTCCAGGTCATGAGCGATACCGTCCTCTTGTATGGCTCATATTAGCCTAATTTGGTGAGTTATAGAAGGATTTCCTATAGCTCATGGCTAAGGTGTGGGTGTTCCGTTTGTGCGCGTACAACTTTTCGAAGGTCTGTTAAAAAAAACTCCCTCGTCTTTCCCAGTGCTGCTGGATGTCCGCCTGCAAATGCCTGGTGCACCGGCTTGCCAATCATCCGTCGCATAGCCGACGCGGCGGGCGAGGAAGATGAATTCTTCTGAATCAGGCGCGGGAAGTACCAGATCCTAGGCGTTGTTCCGGACCATGCGCGATCCGCAATCAATGTTCTGGTGAAGACGTAGGCCTTCCGAAGGCGTTCTCCTTCGGTACGCGCGATGGGGTTGTTGCTTGTCTTGACACTTCGGAGCAGTTGGAGGATGCGCGGGGCAGGGATTGATTTTTCTTCGCCAAGGCTCCGGAGAATTTTTCTGGATTACCCACAGCTTCTGGCCTTCGTCGTCGAAGGGGCTACCGCGCAGAATGGTTGGCTGCGAAGAGCCTCATTGTCCCATCCCGTTCAGCCCCCCGAGTAGGGGGATTAGCGCGTCTTCGCCTGGGCCTTTGCCGTTCTTCATATCGATCTTGATCTCATCGAACAGCTGATTGGCTTCAGGCCCGAGTGAACGAACGGTCTGTTCGAGACGGCCCGACATGAGTTCCTGCTGAACCTGTGCCTCAGTGAGTGTGCCTGCCTTGATATTCCGATCGATCAGTTGGGAGAGCTGCTGTAGTTTCTGCTGGAGATCTGGTGGGAGCGAATTGAGGATGCCGGCAGCGTGATCGGAGGGCTGGCCTTCAGTTGATTGAGCCCATGCTGGAGCAACAGCAAGGAGACTAACGGCTAGGATGAGCCAAAGTGCATGTGGTTTCATGGTGCCCTCCAAGGCTTGCAGAGACAAGGGCAGTATCTCAGGCTGTCGGCTGGCTGTCAGCTAAATCCAGCAAGTTGCCTCAAGAGCGTGAAAGGTAAAAAGTGAAAGGTGAGACGCAGGGCGGTGAGGGATCTTGCTCGGAAACCTTTCACTTTTCACGTCTAACGTTTCACGGCTCGATGCTCGACGGGGTTTTATTGAGCACGGTGGCGGTGGCGCGTGAGAGGGCTTCGTCGTGTGCGTGGTCGTGGCTATAGACGCGGAATTGGACTAAGCGGGTCGGCAGCAGGTCGAGGAATTCCTCTAACGAGTCGGTTGAGATGGCTTTGGTGCCGGGATCGTAGACATAGAGAGGGTTCCCGCGCCGGTCTTTCGGGTCGGGCCGTGGGTCGAGCGGCGCCATGTCGACGCGGAACTCCACTTTTTTAAGTTTCGCGGGCAATGCCTTTCTGATTTGTTCCTCAAAGTGTTCGTGGCTGGGGAAATCCATGCCTCGTTCCTGGCCCTTTTCCTTGAGCACGGCGCTGTAGGCCATCTTCCATTTGACGTCGCGTCCAAGAATCCGTTGCCACTCTACGCCCAGGCGTCGCTCTGCTGCATGACGCGAGGTCTTCCATCCCCGCACCTGTTCAAGCAAGGACCAATCGGTCAACGTCAGGTACTCGTCCATTTTCTTGCGGGGATCGTGGGGAAACAGGAGCTTCATGGTATCGCCGAAAATGTCGCGGAGGTGGATGTCGATCGCGCGTGTGGTCCGGTGATAGTAGACGTTGGAATAGAGATACATGCGGGTATTGAGGAACATCTGGAGGGCCGGCAGGCCTGTCTTGTGAATCGTAAATCCCTTGTCCGTGATGATCGTGTAATGAATGAGTCTGGAGAGATCGACCGGGCCGACCGCCACGCCGCACATATAGGAGTCGCGCAGGACATAGTCGAGGTTGTCCGCGGTGTAGCTGCCTGAAATGACCGGTTGGAGCATGTTGAGCCATCGCGGAATGCGGGAGTTGTCTTTGGTCTTTTCTTTGAGAATCACATGCGCGATCTGATCGGGGTTGAGCTCCTCCCCTTTGGCGAAGGGGCCGGAGGGGCTGCGCCGGATCTTGCGGATAATGGGGCCGAGATGGTCGCGAATAATGACCTGTCCGAGTTTTTCGTGACTGGCGCCGAAGGCATGTAAGAAGTTGTCGTCGAAGAAGTGGCAGAAGGGGCCGTGGCCGATGTCGTGCACGAGCGCCGTGACACGAAGAAATTCTTCGACATAGTTCGCCGACGGGACCTCCTTGACCGCTTTCTTGAGAAATGGGTAGAGATGCCGCGCAAAGCGGCCTGCCACATGCATGGTGCCGAGCGAGTGGACGAAGCGGGTATGTTCGGCTGAGGGGTAGACCCAACGGGCGCTTTGGAGTTGATAGATGTATCGGAGGCGCTGAACCCAGGGGGAGTCGATCAGGTCTTTCTCCGTCCGTTCCTGCGGGTCCGCGGCGGAGAAGGGCACGGTGAAGGAGACGTATTGGTGGATCGGATCGGCGATCAGCGCCGACCCGTCATAGGGAGCATTGGATGGATGACCGGACTCAGCCATGGCAACTGATCTTAGCCTACATCTTGAGGGGGCGGCAATGGCTCGGTCAAATCTAGAGGGTGCGACTGCCGATATTTGGACAGGAAGTAGTAGGCGAGTGGATAGGCGAGTGCTGCGCCGAGAACGCTCAAGACGAATCCGCCAAGGAAAAAAGGGACGGCGTAGGGCATGACCTGTTCATAGATCGCGCTGAAGCTCACATCTTGCCAGTTGAATGAGGGATTATCCGATCGTCCGAGCAGGAGCGCACCGACCCAGTAGGTCGCGCCAAGGATGGGGACCAGGGTCCAGGGATTGTTGAGAAAGGCGCCTGCCATGAGCGCGAGAAGGTTGAGACGTAAGGCCCAGGCGCAGAAGAACACCATGACGGTGTGGAGCCCATAGGCAGGAGAAAACCCGATGAAGACCCCGATGGCGAAAGCCAGCGCCGTTCGCTGGGGCGATTCCTGTAGATGAAGGACCTGCTTCAGTAACACTCGAAATGAAGGGATTTTGGCCATGGATGTCGTGGGGGCGGTCGGTTACGTGAAATGTTCGTAGCTGCGGTTGGCCAACCGACGGCGTGTGCCGTGAGTGGACAGGGCCTGCATCCCGAAGCGACGGGGGTGAATGGTTCCAATGCAGGTCAGAGAGAACCCTCGGTCGATGGCTGCTTGTTCGAGTCGAGGACGATATCGTGGTGAGACGGTAAAGAGCAATTCATAATCCTCGCCGCCGGTCAGCGCGAGGTCAACGGGATCGAGCTTCCGAGCGGCTGCATAGGCGCGGCAGGCTTGCGATAACGGGAGCGCGCCCAAATCCAGCTCCACCCCGACGTGGCTTTCTTGGCAGATGTGGCGGAGGTCGCCGGAGAGGCCGTCTGAAATATCGATCGCAGAGGTGGCGAAACGATGGGCGCTGAGCCACCGGCCTTCCGCGACGCGCGCGGTGGGACGCAGGTGCCGTCCGATGAGAAATTTCCGGTGCCTGGCTGAAAGCGCTGTTCTGCGCGGTGACGGTTCATTCAAGAGTTGTAGCCCGGCCAATGAATCGCCGATGGTGCCGGTCACGTAGAGGCAATCGCCGACTCTCGCTCCGCTTCGAAAGAGGGCCTTGCGAGGGGGGACGATTCCGGTCAGAGTCAGACTGAGAAACCAACCGCCGTCCGAGGCCGATGTATCCCCGCCGATGAGCGCCACATGGTGTGGGCGGCAGGCGGCCATCATCCCTCGGTACAGCTGAAGTGCCTGTTGTGTGGTGCCGGTACGGGGAATGGCCAAGGCGACGAGCAGATAGTGAGGGGTCGCTCCCATCGCCGCGATGTCGCTGAGATTCGCAGCAGCGGCGCGGAATCCGATATCGGTCATTGTGGCGGTTTGAAGGTTGAAGTGGACTCCTTCTGTTAAGAGGTCGGTTGTCAGCACGGTCCATTGGCCGACTGGTGATGTGATGACGGCAGCATCGTCTCCGATTCCTCGAATCACCGATGGCGTGCGGCGGCTGTGTCGTTGCTGGAGCGTATGAATGAGATCGAATTCGTGGATTGTGGAACGGGTTTTCCGACGAACGATGGACGCCATGCGAGCAGGCCCCTGAACAACCATTCTGAATGAGTGGGAAACCAACGGCTAGCCTATCCGAGATGGTGAGGAAAATATTCTATGAGGATAGCCGAAGAGGAGAGGCCGAGTGTGAGGTCGCGGTTTCGCAAAGACCTCACCTCCTTCATTTCAGCCGAGGCCTCAGTCATCACCTGTTACAACGCCGGCAGACTGTGTCAGCATCCTGCTAGTGAACCTGTAAAGGAGGCGTTCGCGTACCGGTCGCATGCACCGGCAGCGAGCGAGCGGCTCGCCCTGTCTTCGTGCGCGTGGCCTGCTTGTTGGAGTGTGGCGGCGGCTGCTGGGCCTTGCCCGTCGGACGTGTGGGATTCGAGTCTCGCCGGAGCGCCACCTTCATCACATCGTCCATGGTGTCGGCAAAGACGAGGTGGATGTCCTTTAAAATGTGTTTAGGAATCTCGCCGAGATCCTTCTTGTTGCGTTTCGGTATAATCACGGTGGTAAGTTTGGCGCGTTTGGCCGCCAAAATCTTTTCCTTCAATCCTCCGATGGGGAGGACTCGGCCTCGGAGGGTGATCTCGCCTGTCATCGCCAGGTCGCGGCGTACGGGGATTTGCGACAAGGTCGAGGCAATGGCGATGGCCATCGTAATGCCTGCGGACGGCCCGTCTTTGGGAATGGCTCCAGCCGGCACGTGGATATGGAGGTCTTGGGTGGTGAAGACATCAGGATTGATACCGAGGGTGTGCTCGCGCGACCGGACATAGCTCAAGGCCGCTTGCGCGGACTCCTTCATGACGTCGCCCAGTTGGCCGGTCAGGGTCAATTGGCCCTTGCCCTTCATGGCCGTGGCTTCGATGTACAGGACATCGCCGCCGGCCTCTGTCCAGGCTAATCCCGTCGCCACGCCGATCTCGTCCATCTTCAACTCTTCTTCGGGCAGGAACTTCGGGACGCCGAGATATTTGTGCAGGTTGGTGGGATCGACGGGGAACCCCATGCTTTTGCCTTCCGCCACTTTCTTCGCCACTTTGCGCATGACATTGGCGATCTCGCGCTCGAGGTTTCTGACACCGGCTTCACGCGTATAGTTGGCGATGATTTGACGCACGGCCGGCTCGGCGATGCGGACATGTTTCTCGGTGATGCCGTGCTCGTCAAGTTGCCGAGGGATCAGGTATTTCTGGGCGATGCCTAATTTTTCTTCTTCGGTATAGCCGGGGATGCCAATCACTTCCATCCGGTCGCGCAAGGCGGGCAAAATGGGGTCGATCAGATTCGCCGTTGTAATGAACATCACTTCTGTCAGGTCGAAGGGCACGCCCAGGTAGTGGTCCGTGAATGAGTTGTTCTGCTCCGGGTCGAGCACTTCGAGCAAGGCTGCAGAGGGATCCCCGCGAAAATCCATCCCGACTTTGTCGACTTCGTCCAGCATGAAGACCGGGTTGTTGGTGCCGGCTTGTTTCATGCCTTGAATGATCCGTCCGGGGAGTGCGCCGACGTAGGTGCGGCGATGACCTCGGATCTCGGCTTCATCACGGACGCCTCCGAGACTGATGCGGACAAACTCGCGGCCGAGCGCACGGGCGATCGATTTGCCGAGCGAGGTCTTCCCGACGCCGGGCGGCCCGACGAAGCAGAGAATCGGGCCCTTCATTTTGTCTTTGAGCTTTCGCACGGCAAGGTACTCAAGGATTCGCTCTTTCACTTTTTCCAGGTCGTAGTGGTCCTCGTTGAGCACTTTGGCGGCGGCCTTAAGGTCGAGGTTGTCTGTGGACCTTTTGGACCAGGGCAATTCCACGATCCATTCGATATAGGTTCTGACGGTTGCAGACTCAGCGGTATCCGGGTGCATTTTCTCAAGGCGTTTGAGCTGCTTTTCGGTTTCTTTCAGCACCTTCTCCGGCATCTTCAGTTCGACGATGCGCTTGCGAAACTCGGTGATTTCTTCCGCGCGTTCGTCGAGTTCGCCGAGCTCTTTTTGAATCGCTTTGAGTTGCTCGCGCAGGAAGTATTCACGTTGGGTCTTGTCCATCTCCCCCTTGGCTTGCGCTTGAATCTTGTGTTGCATGGAGAGGACTTCGATCTCCTTGCCGAGGAGCTCGCTGACGTGCCGGAGGCGTTTGACCGGGTCGATGATTTCCAGGACTGCCTGGGTGAGCTCAACCTTGAGGCCAAGATTGGACGCCACCATGTCGGCAACGTCCGGGGTCTTCGAGGTTCTCGATGACGATCATCACGTCCGGGATCAAGATTTTACCGAGACTCACGATCCGTTCGATCTGCTCCTTGACGGTCCGCATGGCGGCTTCGGTTTCAAGGGCGGCACTCGCCGACTTGTGTTCGATGAGTTTATCGATGCGCACGGAATAATAGGGCTCCGTCTGAATATAGCCCGAGATCTTGGCTTTCGAGAGCCCCTGCACGAGTATCTTGATGCGTTCGTCCGGCAGTTTCAGCATCCGCATGATGATGCCGACCGTGCCGATGGTATGGATATCCTCCGGTGTGGGATTTTCGACGTCCAAGGCTTTTTGCGTCGACAGGAAGATCATGCGATTGCCGGCTAATGCGGCCTCAATCGCTTTGATCGACATCTCTCGCCCGACAAATAGAGGGAGGACCATGTAGGGGAAGACGACGATGTCTCGGACCGGCAAGAGGGGAAGCAGGTCGGGGATTTCGACGTTCTGGGGCGGCTGCAAGTCTTGTTCGCTCGGGTCGTTCATCGGTGTAGTCTCAGTGTTATGCGCATTGGTGAATGAGAATTAGGAGGTGGTGCCTTCGTTGAGTGTCGTGTCTTGCAGAATGCTGAAAAGGTTTTCCGGCATAAGACGATCGTTATGTCGCGTGCCTGGTGTTCATTGAACCAGACTGCCCGGATCAACCGGATGGAGCAGGCTCACATCACCAGGCTGTTGAAAATCCCGCCAGCATCGTTCTCGCATCGCTCAGCGATGCTCAATGTACTGAACGACGTACGATTCACCTTTTCGCTCGCGGTGGCCTTGGGGGACGGTCTTTTTGAACAGCCTGTGGGTGTAGCTGGAGCCGTGCATGACTTCCTTCAGCCCTAGGCTTTCCGTGATCGTGTCGCGCGGCGTTCCCCGGAAGGCCGTATCCGATTCTGCAGATACTCGTTGAACTCTGGTCCTAGGGAGGGGTTCTTGAGTGCGAATTCTACGGTGGCAATGAGAAACCCTAACTTGTCTCCGGCATCGTACCGCTGTCCCTGTATCTCCAGCGCAAACATCGGGGACTTCTTCGCCAATTCTACGAGCGCGTCGGTCAATTGAATCTCGCCGTTTTTACCAGGTCGGGTCTTTCGCAGGATGGAGAAAATTTCCGGCGGCAAGACGTAACGGCCGATGACCGCCAGATTGGAGGGAGCTTCGGCCGGCGTCGGCTTCTCAATAAGACCCTCGACTCGATGCAGCCCTGCTGAGATTGTTCGGGGCGACACGATGCCATAGCGGTTGACTTCATGGTGGGGCACTTCCTGCACACCGAGGATCGCACCGTGTCGTTTCTTGTAGGCATGAATGAGTTGTGCGAGGCCAGGGACCGGCGCATCGATAATTTCGTCGCCGAGGATAACCGCAAAGGGTTCGTCACCGATCAGCCGTTGGGCGCAGAGCACCGCATGGCCAAGTCCGAGGGCCTCCGATTGACGGACATAACAGAAATTTGCGAGCGTGGAAATGTGACGCATCTGACTCAAGAGCTGCGCCTTGCCGTTGCCCTTGAGGTTTTCTTCCAACTCGACGGACCGGTCGAAATGGTCCTCGATCGCGCGTTTGCCCCGTCCGGTGATGATGATAATGTCTTCGATCCCGGAGGCGACCGCCTCTTCGACCGCATATTGAATCAGCGGCTTATCGACGAGCGGCAACATTTCTTTCGGAGATGCCTTCGTGGCAGGAAGGAAGCGAGTCCCCAAGCCTGCAGCGGGAATCACGGCTTTGCGCACATCGAAACGCGACATGGTTCGATACTATGTGATGGGGTAAGCGATGTCAAGGAATGCAGGGGCGTCGCCTACATTATTCATGAAGGCTCGTTGCGAACAGGTGCGGACACGAAGCGAGAGGAGCAGTTGGAAGCCTGAACTCCTTACGTGCAGATGCCTTGCCCGAGCGAGACGGGCAAGACCTGCATGAATGGCGATCTGAAGTTCGAAGTTCCAAAAAAAAACTCCGAACTTCGAATCGTCGTCTGTTGTGCCTTCCCCGCAAGGGTGCAGAGGACCCACGCGAATAATTCCAGGGTATCAGCTTTACATTCAAATACTTGCTCAATATAATCCAAGAGTTTTGCACGGATGTTTCCACGAGGGACACCTGTGTGCTGACCGCGTGAATCTCTCATGCCGGCAATGTCTGCGGTCGCCATCGGCACGCCTGCCCAGGATGCGTCGTAGGTGAACGTGAGGTGGAGACGCAGGGTGTACGGTCGCGGCCAACGTTAGGGTTATCCATGATGTCGGCATTATCTTCTCCGTCTTCTTGCGGGACGCAGATCTGGTGAGGGGACCTTGCTATTCAGCCGGGGCTCGTTGGCTCTTCATCCTGGTGTTCGCGACCCTGGCCTGTGGGGTGTTGCCGGTGCGTGCGGTTGCGGCAGAGCAGGCCGAAGTCACCGTGACGGCGATTGAGATTCGAGGGAATAAGCGGATCGAGTTGCCGGCGATTGTCGGTCGATTGACATTGAAGCCCGGCGATCCCCATACCCCTGAAAATGTTCGTGGACAGATCAAGATTCTCTACGAAACCGGATACTTTGAAGAGGTGCAGGTGGAGACGGAATTGGGAGCGGGTGGGGTAGCCCTGGCCTTTGTGGTCCGTGAGAAACCGTTCATTACTGAGATTGTGTTTGACGGGAACAAAGCGCTCAGCGACGACAAGCTCAAAGAGAAGATCACGATCAAGAGCCAAGCCTTTCTCGATCAGTTACAGGCGAAAGAGAGTGCGGAGAAGATTCGTCTGGCCTACCAAGGGGACGGCTACTTCAATTGCGTGGTGATCCCGGTCGTGCAGACCTTGGAAGCGGATCGGAAGCGCCTGACATTTTTGGTGAAAGAAGGGGACAAGGCGCGTGTCAAAACGGTTCATTTCGATGGTCTGCACGCGGCGACGAAAGGCGAGTTGTTCAAGGTGATGGCGACCCGGGAATGGATTCCCTGGTACGGTCTGATCACTCAACTGAAAGTGCCGTCGGTACTCTCGGATGCCGGCGTGTTGAAGCGGGAAGAAATGAATGCCGACGTGGAGCGGATCAAAGAAGTCTTGCTCAACAAGGGATATTTGAACGTCCGGGTAGGCTTGCCGACGGTTGAACTCAGCGACGAAAAAAAATGGTTCGTCGTGACGTACTCTGTGATGGAGGGAGAACCCTTCACGATCGGCGAAATCGGATTTCGAGGGAATACGGTCTTTGAAGATCCGGAACTCCGCCAGGGGCTCAAGATGAAGGAGGGGGAGATCTTTCAGCGCCAGAAACTCCGTGACGAGGTCACGCGATTGAACGATCTGTACGGGAGCAGGGGCTACTCGTTTGCCGATGTCTCGCCCAACGTTACTCCGAACACGGAGGAACGGACCGCAAGTGTCATTCTGACCATCAAGGAAGGGGAGATGATGCGGATCCGTCAGATCAACATCAGTGGGAACGAGAAGACCAAAGACAATGTGGTTCGTCGTGAAATCCGTGTCGATGAACAGGATGTCATCGATACCCCCGCATTGAAGCGGAGCTTTCAGCGTTTGAATAACTTGAACTTTTTCGAGACGGTGGAAATTCTCCCGGCGCAGGTGGGCGCGGACAAGGTCGATCTGAATGTCCGCGTGAAAGAAAAACCAACCGGCCAGTTCAGTATCGGCGGAGGATTCAGCACGTTGGATCAGGTGGTCGCCATCGCCGACATTACCGAAGGGAATCTCGGTGGGAACGGTTGGATGGGACGAGTGCGCGGTCAGTTGGGTCAGCGGCGGCAAATCGGATTGGTCACGTTTCGCAATCCCTATGTGAACGACTCCTTGACCTCGATGCAGCTGGACGTCTACCGCACGGCCACGAACTACATCACCTATTTTGAGACAAAAACCGGCGCCAGTGTGACGCTAGGCCGATATCTCTCTGAATATACCTCCGGGAGCGTGAGCCTGTTCGCGGAGGAGTTGAATTTTAAAAATCCCGCCGTCGGCATTTGCCCGGACCGATTTCCGCTGGTGTGTCGTCAACTTGGGAGCCAGTCGACGACCGGGCTCCGGACCTCGCTGGCTCGCGACACGAGAGACTACCATATGGATCCTCGCACCGGTTGGCGAGCGGCCATCGGCTTCGATGTGGGGACGCCCTACCTGGGCGGAACCAATAACTTCTATAAATATTATCTGGATGTGATTCAATATGTTCCACTGCCTTTCGACACGCGGTTTTCCTTCCGTGCTCGCTATGGCGCCGCAGTCGGCCTCAATGGGGAGCCCCTTCCGTTGACCGAACGATATTTCGTCGGCGGCATCAATACGATTCGCGGGTTCAAGTTCGGGCGCGCAGGGCCGGTGACCGACAACAATTCCTTACTCGGAGCAACCAAACAGTTGATCTTTAATAACGATTATATCTTTACCATTTCCACTGAGGCCAAATTGAACGGGGTGATCTTCTTCGACTATGGGAAAGGCTTTGACGACGGTGAGCCTCTCTCGACGAAGTTGCGAAAAACGGTTGGATTCGAAGGGCGATGGATTTCACCCTTCGGCCCTCTTCGCGCCGCGTACGGGATTAATCTGGATTCCAGACCAGGAGAAGCCAAAGGCGCCTTCGAGTTTACCATCGGTCAGTTGTTCTAAGCAGAGCAAGTGTTTGACCACGAGCGGGAGGTAACGGTGTGATGCAGGTTGGTAACGTCAGGTGGAAGGTATTCCGTGGATGTGGTCTGTTGGTGGTCCTTCTCATGGTCTCCGGCTGTGCTGCCGGCGGGGCAACATTCGAAGGCAAGATAGGTGTCGTCGATCCAGCCCGCGTCCTGAACGAGACGAGCACCGGCAAGAAAGCCAAGGAGACATTGAGCGTCTACTCCAAGAATCGCCAGGCGTTGATCGAGATGGATGAGAAAGAGCTCCGTCGCATGGAAGAAGATTTTGGGAGGCAGGCCAGTGTGTTGAGTCCGACTGCGAAACGGGAGCGCGAAGAGCAGTTTCGACGTCGGGTCGCAGAGTATCAGCAGAAAGCGGGGGACATGAACCGGGAGGTTCAGGAAAAGCAGAAGGACGTGCTCGAAGGGTTTCGTGAGAAGGTGGGACTCGTTGTGGGAAAAGTATCGAAACGTCTTGGATTACAGGTCGTCATCGATAAGGGGAAAGGCGGCCCCACCGTATATAGCGATGAGGGACTCGATATTAGCGGTCAGGTCATCGAAGAATTCAATCGGGAATACCCGTAACAAGTCTATCTGGTCTGTTCGGTCTGTCTGGTCTCTCTCGTCGACCAGATCAACCAGATAGACCAAATGAACCAGACAGACAAGAGAGACCGGATAGACCAGATAGACCAGACCGTGAAGAGCGAAGGAGGACTCGATGGAACGATGGAGAGTGACGAGTGTGATCGGCGCAGTGGCCTTGTGGGCGGCAGTGGTGTCTCCGGTGTCGGCGGATGACACCTTCAAAGTGGCGGTCATGAACCAGCAAATGGTGATTGAGCAGTCGAAGGCCGGCAAACGAGCCTTGGAAGAGCTCAAGGCCTACTCCATGAGCAGGCAAAAGATCATCAATGCCGACGATCTCGAACTGAAGGAATTGCAACAGGCGATTCAAGACGAAAAGTTGAGTGACAGCGTGAAGCAAGAGAAGCAAGGCCTGTTTCAGGTCAAGATGGAGGCCTATCAACGACGCCTAGCCGACTTCAATCGTGAGATTCAGCAGAAACAGCGTGAAATGGTCGCGGAATACTCGAGAAAAGTCCAAGCGGCCGCGCGAGCCGTGGGGGAAAAGAACGGGTACGTGGCGGTCATCGACAAGGGGAATGAGGTGTCGATGAAGATCGTCCTCTATCATCTGCCTGGGTTGGACGTGACCGATCAGGTAGTGAAGGAGTTCGATCGGCAGAGTAAATAGGGGAGGGTAGCCTGGTCGTCCTCCTGCTCGCAGAACGCGCACGATCAGAATGTGCTCGTTCGATGCGCGCAATCGAGGATCGACCAGGCCACCCTTGGCAATGAATGGGGGATTGGGAACAGACGCGCGGTAGAAGCGCAATCAGCCCCCCATTCGTCTGTCGTGTGGGAGTGGAGTTTCTGGATTCTTGTTTCAGGTTTCAAGTTGCGCGCTTCGGATTACTGAAGCTCCGATGTCGAACCTGAAACTTGAAACATGCAACCTGAAACGTTTTTACGTTTGACGTCTTGCCTGTAAGAGGAGGTTCCGCCGATGTCCGTCATGGAACAAGCCGAAATTCAGTCCATTTTGCCTCACCGGTATCCCTTTCTCCTGGTCGATCGCGTGCAGGAGCTGGACCTCGACCGGCGGATCGTAGGAATCAAGAACGTGACGGTCAATGAGCCTTTCTTTCAAGGGCATTTCCCCGGACGCCCCGTCATGCCGGGGGTGTTGATTCTCGAAGCGATGGCGCAAGTTGGTGCGATTCTGGCGTTGAAGTCGATGGGGCACGCCACGCGTCCGGTGGTCTATCTGACCGGCATCGATGGGGCGAAGTTTCGAAAGCCGGTCGTGCCTGGTGATCGGTTGCGGTTCGAGATCGACGTGGTCAAGAGGCGGGTGCCGTTTTGGAAGATGCAGGGGAAGGCATTCGTCGAGGATGAACTGGTGTGTGAAGCCGAAGTGACCGCCATGGTGACCGAAGAAAAGGCCGTGAAGGGTGATGCGTGATGCGTGACGAGTGTCGGCGGGAAAGCGGTCAACCTGAACTCATCACCCATCACTGATCACTCATCACTGGAGGTTACGCGTGCAGATTCATTCAACAGCGATTGTTCATTCGAAGGCGAGTCTTGCCGATGACGTGGAGGTCGGGCCGTTCTGCGTGATCGGTGAGCATGTCACCATCGGAAAGGGAACCAGACTGCTGTCCCATGTGACGGTCGACGGATGGACGGAGATCGGCGAGCGGAATGAGGTCCATCCCTTTGTGTCGATCGGTGGACCGCCTCAGCATCTCGGATATCATGGGGAACCGACCAAGGTGGTCATCGGTCATGACAATATCCTTCGCGAGTATGTCACGATCAATCGCGCGACGATGCAGGGCGGTGGGGTGACCTCGCTCGGGTCAAAGAACTTTCTGATGGCCTATGTCCACGTGGCGCATGATTGCCGGCTCGGCAACCATCTCATTATGGCCAATGCCGCCAGTTTAGCCGGCCATATTGCCATCGGCGACCATGCCATCATCGGGGGACTGACCGGTATCCATCAACATGTGCGGATCGGGGCCTACTCCATGGTCGGCGGCTGTTGCGCCCTTGGTCAGGATCTCCCGCCGTTCATGCGGGCTGCAGGAGGGTATCGCGCACGGATGTATGGCCTGAACTCGGTAGGGTTGCGCCGGCAGGGGTTTTCGACCGATCGGATTTCGGTCCTGAAACGGGCCTACGACCTGCTCTTCCGATCGGGGCACCGAACCGCTGAAGCGGCCAGGCTTGCCAAGGCTGAATTCGGAGACCAGCCCGATGTCATGACGGTGGTGAGTTTCCTGGAGGGGACGAAGCGTGGCATCTGCCGGTCGGTCGGCAAAGACCATGAGGATGAGGAGTAAGCGCCGTGGCTGCACGACCTCACGTCACAAATGGCGAGCGGATTGGACTCATTGCCGGCAACGGCCGGTTCCCTATCATTTTCGCGGATAATGCCAGAAGGCTCGGCTATCACGTGTCGGCCGTGGCACATGAAGGCGAGACGGAACCTGAATTGGCCGGCCATGTGGATCGGATCCATTGGATCAAGATCGGCCAGCTCAACAAGCTGATCAAGGCGTTTAAGGAAGACAAGGTCCACCAGGCCGTGATGCTGGGCGGGATCAAGAAGACTCATATGTTCACCACCATGCGTCCGGATCTTCGCACCTTAGCCATGGCAACACGGTTGGCGCTTCGGAAAGACGACGATATTTTGCGCGAATTTGCGAAGGAGCTCGAAGGTGAAGGGATTGCCATCTGTGAATCGACCTTTGGGCTTGAGGGGATCCTTGCAGAAGAAGGGCCCTTGACCGCGCGTGCTCCAACGGAGAAAGAGTGGGAGGACATCCGTTACGGCTGGGAAGTGGCGCATGACATCGGACGTCTCGATATCGGGCAATGTGTGGTGATTAAAGATCGCGTGGTCGTGGCTGTTGAGGCGGTTGAGGGCACCGATGGAGCCATCAAGCGCGGCGGCGAATTGGCCACAAACGGCGCGGTGGTGGTCAAGCGATCGAAGCCGCAACAAGATTTACGGTTCGACCTCCCGGCTGTGGGACCTCGGACCATCGAGGTGATGGCCTCGGTCAAGGCGTCTGTCTTGGCGATCGAGGCCGGGCGTACGGTCCTATTGGATCGCGAGATCGTGCTGGAGAAAGCTCGATCTGCCAAGATTGCCATTGTCGGGATCACGACACTTGAGCCGAGCAGGAAATGAGGCGAGAAGGATGGCACCGTTGAGGGCAGGCGTCATCGGCATCGGACATCTCGGTCAGCACCATGCGCGCCTCTATGCCTCGTTGCCTGGGGCGCAACTCGTTGGGGTGATGGACCAGTCGGTTGAGCGTGCGCAGGTGGTCGCAGATCGGCATGGGGCGCGCATCTTTCGTACGGTGGATGAATTGTTGTCGCAGGTCGAGGTGGTGAGTGTAGCGGTGCCTACGTCGGGCCACTTTGCCGTTGCAAAAGCCTGCCTGGAGGCGGGCAAGCATGTCCTGATCGAAAAGCCGATTGCTGCCACGCTTGAAGAAGCGCAGGAGTTGGTGCAGTTGGCCAAGCAGCGAGGCTGTTGTGTACAGGTCGGTCACAGCGAACGGTTCAATCCGGTGATGGCGCTGATGCGTCCCCATATCGGGCCGCCTGTGTTCATCGAATGCCATCGTCTCAGCAGTTTCAGTGAACGAGGAACGGATGTGGATGTAGTGTTGGACCTGATGATTCACGATCTGGACCTCGTGCTGTCGTTGAATCCTGGTCCTGTTGAAGAGGTGCGCGCCGCGGGGGTGGCGGTGTTGTCTTCCTCGATCGATATTGCCAACGCCCGCATTCAGTTCCAACGCGGCTGTGTCGCCAACCTGACCTCCAGTCGGGTCTCGACGAATACGATGCGTCGGCTGCGCCTCTTCCAACGAGACAACTATCTGTCGATCGATTTCCAGACCAGGCAAGGCCTGATCTGCCGACGCACGACTCTGGCTGGAAAGCGGCCGACCGTCGAAGTCGAGCAACTCCAGGGTGGAGACGAAGAGCCCTTGAAACTCCAACTTGAATCGTTTCTTCACGCCGTCAGCACTGGTTCGAGGCCGGTGGTGTCGGGTGAAGATGGCGCGGCTGCAGTGGACCTGGCGCATCAGGTCTTGCAGGCCA
Source organism: Nitrospirota bacterium (assembly GCA_034440335.1). Taxonomy (GTDB): domain Bacteria; phylum Nitrospirota; class Nitrospiria; order Nitrospirales; family Nitrospiraceae; genus Palsa-1315. The sequence goes on along the minus strand of JAWXBV010000008.1, from coordinate 18,760 downwards.
TTGAGACCTTTGCGGCCCGCCATGGAGCAGGGGGTAGCAGAGATACGGGGGGTACTGGGGTAGAGGAAAACGGGATAGAGGGATAGCGGGATAGCCATGACAGACCCTGTACCGATGTATGCCCCGTTATCCCGTTGCCCCGTGCTCTCGTACCCGAAGTCATGAGAATCCTGATCGTCACAGGCGAGGCATCGGGTGATCTCCATGGGGCTCACTTAGCCAAAGCGATCATGACGCTTGACCCATCGGCCCAGCTGGTCGGCATTGGTGGGGCAGGCATGCGTGCTGCCGGTGTGCAGCTCGTGCCTGGTGTTCCTCAGTTGGACGTGATGGGATTGATCGGGCTGTCTGCGATCCGAGCTATGGTTCAGCGTGTGCGTGCCATCCGGAAGGTGCTCAAGGCAGAGGCCTGGGATCTTGTCGTGCTGATCGATAATCCGGGCCTGAATTTTCATTTCGCTCGGGTGGCCAAAGCTGCCGGCCGACGTGTCTTGTACTACATTGCCCCGCAAGTGTGGGCCTGGCGGCCTGGGCGCATGAAGTGGATTCAGCGTCGGGTCGATCATGTCGTCGTGATCCTTCCATTCGAGCTGGAACTCTATCGACGAGCAGGAGTGCGGTGCACATTTGTCGGCCATCCACTGCTGGATTCGGTGGCGCCGCAGTACGATCGTGCGTCGCTTCGGAAGGAGTTCGGCTTTGATGCGTCCACCCACGTGGTCGGATTATTGCCGGGAAGTCGACGGAGCGAAGTCGAAATGCTCCTGCCGGTCCTTCTCAAGGCGGCGGCTCTATTGGTGACGGCTGAACCGGGAACGCAGTTTATTCTGGCGCAGGCTTCCTCGATTGACGATAATCTGATTCAGGCCCTGTTACAGCACAGCCCTGTGTCGATTCGAGTGGCGTATGATCGAGCGAGTGAGGTGATGGCCCTGTCCGATGTGTTATTCATCGCCTCAGGAACCGCAACGTTGCAGGCGGCAGTGGTGGGGACTCCCATGGTGTTGCTGTACAAGACGTCGCCGGTGACCTATCGGCTGGCGCGTTGGCTGATTAATGTGAAATGGATCGGGCTCGTGAATTTGGTGGCCGGCCGATCGATCGTGCCGGAGTTGATTCAGGATGAGGCGACGGCGGAGCGGCTCTGTCAGGAAGTCTTGCACCTCTTGCGCGATCGATCGGCGCATCAGGGTATGAAGCAGGCGTTACTGGATGTACGGCAGTCGTTAGGCGAGCCGGGCGCCTCGCATCGGGCGGCTCAGGTGGTATTGGCAGAATGTCGACGCTAGATCGTTTGATACGGTTGGTCCGCTATCTGAAGCCCTACCGGATTCGGTTGGGCGCAGCGTTCGCATGCTCAGGGATGGTGGCGGCGTTCTCCAGCGCCTATGCCTGGCTCGTCAAACCGGTCCTCGACGAGATTTTCATCAACAAGAACGAAAGCCTGCTGCTCGTCCTTCCGCTCGCGCTCTTCGCCGTGGCGGTGCTCAAGAGCGTCTTCAACTATGGGCAAAACTATCTCATGAACTATGTCGGAAATCGGGTGATTACCGACATTCGACAAGAGCTGTTCGGGAAGCTCATTCGGCTGCCTATTCCCTATCACGATGCGAATACATCGGGACGGTTGGTGTCTCGCGTGGTGAACGACGTCACCTTGATGGCCAATGCGGTGGCGGGAGTGCTGAAAGATATTTTCCAGCAGGGACTCACGTTCCTGGTCATGATGGGCGTGATCTTCTATCAGAATTGGCAGCTGGGCGGCCTCTCGGTCATCGTCATTCCCTTGTCGGTGTTTACGATGGTGCGGATGGGGAAGCGGTTGCGGGCGTTGGCGGCAAGCGGTCAAGAGCGGATGGGGGATATGGCCTCCACACTTCAGGAAACCTTATCCGGCATTCGCATGGTGAAGGCCTATGGGCGCGAGGAATCGGAGGCGGCGCGGTTTCAACAGAGCAACCGTTCCTTCCTCAGTACGACGATGAAGGCGATTCAAGTCTCGTCCATTGGGTCATCGCATATGGAAGTGATCGGTGTCGTGGGGGTCGCCGCGATTATCTGGTATGGCGGCTTCCTTGTGATCAATGGTTCGATGACGCCGGGGGAATTTTTTTCATTTCTGACCGCGATGTTTATGGCCTATACGCCGATCCGAAAGCTGTCCGGCTCGAACAATCAGATTCAACAGGCGCTGGCAGCGGCGGAGCGGGTCTTCGGCGTTTTGGACCTCAAGACCGAGCAGGACGCGGAGAAGGGTCGGTTGGAGTTGCCGCGGATTGCGCAGTCGGTCACATTCGACGATGTGACGTTTCATTATGAGAGCCAGGCGGTGCCGGCGCTCAATGATATCAACCTGACGATTCGAGCCGGAGAAATGGTGGCCCTGGTGGGCAGCAGCGCTAGCGGAAAGACGACGCTGGTCAATCTGATCCCACGCTTTTACGAACCGATGGCCGGCCGTATCCTGATCGACGGGGTCGATATTCAGTCGTACACCCTCCGCTCGATCCGATCGCAGATCGGGATGGTCTCGCAAGATGTGGTCTTGTTCGATGACAGCATTCGTAACAACATCGCCTTTGGACGGGAGAACGCGACCGAGGAAGAGATTACTCAGGCGGCTCGATTGGCCTATGCCCATGATTTTGTCGAGCGCCTTCCGCAGGGGTATCAGACGGTCGTGGGGGAAAAAGGGGTGAAACTCTCCGGTGGGGAACGGCAGCGGTTGGCCATTGCCCGTGCGATCTTACGCGACCCTCCCCTGCTGATCCTCGATGAAGCGACGTCGGCATTGGATACTGAGTCCGAACGGGTCGTCCAGCTGGCGCTTGTCAATTTGATGAAGAATCGAACGACCATCGTGATTGCGCATCGGTTGTCCACGATTCAGCGGGCCGATCGGATCATGGTCCTGGCCCGAGGCTCGATCGTCGAAGTGGGGACACATGATGAGTTGCTTCGCCGCGGGGGGCAGTATCAGCGGCTCCATGCGATGCAGTTCCAGGATGTCCCTGATGCATAAGATGACTGTGATGTGTGATCGGTGATGAGTGATGAGTGTGAACTGGAGCATGCGTGAAGAAGCAAATCGAGAAGTGGCTGAAGCTCTCTGTACTTCCCCCGATCGGCGCTGCGGTGATTCGAGGGCTGGGGCGGTCGATGCGGATGGAGTCGCGGGGCCACGAGCAGGTGGATGCCTTGTATCGTCAGGGCGGGCATATCATTCTTGCGTTTTGGCACGCACAGCAACTGATGATCCCGACAGGCTATCGTGGACCAGGGGCCAACGTGTTGATCAGCCGGCATCAGGACGGCGAGATCATTGCGCGCATCATTGCTCGATTCGGGCATCGGGCAGTTCGCGGGTCGAGTACCAGAGGTGGGGCGCTGGCGTTACGAGAGTTAATCCGCCTTGGGCGGTCCGGCGCCGATCTTGTGGTGACTCCCGATGGACCCAAGGGGCCTCGCCACGTGGCGAAACTTGGGGTGATTCAGCTGGCGAAAGCGACCGGGCTGCCGATTGTCCCGTTGGCCTTTAGCTGCTCAAAAAAAAACTCTTCGCGAGCTGGGATCGGTTCATGGTCCCCTATCCATGGTCCCGGGGTCTCTATCTGTGGGGCGCTCCCATCTGGGTTCCGCGAGATGCTGATGCACAGGCGGTGGAGGCGGCATGCCGGGAGCTTGAGATGGTGTTGAATCGGCTGACGGATCAGGCGGAAAAGGCTGTGAAACGTGAAACGTAAGCAGGATGCTGAAAATGTCTGCCAGCGGCGTTCTCGCATCGCTCAGAGGCTCAACGTACCGAAGCGTACGACTCGCCTCTTCGCTCGCTGCGGTCTTGCTGGACAACCATTTTGAGCATCCTGCATAAGCGTTCTGCTCTTCCTTCAAACGTGCAGACGATAGAAATTCTGCTACGCCGAAATGGTTGTCCCGCAGCGTATCAGACGGTGGCGGTAAGGGGTTCAGGCTCGTCGTTTCACGTTTCACGTGTTCCGTCTCACAGCTAGCGCGCAAAGCCATGTGGCGTCTCTTCTACAATATTCTGTTGCTGGCCGTTTCGCCGCTTATCGTGGCGGTCCTGTTGGCCAAGCGACGATGCCGTCGCGGCTTGCCGCAGCGGCTGGGATTGGGAAATAGTCTGTCTGGTCTATCCGGTCTGTCTGGTCTATCTCGTGCTCCCGGACGAGACAGACAAGATGAACCAGACAGACCAGATAGACCACCCCAACCAGTCATCTGGATTCACGCCGTCTCTCTTGGTGAAGTGGTGGCGGTGACACCGCTCGTCAACGAGCTGCATCGTCGTCACCCTGGGTATCGCCTGGTGGTCTCGACGGTGACCGAGACGGGGCGGGAAGCCGTGGAACAACGGCTGGCCGGTGTGGCAGACCACTGTTATGCCCCGCTCGATTTCTCCTGGGTTGTCTCCCGCTTTATCGCACGACTGCAACCCTGCCTCTATCTGTTCGTCGAGACCGAACTCTGGCCGAATCTCTTGTGGCATCTGCATCGTTGCGACGTGCCGACGGTCCTTGTGAACGGACGGCTCTCGACCAGGTCTTATACGCGGCAGCAGTGGGCGCCCGTGCGATCGTTCTATCGGACGATGTTGCAGACGCTCAGCCTCTGCCTGATGCAGTCGGACCGGGACGTCGACCGTATTGTGGCGCTGGGAGCAGAGGCCTCGCGAGTCAGGCGAACAGGGAATATTAAGTTCGACCAGCCGACACCGGCCATCGCGGAAGGTGGGGCGACTCGAATGCGTCTTGGGCTTCAGGATACAGAACAGCTGTTGGTGGCAGGCAGTACCCATTCCGGTGAGGAGGAAATCCTCGTGGAATGCTATCGGGCGCTCGTGGCGCGCTGTCCCTCCGCGGTGTTGCTGTTGGCTCCGCGACACATTGAACGAGCGGAGTCGGTCGAGGCCATGATTCGGGCGCATGGAATGACCGTGCAGCGACGCAGTACCATTGGGCAGGCCGGCGTGGTGCGTGCGATCGGCCCTCGTGTGGTGGTGCTCGATTCGCGGGGCGAATTAGCTGCGATCTACCGGGAAGCAGTGGTGGCCTTTGTCGGAGGCACACTCGTGCCGATCGGCGGACACAATTTGTTGGAGCCGGCTCAGTGGGCGAAGCCGGTGTTGTTTGGGCGGTACACCGACCACTGCGCGGAGATTGCCGATCTCTTGATCCAGGCGGGAGGAGGCCGTCGCGTTTCCCAGGCAGAGGACCTCACGCAACAGATCACCGCTCTCTTTTCCGATCGCGACGCACGGGAGCGGATGGGCCGGTCGGCTCGCCAGGTGGTTGAACAGAATCAGGGAGCCTTGCAACGGACGGTGGAGGCCATCGATAGGCTGCTGACGCCGCAGCAAGGCGCCAGCGGGCCTCCTCTCGCGGATCGGTCGCGTCCCCTCATGGCTGGGCGATAAGATAGAAAAGTGGTAACGATTCAGGTTGGCAGGCTGAAGGTTGTTAGGCTGAAGGCCGGAAGCTGCAGGCTACTTGGCGAAGGAGAATACATTATCTCGCATCACAACCTTCAGCCTATCTACCTGGGCAGTTACAAACCGTGTTAAGTCCTGGAACAAAGGTCAGATGGTGGCTGATGTGGGCCGCAATTCCCTATGGGGTGGTTGCGCGGCTGCGTGCGCTCCTGTACCACTGGGGCTGGTTTGAGCAGCGGAGGCTCCCGGTCCCTGTGTTGGCGGTCGGGAATCTCACGCTAGGTGGAACGGGGAAAACGCCGGTAGTCATTCTGCTTGCCGACTGGCTCCTGGCAGAGGGAAAACGGGTGGCGATCCTGAGCCGGGGTTATCGACGGGCAAGTACGGATCGGTATCTGTTAGTGTCGAATGGCGAGCGCCTGCTGGTCGGCCCGAGGGAGGCAGGCGATGAGTCATTCTTGATCGCGCAACGTTGTCCCAAGGCGATTGTAGCGGTCGGCGCGGATCGCTATGAGCTTGGTGACTGGGTCTTGGAACGATTTCCAATCGATTGTCTGCTCCTCGACGACGGATTTCAGCACCGGGGGCTCTATCGCGACGTGAATCTCTTGCTGATCGACGCCACAGATGCGGCGGGGCTTTCGGCTCTGGTGCCGGCGGGCCGGCTGAGGGAGCCGCTGCGGGCAGCGGCGCGCGCGACCGCGATCATCATTACGAGAGCGGAGGTACCGGCTCAGGTGACAGAGGTCTATCGCAAGCTGCAAGGCGCACTCGGTTCGATGCCGGACCAGATCCAGGCGGTCTTTCGCCCAGAGAGTTTCGTATCGGTGGTGACCGGTATGTCGCAGCCGCTTTCCTGGTGTAAGGGAAAGACCGCGCTGCTCTGCAGCGGCGTGGGTCATGCCGGATCGTTTCGCTCCCTTGTCGAGCGCATAGGAATCAGGATTCTGGACGAAGTGGCCTATATCGATCACCATGCCTATTCGAGCCAGGATGTCGAGCAATTACGAGCGAGGGCAGCTGAGCTTCAGGCAGAGCTGGTCGTGACGACGGAAAAAGACGCCTGTAAGTTGGCCGCGCTGCTCCACCCGACCGATAACTGGTGGGCAGTCCGATTGACCACGCAGGTGATCGTGGGGGAAGAGCGGTTGCGGCGACTCGTTCTCGGAGCAACTGAAGGCTGAAGGCTCTTTTCGCGCGTGCTTGTGATGGAGGCCGGTGAATAGAGATAGCATCAAAAAAATTCTTGTGCGTGGACCCAACTGGCTTGGCGATGCGGTGATGTGCGAGCCCGCGCTCCGTGGATTGCGGAGACTGTTTCCTGATGCGCACATCACACTGTTGGTCAAGCCGGCGGTGGTCGATGTGTTCGCAGGCCATCCGGCATTGACGCGCGTACTGACCTACGACAGCAAGGGGCGTCATGCGGGGCTCTCCGGGAAGTGGGCGCTGGCCGGGCAGTTGCGGAGGCAGGGCTTTGATCTGGCGGTCTTATTTCAGAATGCGTTCGAGGCGGCCTTTCTCACATTCCTGGCCGGTGTGCCTCGGCGGTATGGCTATGCGACAGACGGACGGAGTCTGTTGTTATCCGATCCAGTCGCTGTGCCGGATCGCAGCCTGCTCATCCATCAAGTCCGCTATTATTGGGACCTGTTGAAGCCGCTGGGCCTCACGGGCGATCCCCCCGCGCCGGAACTTGTCGTCTTTCCTGAAGAGGAACAGGCGATGGCGGGGCGATTTGCGCAGAGTGGATTGACCGCCACAGATGTCGTCGTCGGGATCAACCCTGGTTCGACCTATGGCGAGGCCAAACGCTGGTTACCAGAACGGTTCGCGGACGTCACCGAGCGGCTGTGCCGAACGATCCGCGAATCTCCAGGACAACATGTCAGTGTGGTCATTTTGGGGGCCAAGGGGGAAGAGCCTTTGGGCCAGGAGATTGCGGCGCGTCTGTCGTCGCGAACCCTGGTCTTGTCCGGGGCGACGACGATCCGGGAACTCATGGCGGCAGTGAAACGGTGCAGCGTGCTTCTGACGAATGACACAGGTCCGATGCATATGGCCGCTGCGTTTCAGGTCCCGGTGGTCGCGATCTTCGGGCCGACCGATTGGCGCACCACGTCGCCCTTCGGGAACGCCCATGCCATTGTACGGGAGCCGGTCGATTGCGCTCCCTGCCTGCTGCGGGAATGTCCCATCGACCATCGGTGCATGACGAGAGTGACCGTCGATCAGGTCTACGAAGCGAGTCTGTCTGGTCTGTCTGGTCGAAGAGGTCTATCTGGTGCGGACCGGACAGACAAGACAGACCTCCCCAACCAGATAGACCAGACGCACATGCTCGATGGCGTTACCGTGTTCCTGGATCGAGATGGAACGTTGAACTACGATCCAGGTTATTTGAAAATTGCCGCTGAGCTAAAGTTGTTGGCAGGGGTCGGGCCGTCTCTGGCGCGGTTGAAAAGGGCTGGGGCGAAACTCGTCGTCGTGACCAACCAATCAGGTGTGGGTCGTGGAATCTTGACCCTCAAGGATCTGGAAGCCATCCATGCCAGATTGCAAGGGCTGTTGGAGCAGGAGGACGCAGCGCTTGACGCGATCTATTTCTGTCCGCACCATCCTGACGATGGCTGCCGCTGTCGCAAACCGAACGTGGGAATGGTGGAACGGGCTCAGTCGGAGTTGCAACTGGATTTCCGTCGTTTCTATTTGATCGGCGATCACGCACGCGACATACAATTGGCCCATCGGGTGGGCGCGAAGTCTCTTCTCCTGACGCCAGGGTTGGTGGACGCGCAGTCGTTGGAGACACTCAAGGCTGAACAGGCCATGCCGGATGCTGTGGCGAAGTCTATGACCGAGGCAGTGGACTGGATCTTGGCCGATGCGGCGAAGCGTGCGAAGACGCTCGTTCGGTAGATAGGCTGAAGGTTATGGGCACAGGCTGAAGGTGTTCAGGCTGAAGGGGTTCAGGGGTCAAGCATGCGTGACCACACACAACTTCGGGCATTTGAGTTGGCTGATGAAGTCGTCGTGTTGGTGTATCGAACAACCGCAGGGTTTCCGAAAGAAGAGTTGTATGGACTGACTTCTCAAATTCGGCGGGCAGCAGTTTCAGTCCCTTCTAACATTGTAGAGAGTTGCGCTCGTGACAGTGAGGCAGAGTATCTCAGGTTTCTCAGTATAGCCTTCGGGTCCTTGAGGGAATTACACTATCAACTAAATTTGTCGAAGCGCTTGGGCTTCTTGCTCAACGAGGATTCATCTCCGCTTGAGCTCAAGATCGTAGAAACGGAGAAGGTGTTGAATGGTTTGATTTGTGCCTTGCGCGATTAACTCATGGCCTTCAACCGGACGATTCATAACCTTCAGCCTTCAGCCTAAACCCCTAATCTTATGCCGGACTATCGCCGAATCTTGTTGATCAAGCCGAGTTCACTGGGCGACATCGTGCATGCGATGCCGGTCTGTGCGGCCATTCGACGGGCCTATCCCAAGGCTCGACTGACCTGGCTGGTCAAGCGCCAATGGGCTGGTCTCGTCGAGCGGATCGAGGGGGTGGATCTGGTCTGGCCGGTAGAGTCGACATTCAAGGGGTGGCTCTCTCAGGTGCCCGCTCTTCGTAAAGAGCGCTTCGATCTCGTCCTGGATCTTCAAGGCCTCTTTCGGAGCGCGGCCATCGGGTGGCTCAGTGGATCTCCTCTGCTTGTGGGATTTACCAATGGGCGAGAGGGGAGTCCCTGGTTCTATTCGAGGCGTGTACCGGTTCCACAATCGGACATGCACGCGGTCGATCGCTACCTGCTTGTGGCCAAGGCCGTAGGGGCAGTCGGGTCCGGTGCGCCGGAGTTCCGTTTCCGTATTCCGCACACTGATTATGAGGAAGTCGATCGTCTGTTGAGCCGATCAGGCGTGCCGTCTGGAACCAGTTGGGTGGCGATGAATGTGTCTGCCCGGTGGCCGACCAAGCGGTGGCCTGCCGCGTCGTTCGCCGAAGTCGCAGATCGGCTACAGCAAGAGGGATGCGGCGCAGTGGTGCTGATCGGTGGTCCTGACGAACGAGCGGATGTGACTGCGGTAAGCGGGATGATGAAGACTCCTGCCGTCGATCTGGCCGGAGCCACGACAGTTGGGTTGCTGCCGGCGCTTCTGAGCCGGGCCTCGCTGCTGATCACAAACGATTCAGGTCCGATGCATATTGCTGCGGCGATTGGCACCGCGGTTGTGGCTCTGTTCGGGCCGACGAGCGCCGCGCGGACCGGTCCCTATGGGGTGGGCCATGATGTCTTGACTGGGAAGGCGCCCTGCAGCCCCTGTTTCAGTCGGACCTGCCACAATACTCTGCCGTTGGAGTGTCTGCGAACAGTGTCACCACAACAAGTATTGGCAGCGGCGCGAGCGCAGCTGTCCCTGCGGGTGACTCCCCGATGAATGTTCTCTTAGCCAGGCCTGACGGAATCGGCGATGAAATCTTATGTTTGCCGGTCGCCTCCGCCTTGCGTCGGCTTTTGCCGGATGCGCGGATCATCTTTTTGTCCAGCGAGTATGCAGCCCCGCTTCTGGCGCACCATCCGGATCTCGACGAGGTCTGGTCGGTCACGGGCCAGGAGTCCCTGGGTGAGCTGACGGCACTCTTTCGCCGGGCCATCGATGCCGTGGTCTTTCTTAAGCCGTTCAAGCATTTGATGTGGGCGGCATTCTTAGCGCGTGTTCCGATTCGCGTGGCGACAGGCTACCGCTGGTATAGCCTGTTGGCCAATCGTCGGATCTATGAACATCGGAAGGATTTTTCCAAGCACGAAACCGTGTACAACGTCGGCATGCTCGCGGGGCTTGGATTGCAGCCTGGTATCGTGTCCCCGCCGCGTCTCGTGCTGACCGATGCGGAACGGGCATGGGGGCAAGAACGCGTGCGTCTCGTGCCGAGTCCCAGGGTGGTGCTTCATCCTGGCGGGTTTGCGGCCAGGCGCTGGCGCATTGAGCAGTATCATTCGCTCGCGCATGAGTTGCATCGGAAAGGTGTGGGAGTGGTATTGACCGGAAGTCAGGCGGAAGCAGACCTGTTCAACCAGCACGTGACGAGTGACGCGCCGCTTCCTGCTTCGGTCCTGAATCTCATGGGGCAGCTCTCGGTGCGTGAGTTGATGTCCGTCATTGCGGCGAGTCACGCAGTGGTCTCCGGAGCCACAGGTCCGGCCCATATTGCCGCAGCCTCTGCGGTTCCAAACGTCAGCCTGTTCGATCCGCGGCGCAACAATCTTCCGACGCGATGGCAGCCACTCGGCAAGGGAGTCGTCCTCCGTCCTGATGTGCCGACGTGCGAAAAATGTATTTACGAGGCCTGTCCCTATTGGGACTGCCTCGACCGGCTGACGGTTGACACAGTGGTACGACACGTTATGGATGTGACGCAACAGTCTGCGCCGCTCAAGGTCGTGCATGTCTAGTAGGATGCTGAAAATGTCGCCCGTCTCACCCGCCCAACACCTGCGCGTCAAGACGCGCCTTTTCCCATGCGGCATGCGCGAAACCCGTGAAGCGTATCTCGTGAAGCGTCGTTCGTTTTTGGATTCGGACGTTTCACGCTTCACGTTTCACGAACGACGAGGATGGCCGCTGAGGGTCGTGCATGTCTAAATTATCCGTCTACATCATTGCCTACAATGACGAGCCCAACATGCGGGCTTGTCTTGAGTCAGTCGCTGGCTGGGGCGATGAGTTGATCGTAGTGGATTCCCACAGTATAGATCGGACGGCTGCAATCAGTCGTGAGTTTACGAATAAGGTCTATCAAGTCGACTTCAAAGGATTCGGCGATCTGCGCAATCAGGCAGTGGCACTCACGACTCATGAGTGGGTTTTCAGTCTGGATAGCGATGAGCGGATGACCCCCGAGTTGCGGGAAGAGATTCGCCTACTGCTCGACCGAGGACCGGAAGCGGATGCCTACTTCGTGCCACGGAAAAACTTTTTCTTGGGTCGGTGGATCAGACATTGCGGCTGGTATCCAGATTATCGGCAGCCACAGTTGTTTCGAAAGGGGCGGTTTCGTTATCGCGAAGAACTGGTCCATGAGAGTTTCGATTGCGATGGGCCGGTCGGCTTTCTCAAGTGCCCCGCGCTACAGTATCCCTTTCGGGACATCGATCACTACGTGGCGAAGCAGGATCGCTATTCAAGCCTGATGGCTCGTCGCATGGCGGAGCAAGGCAGGCGGTTCTCCCCCCTTCAACTGATCACCCATCCGCTCGGCGCGTTTTTCAAGATGTATGTGCAGCGGGCCGGCTACCTCGACGGTATGCCAGGCTTGATTCTTTCAGGCCTCTATGCCTATTACACCGTCATGAAGTATGCGAAATTCTGGGAGATCTCGAAACCATGAACCCTGTTTATTTGGTTCATTTTGTTTATTTGGTTGCTCCGGGTTCTAACAAAACAAACCAAATAAACTAAAAAAACTAAACAAACCAGTTGGCAGCTATGAAAGTCAGCGGATTTACATTCGTGCGGAATGTGGTGAAATACGACTATCCGGTCGTGGAGTCCATCCGTTCTGTTTTGCCGGTGGTCGATGAGTTCATCGTGAACGTCGGGCGATGCGACGACGGCACGCTTGAGTTGATGCGCTCGATCGGCGATCCGAAGATCAAAATTGTGGAGTCGGTCTGGGATGAAACGCTGCGAAAAGACGGACTGATCTATGCTCAACAGACTAATATTGCACTGTCACACTGTACCGGCGATTGGGCCTTCTACATTCAAGCCGACGAGGTAGTGCATGAAGATGATTTGCCGGCCATCCAAGAAGCGATGCGCCGGCATCTCAGCAATCCCGAGGTGAAGGGGCTCTTGTTCCGCTATCTGCATTTTATCGCGGACTATTGGTCGACGAATCCGTGGTTCTACCACAAGGCGGTCCGGATCATCAGAAACAACGGTGATGTGGAATCCTGTGGGGATGCCGTCGGATTTCATCTGAAGGCGACGCAACAGTATCTCCAGAGCGGACCGAAGGAATGGATCGCTCCATCGAACGGGCGAGTTTTTCACTATGGATGGGTGAAGGATCCGAAGACGATGCTGGAGAAAAAACGAGAGCAGGTGACGGTGTATCATGGAGAAGGCCACGTTCCAGCCGCAGAGGCCAAGCAACTCGCTCACGACAGCTTTCAATTTGAAGACTATGCCGTATTGAAGGAATTCGAGGGATCGCATCCGACGGTCATGGCGGATCGTCTCCGGTCTTCCCGACGCTGGGCTGCCCGCCGCAATCGTTGGCTGAACCCCCAGTTTTATCGGGAAGTTTTACGACGCGGGTTTCGCGGGTAACATGACAGCTCGACCGAGCGGTACAGCATGCTGAGTATTATCGTCGCCGTGCACAACCAATTGGGGCACAACCAACTCTTCCTAGAGGGGATCCAGCGTTATACGACCGGCCCCTACGAAGTGATCGTGATCGACAATCATTCGACGGACGGGTCGGGGGAGTTCTTCGAAGCGAACGGATGCAGGGTGATTCGGAACGATCGGAACCTCTGTTATCCGGAATCGATGAACCTCGGTTCCGACTTGGCGAGCGGAGAGTTTCTCTGCCACATCAACAATGACCTGTACGTCGCGCCGAACTGGAACGGGTTTTTGATCGAGGCGATGGAGCGCCATCGCCTCGATGCCGCGTCGCCGCTGGGGCTGGAAATGATGCCGACTACCTCCTTGACCGATTGGATGCAAGGACGCTGGGCGGCGATCGGGCAGGGACGGCTTTCGAGCGGCAAGGGGATCGATCAGCTGCGAACGATGATTCAGGCGATGTATGGCGATTGGGAACGTTATTGCGGGGAGGCGCACCGCGCATTTTCCGGAATGGTGTTCGAGGGGATTGTCGGCTCCTGCGTCATGATCAGGCGATCGACCTATGACGTACTCGGCGGTTTGGACGAACGGATTCAGGCGGCTGACTGGGACCTCTACTACACCTTGCGTCAGCGCGAGCGGGTCGTCGGGGATATGAAGCGATGCATGGTCGTGGGGGCGTCGTTCGTGCATCATTTCATCCGAGCGACGATGAAGAGTAAGCGAGAACCGTTTGCCTGCACCCACGAACGGTTGACGATCGACCGGAAGTGGAGTCAGACCGAACAAGCCGAGTTGTGGTGTAAGCCGGCTGAATTTGCTTCGTCGTCCGCTGGGCAGCAATTCGTGCGGCGTGTGGTGAAGCCTGTGAAGAAATTGGTTCAAGAGTTGGATCGCGCCACCGCATGGCGCCGGCTCTGGATCAGTCCTGATCGCGTCGTCGGTCACTACCGCAGACAATTTGAGCAGGCGGCAGCGCTGTTGCCAAGTGGAGTGCCGTCATGAATCATCCGGACGTGGGAAGCTCCCTGACAACAGTTTCCTGAAGGAACCGATATGAGTCAAACGATTTCTTGCGCGATTGTCGTGTTCAATGAAGAGCGGAACATTCGTGAAGCGCTCGACTCGGTCGCGTGGATGGATGAGATCATCGCCGTCGATTCCTACAGTACCGACAAGACCGTTGCGATTTGCCGGGAGTTTACGCCGCATGTCTTCCAGCGCAAGTGGAATGGGTTTGGCGAACAAAAAAACTCCGCGATCGATCGCGCGACATCAGAGTGGGTGTTTATTCTGGATGCCGATGAGCGCGTCAGTGAGGATCTTCGCGCAGACATCCAACGTGTGTTAGAGGCCTCCGGTCCAGAAGGTCCCGTGGCCTATTCGCTTCCGAGGAAGAATTACTATTATGGGGAGTGGATTCGATGGGGAGGGGTCTATCCAGATTATCAGCTCAGATTATTCCGGCGCGGCGTCGGTCGGTTAGACGATAGTGAGCCTCACAACCGGTTTGTGTTTGAAGGATTGCACGGATATCTGACCCATGCGCTCGATCATTACACGGAACGGACGATCGAAGACCACTTCAAGAAGTTCAATAACTTTACGACATTGGCTGCGAGAGAGCGTGGGAAAACGAAGAAGACGGTTCGATGGACGGATCTGACGATACGTCCGCTGTTTACCTTTTGGAAGTATTATTTCCGAAGGCAAGGGTTTCGCGATGGAGTGCGGGGGCTCATTATCAGTGTGTTCGCCAGCATGTACACCTTCGTGAAATATGCCAAGCTGTGGGATGCCACCAGGCAGGCCGCCTCTCACCCGGACGCCAAGTAGTGGCCACTCGAATTCTGTATGTGCATGGGATTGAAGCGATTGGTGGGGCGGAACGAGATCTGATTGCGCTGCTGAAGACACTCGATCGTCACAAGTGGGAGCCGCATGTGGTCTGTCCAGGGACAGGCCCGTTCCGAGAGCAGCTCGATGCGATCGCCGTCCCCACTCATCCGCTGAGTCTTCCCCCCTGGAGAAAACCCCTTGCAGTGTTTCAGCGTCGATCCGCGGTCGGGCGCCTGGAGGCTCTCGTGAATCGACTCGATCCAGCGCTGATTCATGTGAACGATATCTGGTGGGTGCCCCATACCGTGAGGGCGGTCGGGAATCGTACATCCAATCCCGTGCCGATCGTGGCTCATGTAAGACAGGAAATCGAACCGGCCAAGGTGCGACGATATGAGCTTGATCAGGTAGAGGCCGTCATTGCGATCTCTCGGCAGATTGAACAGTCGCTCATTACCGGCGGAGTGTCGGCGAGAAACGTACGAACCCTCTACAGCGGCATCGATCTTTCCGAGAGACAGCGCACTCAGGATGACCAGACTATTCGTCGGACGATCGGACTCCCGACCGGGGCTGTCGTCTTAGGCACCGTCGCCAACCTGTTTCCACGAAAAGGCTATGAGATTATGCTTCGGGCCCTCCCGATTATTGTCCGTACGGTGCCCCTGGTCCATTATGTTATCGTGGGCAGTGACGATCATGACTATGCCGATCGATTGAAGAGGCTCGCGCATGAGCTGAAGATTGCCAATCACGTGCATATGGTCGGCTTTCAAGACCCAGTTCAGCCGTTCTTGGCTTCCCTCGATCTGTATGTGCATCCGGCGCTCATGGAGGGGTTCGGGATCGCGGTGGTCGAAGCGATGGCAATGGGTAAAGCTGTGGTTGCGACCACGACAGGGGGGCTTCCCGAAGTCGTGGCGCAGGGAGAGACCGGTTTACTTGTTCCTCCTGGAGATGTCGAATCGTTAGCTGCCGCTGTGGTCTCGCTCCTCCAGGACACAGTCCGACGCGAGCAGATGGGCCTCTGTGGCAAGGCTCGTGCGCAAGAGCGATTTAGTCTCGATGCGTCCGTCATGCGCATGGAACAGTTCTATGGTGAGATCCTGGCAGGATGCTGAAAAAGGCCGCCAGCGTCGTTCTCGCATCGCTCAGAGGCTCAATGAGGGTCTTCGGAAGCCCGAATCACTGGAGGGGCTTTTCCGTTCGCCAAGATCTATGACAAGGGCGAACGGCCACACGAAGTGCGGTCCGTACCTCTTCGCCTCTTCGCTCGCTGCGGCCTTGCTGGACGGCCTTTTTGAGCCTCCTGCGCGGTGTTCGCCTGATGTCCTAGATGTGCGGGCCATTGAATTTCTACCCTGCAGCAATAGTCTTTCCGCAGACTCCTAGGAGCACAAAAGGGGCGAGGATGAAAATTGGTTTTGATGCGAATCCGATGGTGGGCGATATGGGCGGCGTGGGTTGGCACAGTTATCACTTGCTCCGTACGATGCTGGCGCAGCAAGGGGGTATCGATTTTGTGGCCTATGCGAAGCCGGGCGCTGACCGGCCTGACTCTGTCGGGGCCTGGCCAGGCGTTGAGCGGCTTGAGTGGATGAACTCGAGCCGCTGGGGGATGGGGAAGCGAGGCTCATCCGATCAGTTGGATTTGTACCATGGGACCAACTTCAAAATGCAGACCGTTGGGCGCTATGGTGGAGTCGTGACCATTCACGATCTCTGGCTGGATCGCCATCCCGAGTACTCGAAGAAAATGTTGGGCCAATGGCCCTCGTCGTTCAAGACGAGGCAGATCGCACTCCGAGCCAGGAAAACCATCACCGTGTCCGAGTTTTCGGCTAGAGAACTGATGGAACTCTATGGCTTGAAGCGTGAACATATCGTGGTCATTCCCAACGGAGTGTCGGAAGATTTCGTGCCACGGCGGGACGATCAGGCGATGGCGGAACTGCGGAAACGGATCGGTCTGAAAGCCGAGCGGTATGTCTTATTTATAGGAGGTGCCGATCCGCGCAAGAATCACCAGATATTTCTTGAAGCGGCTGAAATAGTGCGGAAGAAATTGGGATCGAGAATGTTGCTGCTTGTCGGCTCGCCCACCCATCCGTTCGGGGACTATGAAAAAACGGCTCGACGGCGGAGCTTATCGGAAAAGGTGCTCTATCCTGGCCGGTTGTCCACGAACGATCTGCAGTTGTTGTATTCCTTCACCGATCTGTTCGTCTTCCCCTCATTGTACGAAGGGTTTGGGATGCCCGTGTTGGAAGCGATGGCCTGTGGGGCGACGGTGCTCACATCCAATTCGACCGCCTTGGCGGAAGTGGCCGGCGATGCGGCGATGTTGGCCGATCCCCAAGACGCGCGGGCACTTGGAGAGGCGATGATCCGTGCGCTGGAGGATGAGCCGCTGAGGGCCGCCTTGAGGGGCAAAGGGTTCGCGCGCGCCAAGCAGTTTTCTTGGGAGCAGGCCGCGGTCAAGACTGTCGGGCTGTACCGGGAGTTGTGCGGAGGGGGGAGCTAATGGCTGATGGCGTATGGCTAATGGCGAGAGCACAGCCACGGTCCGGTCTTACTATCAGCTGTCGGCTATCAGCTCTTTTCCCATGAGAAACATTCTGGTTATCAAACTCCGTTACATCGGTGACGTCTTGCTGGCAATGCCGACGGTGCGTGCCATCAAAGCAGCACGACCGGATGTTCGGGTCACGATGATGGTGAATCGCGGGACGGAAGACGTGCTGTCCGGGAACCAGGATCTGGACGAGATCATCGTCCTCGACAAAGGATCTCTAGCAGCCCAGTTGCGGCTTATCGTCGGGTTGCGGCGTCGGCGATTCGACAGGGTGATCGATTTAACGGATGGAGACCGGTCGGCGTTTCTAAGTTGGATCAGCGGGGCGCCGGTTCGTATTGGGTTCAACGAGGAACATCGTTGGAGAGAGAAGTGGTACACACAGGTGGTCCAGCCTGTGCCTGGTGTGCAGCATCGAATCGACCGGGATCTGGAAGCGCTCAAGCCTCTGGGCATTCAAGCCGGTTCAAAGGACCCTCGACTTTGGCTGACTCCAGAAGAGGAGAATAGTGCGGGTCTACTGCTGGAGCAACTCGGCGTTCAGCGATCGCAGACGATGGTAATTTTACAGCCAGGCGCCCGCTACTGGTTCAAGGCTTGGCCTCCGGAGCGGTTCGCCGAGCTGGCCGATCGTCTCACATCCCAGTATGGTTGCCAGGTGTTGATTGGAGGCAGCGATCAAGACATCGATCTCGCGCGGCAGATTCGACAGATGGCGAAGAGTAACCCTATCATCATGGCAGGCCGTACAACGATTAAACAGTTTGCAGCTATCGCCAAGAAGTCAGCGCTCTTCGTGGGAAATGATAGTGGCGCGATGCACATTGCCTCAGCAGTAGCTACGCCAGTGGTAGCGATGTTTGGCCCCTCGAACCCTCGTGAGTGGGGTCCTCGTGGCGGTCCAGTGGAGGTGCTGTATAAAGAGATCGATTGCCGTAGTTGTTTTCACCCGACCTGTGAGCGGGGAGAGCGGAACTGTATGCGGCTGATTACGATCGACGAGGTGATGCTGGCCGCCGCAGGGCTGATGGGTCGGGCTCGACCGGCCATTCGATGATCGGCTAGGTAGAAGGGGATGACGTTGTCCAGTGCGGGTGATCTGTTAAAGCCGGGAATGGAATCGGTTGTCTGCGACCTGTGTCACTCGGACCAATCTGAGGTGGTGACTCGTCAACGGGATCTGCTTCTGGAAGTGACGAATGATGAGTTCACGATCGTCAAATGCTGCCGTTGTGGCTTGATCTATCTGAATCCCCGTCCTTCGAAAGACCTCCTTGGCTCTTACTACCCAACGGTCTATTACCCGCCGGTTCAAGCGAAGGTGCGTCCTCAGCTTCAACAACAGGCGAAGAACGTTTCTGCACAGATCAAGCGATGGGTGCTGGAAGACTATTATGGATATCCCTCGACTGCTTCCGTTGGGTGGCCCCGTATCGTGCGGCGAATTCTTTTGTGGCCCGACAAGACGCTGCGGGAGTTGAAGGGGCGCCATCCCTTGCCCTGGAGGGGGGAGGGGAAGGTGCTGGATGTTGGCTGTGGGG
>JAWXBV010000007.1:0-7815 GCA_034440335.1 Nitrospirota bacterium | reverse complement strand
TCGTCTTCGCCTGCGCCGCCTGCGTGATCGCCGCCTCGACAAACTCATGCCCACGTGCCGGTCTTGCCATAGACCACCCCGCTTACTGTTAGTGGCATAGTTATAGGCTTATTTAACAGGAAATTAAATGAGTCCTTCGCGAAAGATTTTGAGAGTCTCGATGTCGCACGGCAATCGCGTGAGACATTCCGATTGCAGATTGCTAAATGGCTGTGCGGAGAAGAGGCTTATGCGTCCGTTCCAGCGGATGGCCTTCGACGGGGAAGGCCATCCTCTGCTGGTATGGCCCACCCGCGAAGCCTACATACCACGCTGTCCTCATCGAGCGGTTGCACGTCCTGCACCCATTAGCGCGCCTACGCTTGAGGAAATAGTGCGTCGGCCAGCCTTCCTCCTAGGGAGAGACTGTCCGGCAGACTCCTATCTCGTTCAATTCAGGGATGAGAACAAAACGATACACCTGTGAGACTAAAGAGCAGGGCTTCAATTGATCTGCATTGATTCCGTATCGCCTACTTGTCAGTGCGTCGCACCCTTCACCACCGGTGCCCCATCTCAATAATCTGCCCCAACCTCTTCGGCAAGTTCAATGTCTGGTGCGAGATGAGCCTGCGCTTGTTGTGCAGCGCGAGGAGGTCGTCAACGATCGCGTCCTCGGCCTCGGTGAATAGGTACCGTTCAGGGAAAGCGGTTTCAGGAATGTTGGCACGGGAATTCTTACGGCAGGACGCGGTGATGATGTCGTAGAGATCGTGCTTCGTGCAGAGGCCCTTTCGTTGGAGCACTTCCAGGATGACCGCGATCTCCTACATGTTGAGCGGTGGCCTCTTCGATGGACATGCTGTCCGCTTGGGGTGGTTGTTGCTCATGGGCCTTTGGGCTTCCACTCCCGCGCCAGCTTTTGCGCCTCGGCTACCTGAGTAGGAGCCATCTTTTGGGCTAGGACCGCACGAAACTCCGATGCTCTCTTTCCCCCATGTGCGGCCGAGAGGTCATACCACATATGGGCCTGGATAAAGTCCTGAGGCACTCCTCGCCCCTGTTCATACATGAGTCCAAGCCTTGCGAATGCCTGCGCATCTTTTTGCTTTGCCGACCGGTGAAACCAGAACAAAGCCATTTGGTCGCTTTCGGGAGCCCCTTGCCCGAGGAAATATAACGTGCCGAGATTGACTTGGGCTCCCGCGTCCCCCTGTTCCGCAGCCTTTTCAAACCACTGCTTCGCGCGCATACGATCCTGGAGCACACCTCGGCCCTCGCTGTACAGTATGCCGAGATTGTATTGCGCCTTCGCATGTCCCTGCGCCCCGGCTTTCTCCCACCACTGTCGCGCTTGGACATAGTCCTGCGGGACCCCATGGCCGTTGGCATACAGCAGGCCTTGGTTGAACTGCCCAGCTGCATTCCCTTGCTCGGCCAATGGTCTCCAGTGACGTAAGGCTGTTGCATAATCTCCACGATCGTAGGCCGCCATGCCGGCACTATTATCAGCCCAGGCAGGCACAGCAAGACCCACCAGTGCCAGCACGAGGGGGATAAGAAATCGAAGCGACATGGAGCAATTGTCACACATTAGATCAGCTCTTTATATTCTCGCACCAATCGCGTCGCACTGCGCTGGAACCAAGCCTGAGTATGTGGCTCAATTGGTCATTTTCAACTGTGCATCCTTGCCCCTCGACTCTAAACCACGGCTTCAGGGATCTCGCGACGGTGCTCTTTCAGGCCGCGACAAGACTGGCATCATTGCCTGTTCCAATGCTCAATCTGCTTTCCTGCCAGCCCGATGGGGTTCGAGGTTGGGTATTCGGTCTCGACCGTGAGGACCTTGCCATCGGGCGAGATTTCAGCCTTCGAGACAGAGCGTTCCTTCCCTTGAAACATCATGACCGTGATCGTGTGATGACTATCGATCTTTCGGATCCTCATCGTTTGGCCCGATGGCTTGCCGTTGACTAATACAGGAACCTCCTTGCCATTGAGCGGCGTCAGGATGGTCGAGACGGTGCTCGCCGGTACTGTCGCCTACTGACGCTCTTTCCTCTTCTGCCATTCCCACGGCGGCACCGGCTGCAGATCAGCCCACAACCTCTTCACCCCTCTTGTGCTTCCTCCTCTACCCTCCTTCCAACACCGTATCCTCTGCATACTTCTGATGTCGCCGGCACCACCCCTCTTTGACCAGCGTGAGGTTGACGTCGGAGCCATCGGGTAGAAATACATCAGCAAGGGTGCCCATCACGCCTCTGGCAGGATGCGGGAAAAGTCCGCCAGTGGCGTTCTCGCATCGCTCAGAGGCTCAATGTACCGAAGCGTACGCCTCGCCTATTCCCTCGCTGCGGCCTTGCTGGACGGCCTTTTTGCACATCCTGCTGGCTATTCTGACGCGAAAGGGCCTGTGTGAGAATACGCGACCGTATGACGCAATAATCGAGTTGTTCCGCAGCCTGCTAGCATCTTCAGTCACTCTCTGGCACAAAGTCTTCGGTTGGACTTCGGATCCTGGGCTTGGGGGTTCAACTCCCTCAGGGCGCACCATTTCACCCTGTGAAGTCACGGGTGAAACCATTAAAATATCAGTACTTGGGGACTGATCTACCTGGCTGTTTCGAACGATCGTCATCCACCAAAACAGCATATATTTCAATACTATACGACAGTGGACTCCATCAAGAAGCAATCTAAATGGGGTAATTGAACGGTGCTATGCTATAGGCAAGACAGCTGGAGATTTCTAGGCCGATGGCAGCGGCAGACCTGGACAAGACACTGCCCCTGCTGTGGCCGTTGGTTGACGAAGCAGGATCCCACGACATCCTGGGTATGTTCCTGCAGCTGGCTGAGCGGATATCGGTATAGTCACCAAGAGGAGGGACGCATCATGAATCATGTAGTCCTCCATGATGTCCGGGCTGGTTTTCTTCTCATGGTGGGGTTGACCATGTTGGCCTTCATCTGCGCTGTAGCCGCACTAAGCACCGTGATGCGTCCGACTCGATGGGCTGACCGTAAGCCGGCAAGATTCTAAACTGTTTCTTCGCTGGTCTTTTCTTTTACGGTCGGTCACAGAGGGGCATGTGCGCGCTCTCACCTTGCCGTATCCATCTTCAAGATCCCTCTACAACAGCCTGACCGTTCAAGCGAAATAGCGATGGGACTCAGAAGAGCCTCATCTTTTCGTTCAAGTGCTATATTTCATCTACAGAGGCGACGTTATATTCCAACATGGGAGAATGATCATGACTGGAAGTCCAATGAAAGCAGGTATCGTGGCGGCCATGGGGCTCGTGCTGTTGGTTAGTCAAGGCTGTAGCATGAAATGGCTGCAGTCCGATGGGGAGACAGAAGCAGGGGGTGGGCAAAAGCTCACCGGATTCTCAAAGAATCCCTCAGAAGAGCGTGTGGGGAAGGGTGGCGGTATCGTGTCCTTGTCCCCCTCAGGGATGGCTGCCCGTCAGCGTGCGGAAATAACCAAAGAGGAAAAAGCCGCCATTGAAGCAGGGCTGATGGACGTGTTTTTTGGATATGACCAGTACACGCTATCGAATGCGGGGATGGAAGCCTTGAACCACAACTCGGAGTGGCTCAAGGAACACCCTGGGGCGATGATGCGAGTCGAAGGTCATTGCGACGAACGGGGCACGACCGACTACAACATCGTGTTAGGAGATAAGCGAGCCAAGGCTGCGCGCAGCTATCTGGTTGAGTTGGGTGTGAGCCCCAAGCAGGTGGGGATTGTGTCGTACGGCAAGGCTCGCCCTTTCTGCACGGACTCCGCGGAATCTTGCTATGAGCAGAATCGTCGTGGGCATATATTGCTGAATGTGAAGAAGTAGCCGAGCGATTCATGGCTTCTAAGGAACCCAGGCGCCTCTTAAACGGGCCAGGGTTCATGGTGTGATTGGAGTGCAACAAGCATGGCTCTCGTGAAGAATAATGGTTCAAGTAAGAGACCCCCCCAGCCTCGCGCAATCAAAGAAAAGCCTGCTATTGAGAAACGTCAGCAGCCACGTTTTACCTCACAGTTCAGAAGCACCATTTCGGGTGGGCAAGGGGAAGGCCAAGGTCGGACGCTGGATCTCTCTATCGGCGGCTGTATGATCGAAACGGATATTCCGATCGTCGTAGGGGCTTCGTTTGAGTGCCGCATCTATATTCCTGGACTTGACTGGCCCTTGCGGATCGACCAAGCCCAAGTGCGGTGGGTCAAGGCCAAGACGTTTGGAATCCAGTTCACGAAGATTCACCCTGATGAGGAGGCAAAACTTAAGGGGGTCATTGCCACTCTCGACGAGGAACTTACGACGTAGCCTTTATTATCCCCTCCGTTCCTTCGTTAGATTCAGATAGTGTCAGCAGCTCTCCTACATCGTAGGTCTAAAAAATCCTGCCTGTTCACGGAACTGGTCGCTCCCTCTGCTGCCCTATGGTATAAAAGAACAGGACGCGTTGAAACAACGTGGTGCGTTCCAGGACTCGTTCACAGACCACATTATCAAGAGACGTATACGATGGGACAAACCGCATCTTCGGCACAGACGGGATTCAATATTGCGACCGTAGCCGGCGGGTGCTTTTGGTGTCTCGAAGCAGTGTATGATCAGATGAAGGGCGTGGTAGCCGTCGAGTCCGGCTATATGGGTGGTCCGGTAGATCATCCAACGTATGAAGCCGTATGCAGCGGTAGAACGGGCCATGCAGAGGCCGTACGCATCACGTTCGATCCCGCAGCCGTCAGCTATCGCGAGTTACTGGAAGTGTTGTTTGTCGTCCACGATCCGACGACTCTCAATCGGCAAGGGCACGATGTCGGGACGCAATACCGGTCGGCAGTTTTCTACCATACACCTGAGCAGAAGCAGATTGCCGAGGAGGTCATGGCTGCCGTGACGACAGAGGGGCTCTATGCCAATCCGATCGTGACGGAGATCACTCCTGCCGGGACCTGGTACGAAGCCGAGCCGTACCATCAAGAGTATTTTTCTCGAAATCCATTCCAAGGGTACTGCACGGCGGTGGTGGCACCGAAGGTCGCCAAGTTTCGCAAGCTGTACTCTGCAAAACTCAAGACATAGCGAGTTCGACTCCTTCTCACGAGAGTCCTGGAATCTTGCTCGGGGAATCGAGTGTCGGGGTGAAGTAACCGAGGAGAGGGTCGCCGGTCAGGGATTGATCCGTTGTGCCGACATCCTCGTGCCCCTCCACCGATCAGATGCGCACAGGCCCACGAAGTCGAATAGCTGTCGGTCCAGGAGAAATGGCAACGCCACGTTCGACAGGGCGGCGAATGTGCTGTCTGTACAACCAGGTGACCGCTGTTCCCATTCACACAAGCACTCCTTCACCTGTTTTCGCTTGAGATGCTCTTGTGAGCCACAGAGATCGCAGGGAGTAATGGGGAACGCGCGCTGTTCTGCATACTGGGCAAGATCGCTCTCCCGTACGGCAGACAACGGGCGAATGACCACCTGCCCTCCGTCTTTTGAGCGTAATTTCGGCGACATGGTCTTGCGCTTGCCGGTATGGAACAGATTCAGAAGCCGCGCTTCAACAATGTCATCGCGATGGCGACCCAATGCAGTCTTAGTTCCGTGGCGATGCGATAGAGGATGTCACGACGGAGTCGGGAGCAGAGCCAACAGGTAGTCTGCCCTTCGGGGATGAGTCGCTTGACGATGGAGTAGGTGTCTCGTGCCTCGATATGAAACGGCAATCCAATCTGTGTGAGGTAGCCTGGAAGTACATAGGCGGGAAACCCCGGCCGCTTTCGATCCAAGGTTACTGCGACAAAGTCGAAGTGACTCGGTGCATGCCGTTGCAAGACCAGTAACAGGTCAAGAAGAGCGCAACTATCTTTTCCTCCTGATAGCCAGACCATGAATTTGTCGCCATCTTTGACAAGGCCATACTCGCCAATGGTTTCCCTAACGAGGCGAAACACCCTCGTTTGCAACTGCTCCGTGGTGTCGTCGAGTTTCAGGTATGGCCGGGATGGGCTTGTGGAATGTGCCATGGAGCGGCATTCTGTGCGTTCAGTCGCGTGGCTGTCGATCTCAAACCGGGGGGATCGTGGGGAATGATGCAAGCCGCGCTGGCTGCACATTTCAGTCAGTTCTATTCGTGTGTACGGGGAACATTTTTCGCAGCGTGACAGCTGAATATGCGCTCAAGGCCAGGCTCGGCGCCGGCAGGCTCTGCGTCGTCAGCTCAGCTGGGATTGACGCCAAGCCTCAGCCTATCCATGACTGGGTCCAGACTCGATTGCGCGAAAAGGGAGCAGATCTCACGAGACATATTCAACGACAACTCACCAAGGAGCTGGTCGAGGCTGCCGACCTCGTCGTGGCAATGGGGCGAGACCACCAAGTCTTTGTCCGGGAACAATTTGGACGTGACATTCCCCTATTTCATCAGATCTGCCTTGGCCACGACACGCCGATTCTTGACCTGCATGAAGTGATGCCGGATTGGGAAGTCGATCCCGAGCGGGCTCGCGCCTACGTGTGGTCGGTGATCGATGTCATCTGGGCCACGACACCGGCCCTTCTTTCTCGCCTCCGTTAAACCGGCGTTGCGATACAGATTGCCTGTGCCGGTTCATTCTTGGACTCGATCGGACATTTTTTCTCCACTTTCATGCGGCAATCAACGGAAAGGCCTCCTACAACAGGGCACTGACGAGACACGTGCTATATTTCGATCAGCACCTTTTGCAGGCTGACTGCGTGAAACATAATATCGATGCAACGATTACAGCTCAGGTCATGACATTGTCTGACAGCCATCATCACGAGCCGAAATGGGTCTCGTGGTCGAACGAGAACCTCATGAACCTTCCCCTGAGCCAACTCAGCGTCACCCTCGACGGGGCCTTCCTATCCGCACAGATCCAGCAACTCTACACCGAACTCGAAACCCAACAGCTTCTCTTCCGTCCCCACTGTTGGTTGTCAAACGAATGGTGTACTCCGGAGGGGATGCCAGGGATAGCCGTGCCATTTTATTTGGCCCACCCACGACTCACACAACTTGAAATGGGTCAGATGCTCGAGGTCGAAGGCGGGATACCGGAATGGTGCATGCAAACTTTGAGGCATGAGGCCGGCCACGCCGTGAAAAATACCGATCGCCGCCTCCGCCGTCGGCAACAGGTCTTTGGCCGCTCGACCAATCTCCACCCGAAACATTACAGCCCCCGACCCTATAGTCGAAGCTCCGTGCGGCACCTCGGTGTGTGGTATGCGCAAAGCCATCCGGCTGAAGACTTTGCGGAGACCTTTGCCGTCTGGCTCACACCCGATTCGGCATGGGCCGATCGCTACCAGGGCTGGTCGGTGCTCAAGCAGCTGCAGTATGGGGATGGCCTGATGGAAGGGCTGTCAGCTGTTCCACCCAAGGTGGTCACGAGTGAGGAGAGCGATCCGCTGCACGAACTGAAGAAGACCCTGCGCGAACACTATGAGCGAAAGCGCATGCACTATGGGGTTGAACGCCCGTCATTGTACGATCCAGACTTGAAGCGACTATTTTCCCACGCCCCCGCCGATGCCGATTACATGAGCGCCGCCACCTTCTTGAGCCGTTTTCGAAAAGAGGTGCGCCGCAAAGTCGCTGCCTGGATCGGCGAATATCAATATACGATCGATCAGGTTCTAGCCCGCATTATTCATGAAGGTTCATGGCGAAAGCGTGCAGACGCGATGCGAGACGGGCACGCGGAGCCATGAAGCGCTGAGTGCATACTCATGCAGTATGTCGAAGGGCTGAATGGCGAGACTGCCCGTCGTAGCCGCGTATCCGCGCTTGCAGCAGAAG
>JAWXBV010000006.1:0-3663 GCA_034440335.1 Nitrospirota bacterium | reverse complement strand
CTGCTGCGCTTCACGAGGAACGCGTTTTCCTGGCGATGTCGTCCCTCGACTGTGCTCGGGACCCTGAGCTTTGTCGAAGGGCGACGAACCGTCATGAATAATGCGGGCTTGCCGGGTCTAGGCTCAATCCAATGGAAATCCTCGTGATTGTTCTCCTGATCGTCGTGGCCGGTGCGGCCTTGGTCTATTTCATGAATTCACCAAAGGGGCATGTAAGTCGTTCGCAAAAAGACGGCCTCTGACATTCTCGGTTCTATTCAGGCTATGCAATACTCAGCGCCTGAGACGCCACTCCACGACATGTACTATGCGTTGGCGGAAGAACGAACCAACAAGAGTCAATGGCTCACGGAGTTCAATTACTTGCACACGTTACGGGATGCCGGATGTTTCGATCCGAGAACGGCGCCGCAACCTGAACAATTTGCTGAATTACTGGCGAGTGTGGAGGAGAAGATTCGCCTCCAGGCTAGTGCTGTGGCCGGGGGCGGCTAGCAGTTTGCTGAAAAACTCAGTTTTTGCGCGGCAAGGTCCACTGATCGTAGGTAGGTTGATAGTGCTGGCGCCGGCAGGATGCTCAAAAAGGCTGTCCAGCAAGGCCGCAGCGAGCGAAGAGGCGAGGACGTACGCCCCGCACTTCGTGGGACCGTTCACCCTTACAATAGATCTTGGCGAACGGAAAAGCTCCCCTAGTGCTCCCGGTCTCCGAAAACTCTCGTTGAGCCTCTGAGCGAAGCGAGAACGAAGCCGGCAGACTTTTTCAGCAGACTGGCTAGTCGCCATATCGCAAGTCACGGTCACTGGAGAGCGACAGGTATGCGTCTCCCCATTGATGTGGGCTCTCAAGACTCCAAGGCTCTTCGCTGTCGAGCGGCCTGAACCGCAAGCCGTACAGCCCTCCATAGACGAGGTGAGTCAGTCCTGCACCGGAGTCTTCGACCAGTTGGGCATAGGCCGGGCAAGCAGGCCTCTGTGCATCGTCGATCCAACCGGTGACCCAATACCATTCCCCGGCATGGTTTCGGTCGTAGAGCCGGACGTGCAGGACCGGTCGAGCCGGGCCGATTTCCTTGAACCGCGCAAAGACACTGGCCTCACAATTCTCGTTCGATTCAACTTCCACGATCACAGGATGTTCCCTCGGCTCATGCACACAGACGTTCATTCTAGCGCAGTGAGACGCCAAGAAACACGAAGGGCTCGGCGGATGATCCGCCGAGCCCTTCACTCTGTACCCCACACGATCGGCTAGACGCCGATCGCTCGTGTCTTCTCTTAGTACATGCCTTCCATGCCGTGGTTGTGTCCACCGCCACCGCCGGCCGGCTCTTTCTTCTCTTCCGGGATTTCAGTGATCATCACTTCGGTCGTGAGCATCAATCCCGCGACGCTCGCGGCGTTCTGCAACGCACACCGAGACACCTTGGTCGGGTCGATGATGCCGGCCTTGATCATGTCCACATATTCCTCGGTTGCAGCGTTGTAGCCGCCGCTGGCATTCTTGTCGTTCCGCACTTTCTCAACGATGACGGAGCCTTCCATTCCAGCATTGAATGCGATTTGACGGATCGGCTCTTCGAGCGCACGGCGGATGATATTGACACCCACCTGCTGTTCGGCCACGAGCTTGAGCGAATCCAACGCGCCGATGCAACGGAGATAGGCTGTTCCGCCGCCGGGGACGATGCCTTCTTCGACGGCTGCCTTGGTGGCATGCAATGCGTCTTCGACGCGCGCCTTCTTTTCCTTCATTTCCGTTTCGGTCGCGGCGCCCACGTTGATGACGGCCACACCGCCCACGAGCTTCGCGAGACGCTCTTGGAGCTTCTCACGATCGTAGTCGGAGGTGGTCTCGTCGATCTGAGCCTTGATCTGCTTCACGCGGCCTTCGATCTTCTTCGGATCGCCAAAGCCTTCGACGATCGTGGTGTTGTCCTTGTCGACCGTGATGCGCTTGGCGCGGCCAAGATCTGTGAGCTTCACATTTTCCAGCTTGATGCCGATGTCTTCTGAGATCACCTGACCGCCGGTGAGGATCGAAATATCTTCCAGCATGGCCTTGCGGCGATCACCGAAGCCAGGGGCCTTGATGGCGGTGACGTTGAGTGTCCCGCGGAGCTTGTTCACCACCAGCGTCGCCAAGGCTTCGCCTTCCACGTCTTCCGCGAGGATGACGAGGGGCTTGCCCATCTTGGCAACTTGTTCGAGAACCGGCAGCAAGTCCTTCATGCTGCTGATCTTCTTCTCTGAAATGAGGATGATCGGGTCTTCCATGACGGCTTCCATGCGCTCAGCGTTGGTCACGAAGTAGGGGGAGATGTAGCCGCGGTCGAACTGCATGCCTTCGACCACATCCAACGACGTGGTCATGGACTTGGCTTCCTCAACCGTGATCACGCCATCCTTGCCGACTTTCTCCATCGCTTCCGCGATGAGGTCGCCGATGGTCTTATCGTTGTTGGCTGATATCGTTCCGACTTGAGAGATCTCGGTTTTATTCTGGCAAGGCTTGCTCAGCTTCTTGAGCTCGGCAATGACGACTTCGACGGCCTTGTTGATTCCGCGCTGAATTTCCATCGGGTTCGCGCCGGCGGTGATGTTCTTCACACCTTCACGATAGATGGCTTGTGCGAGCACCGTCGCGGTCGTGGTGCCGTCGCCTGCCGTGTCGCTGGTCTTGCTGGCGACTTCGCGCACGAGTTGGGCGCCCATGTTCTCGTATGGGTTCTTGAGTTCGATTTCTTTGGCCACGGTCACACCGTCCTTGGTGATCGTCGGGGCGCCGAACTTCTTGTCGAGAATTGCGTTGCGGCCCTTCGGACCAAGTGTGGCCTTCACGGCGTCGGCGAGCTGGTTCACCCCTCTGAGGATGGACGCGCGCGCTGAGTCACCGTACATAAGTTGCTTTGCCATAGTCGTTCCCCCTTATTTAGTATCGTGGTCGTAGGTAATGGTGGTGCTGGCGATTAGCTGGTGAAGACGCCGAGGATGTCTTCTTCCTTGAGGATCAAACAATCTTCGTCTTCGATGCGGAGCTTGCTCCCTGAGTACTTGTCGAACAGAACCTGTTCGCCGACTTTCACATTCTCAACCTTTTTGCCGATGGCTTGGACGATGCCTCGTTGCGGCTTCTCTTTCGCACTGTCGGGGACGTAAATCCCGCCGGAGGTCCGGTCCAACTCCTCGGTATAGGTGACAAATACCCGGTCTCCCAGAGGCTGAAACCCCTTGGCTAAGTCCTTCTTCTCTGTCTTCTCCTTGGCTGCAGTGCTCATAACAACACCCTCCTCGTAAAGTTAACCCAGTGAATATCGACGATGTAGATCAGCGTTGTACTCGATGGGGTACCCGCAGAACTCCCGAACGAGCAAAAGGCCTGATCCGATTGGACACGAGAGGGAAGATAGCCTCGGGTTCATCCAAGTCAAGGGGGGAGAAACAAGAAAATTCTTCCACGCCATGAACACAGCAACTATAGGATCATAACCTATTGAGAATTTGGTATTCCAGGAGTTCTTTTATTCTCCTTCGCCGAATACCCCGTAGCTTCCGGCCTTCGTAGCCGAAGTGACTACTTCGGCGGAGTAGGCTGCTACGGGGATGAAGGCGAGGAGAACCCTCCGTAGCCTTGGCGAAGGAGGGTAGTGGCTTCGGAGAATTTCG
>JAWXBV010000005.1:0-5250 GCA_034440335.1 Nitrospirota bacterium | reverse complement strand
TGCGACGAATAAGGAGCACCACGTTTGTGCGCGCCGCCGAGTGGTGAGGCGGCCGGGTCCCCGTTGAGGATCTGAACGATGCGAGAACGCCGCTGGCGGGCTTTTTCAGCATCCTGCTAGTATTCATCTCCGATACACCACGGTCACGCGAGCAAGAAAGTCGACGAGTTCCGCGGTATGCCGTCGAATCGCGCTCTGGTCTTCTCGTGTTGCCGCTTGCTCCAAGGCCGCTCCCAGCATACTGATGGCATCGAACCCGTATCCTCCTCCGTCCCCCTTCATCCGATGACCGATCACATGAATCGTCTTGAGGTCATTCTGATGCAACGCGGTTTCGAGGGTCTGCACGTCACGTCGACGGTTCTCTAGAAAGCCTGGAACGATATCTTCAAGGTCTGGATCGATATGCACAGTGATGGCGCTCATGGCGTTATGGTTCGTCCCATCGTCATGCGATACGCCGTCCCGTACAAGCCTGGAGGACCTCCAGAAGGGTGTGCTTCTTGATGGGTTTGGTCATATGGGCATCGCAGCCGACTTCGAGAATCTTGACTCCGTCTTCTTTCAGGGCAAGTGCGGTCAAGGCGATTACCTGTGTGGGGGGAAGATCATGTTCCTGTTCCCAGGCTCGAATCGCGCGCGTCGCTTCATATCCGTCCATAACCGGCATTTGCATGTCCATGAGGATCAGATCGTAGTAGCCGTTTTTGTATAACTCCAACGCGATGGCGCCGTGATCTGCAATGTCGAGCCGATAGGGCGTCTGCTTCAAATAGGAACGGATCAACACCTGATTGTCCGGGGAATCTTCGACCAATAAAATGCGAAGTGCTCTGACATCGGTTGGTGGTGCGGGCGTCGGGTGCACTAAACCAGTGGTGTGGAGAATGCCCTTCGCACGGTCGAGGGCAATGCTGATGGTGTGCAGTAGATCGGATCTCCTGATGGGTTTGATCAAGTAGCCACCAAGTCCCATGTCGTAGGTGCGGGCGATGTCGTCGGCCCAATGGTGGGAGGCCAGCATCACAATCGTCAGGTCCTGGGGAGGGCCGGCCCGCTTGATCTCTTCGGCGACCTGAAATCCATCCATCCCCGGCATGCGACAGTCGAGGAGCGCAAGCTGATAGGGTTGTGCTGTCGTTGAGGCTCGCAGCCATTCAGCAATCGCCTCGCGACCGGACGCCGTATCTGTCACCTCGGCTCCCAAGGCTGCCAGGGTTTCATGAAGGATCAGGCGGTTGGTGGCATGGTCATCAACCACAAGGGTTCTGACCCCTTGAAGATTGACCAGAACAATGTCGTGTGCGGGTGTCGGGCTGGATTGCACCGCGAGCTGCACGCCGCAATGGAACGTGCTGCCCTTTCCGAGGGTACTCTCCACCCAAATTCGCCCCTTCATGAGTTCGGCCAATTGCCTTGAAATGGTCAGCCCTAGGCCGGTGCCTCCATATTTGCGCGTCGTTGAGGCATGGGCTTGTGTGAAGCTTTCAAAAATGGCAGCACGTTTGTCGGGCGGAATGCCGATCCCGGTATCGGAAATAGAAAATCGGATTGCTCCAGGTCCGGGTCGTTCGGGGTCCTCTGTGACCCGCACTGTGACGGACCCGCTGTCGGTAAATTTGATCGCGTTGCTGATGAGGTTGACGAGGATCTGGTGGAGTCGGTGGGGGTCTCCGATCAACGCGCAGGGAACGGTGGGCGAAAGATGGCAGGCGAGTTCGAGTCCTTTTTCATTGGCCCGCATGGCAAGAATCTCGATCGCTTTTTCAATCAAATCGCTCAAATCGAAGTCAGTCGATTCTAGCTCCAGATGGCCGGCCTCGACTTTCGACAGGTCGAGAATGTCGTTGATCAGACTCAATAGATTTCCGCCGGCGCGGCGAAAAATACGCAAGTATTTGCGTTGATCGGGGGTCAGGTCCGTTTCCCATAGCAGATCCGCCATCCCGATAATCGCATTCATGGGTGTCCGAATCTCGTGGCTCACGCCGGCCAGAAACTCGCTCTTCGCTCGGCAGGCAACCTCCGCAGCCTCTTTGGCGACCAGAAGCGCTTGCTCCGCTTCCAGACGCTCGCGCGCTTCGCGTTTCCGCTGAGCCCGCTCTTGCCTGAGAGCAGCGTGAGCTTGTGCCAACAATGTGTTCGGCCGGCGTGATTTGGAGGGAGATTTAGGCCTGGAAGAGATCGCGGTCCTTGCCATGGTCAGCGTACTTCTCGCATCGAGACGGTTGACGCCTGCCTCTCCAGCATCGAACGACTGTTAATCCTTCTGCGGGTGCGGGACGAGGGTAAGCGTGCCGGCTTGTTTAGCTCGATTGCGGCCTTCCTGCTTGGCTTGATAGAGCGCGTGATCCGCCGCCTTGATCAGATCGGTGGAGGAGGTGCTCCGGCTGGGAATGGTACTGGCAAAGCCCACGCTGATGGTGGTACAGCCACCATCTGGATGTGTGATGTTGAGTGACTCAATTCGTTGACGAAGCATTTCCGCCACCTGTGCCGCTCCGTCAGTACGAGTGCCGGGAAGCACGACTACGAATTCGTCGCCACCGTAGCGAGCGACAAGGTCTCCTGGTCTGTTGACCGCACCCGAGATCGTAGCGGCAACCTGCCGGAGGCATTCGTCGCCCGACGTATGGCCGAGGGTATCGTTGTAAGATTTGAAACGATCGATGTCGAGCATGAGCAGAGAGAGCGGCGTCAATTCACGAACGGCACGGCGCCATTCCTGGTCCAGAAAGTCGTCAAATTGCCGGCGGTTGGTAATGCCGGTGAGGCCGTCAAGACAGGACAAACGGAGAAGCATTTGGTTCGCTTCCTGGAGTTGACGCATGACCTCAAGGAGTTCCTGCTCACGGGTCCGTCGCCGTTCGATTTCGTGAACCAGCCGCAAGACCGATCGGACGCGAGTCAGGAGCGCAATCTTGTTGATGGGTTTCGCGATGTAGTCGAGCGCGCCAGCGGCAAAGGCGAGTTGGAGGTCGACGGGGTCGGTCTTCACGGTGACCATCATGATGGGTGTGTCACGGAATCGTTCGACCGATTTAATCTGGCGGCAGGCTTCGATGCCGCTCATCTCAGGCATGACAATGTCCATGAGAATCAGGTCGACTCGATAAGCGGTGGCGTGCTTCCCGTCATCGAGCCCTAGCAAACGGAATGCGGCGGCGGCCGAGTCGGCGACCAGGAGATCATCGTAGCCGGCGGCCGAGAGGATCGACTGAAGCAAGAGGCGGTCATCTGCCGAATCATCAACGATCAAGATGCCCATGTGCGGTGTATCCAATGAGTACGAGTTGTACGCCTGCGAAATCGTACCAGCTAGTCCGGGTAAACTCCAGGATATAGCTTTTCGACACAAGGCTGACAGATACCGTGGCTGAATTCGGCCTCGGAATGTTCGCCGATATATTCCTCCAACTGTTGCCAAAATCCGCCGTCATTGCGGATTTTCTTACAGGATGCGCAGATGGGGATGAGTCCTCTGAGGACTTTGACCTCCCGCAGCGCCTTCTGCAACTCATCATTGCTTCGACGGAGCTCCCCTTCCCGCGCTTTGCGGCAGTCCATTTCCTTTTTCAGCGCCAGCGCGGAGGAGACGCGTGCCAGAAGTTCTACACTGTTCACCGGCTTCGTGATGTAGTCATTCGCTCCCGCCGCAAACGCGGCTTGGAGATTCGAACGGTCGCTTTTGGCCGTGACCATGATGATGGGAATATCGCAAAGATGTGGTCGGCGCTTGATCTGGCGACAGGCTTCGACTCCGTCCAACTCCGGCATGAAAACGTCCATAAGAATTAAGTCGATCTGAGTGGGCGGGTCCTGGCCGTCCATATCGAGCATGGGGAACGCAACCTTTGCCGAGTCGGCGCTCAGGAGGTCCGTATGGCCGGCCTTCCCAAGGATGTCGCGAAGAAGTACCTGTTGGTCTGGAGAGTCGTCGACGATAAGAATACCCATCCTGATTCCTGTCAGGCGCTCGCACATGATGTGCAAGCCATCGTCTTGCAGTATAACAGATGCCGATTGAGTTACTGGAGCTTGGCGCGGACGAGGTCGCTGATCTGTTTGCCGTCTACCGTCTGGCCTGCTACACGGACCATCACGGCTTTCATCACCGCGCCCATCTCTTTCAGAGATCGAGCGCCGGTTTCCTGAATGACCGTGTCCACGACCGTGGCAAGCTGTTCGGGAGAGAGGGCTTGAGGGAGATAGGATTCGAGAATGGTAATTTCCTGTCGTTCTTTTGCTGCGAGTTCTGCGCGATTACCTTTTTCAAACAGCTCGACCGATTCCCGGCGTTGTTTGATCATGGTCGTCATCACGCAGCTCATTTCGGCATCGTCGAGATCCTTTTTGATCTCCATTTCCTTGTTCATCACAGCCGCCTTGATCATG
This sequence comes from Nitrospirota bacterium, assembly GCA_034440335.1. Lineage (GTDB taxonomy): Bacteria > Nitrospirota > Nitrospiria > Nitrospirales > Nitrospiraceae > Palsa-1315. The sequence goes on along the minus strand of JAWXBV010000005.1, from coordinate 855 downwards.
CGAATCACATCCATCCGCAATTGATCACGAGCCTTCATGGCCAGTTTCAGATCTTCGGTTAAACGATTGTGTAATGACATGGCGCCTCAATGAGTTCACATGGTGTGCCCGTGACAATACCGCGTCGTCAGGACCCAGTCAATCACGTATCGTTCTACCGAATGAGAATGGAGCGGGAGCAGTAGTGTTCTGCTGACGAGGGGGCGTAAAATTAGATGAGGTGGTGAGCTTCTGAGGAATAAATGGGTCTTAATATAGGAGGGACGTATGCTGATCGATCATGCAATCGGTAAGAGATGGCAGCGGGCCACGGTTGTGAGCCTGGTAAGTCTGGTGATACTCTCGGTCGTTGGGGCCTGCGCCAACGATGCACCGAAGGGCTCTCCACCGCCTACCGCGGACCAAGTGCGAGGCCATGTCGATCGGGCGTTCGAGAAGCTTACACAGGAAGAGCGAGAGCGAGCCGTTCAGCCGCCGATGCCGCGTTAGTCGGCCCGGCGCCTTACCGATTCGATTTGGGCAGGGCCCAGACCGCGAACCGAGCAACGGGTTTCAGGAGCGGCAATTCCCAGAAGAGTTGTTGCCGAGGCACTCGCTCCAGTTGGCGCGCTTCATGGAAGGTACCAAGAAGGCAGGACGAGACCAGCAACCGCAAGACGCCGGAGAGGAAGAAAACAAACGGTAGGTTGGATACAGGATCGAGCACGACCCCTCCCCACTCGAAGTGTGAAGGAAGGTTCGCGACGAGCCAGCTCCCTAGGCACTGTTATCAAAGGTACGCCTTGATAATGGCGAGCGCGATAAACGCGAGGAACGCCGCGTCTGTTTTCTCGTAACGGACGGTGACGCGCCTGT
>JAWXBV010000004.1:0-86379 GCA_034440335.1 Nitrospirota bacterium | reverse complement strand
CGTATCTCGTGAAGCGTGAAGCGCTGGAAGCAGGTGCGAAACATGAAGCGCCCGGCTCCGGAACGAAATACGCTTCACGAACGACGTTTCACGCATCGATGCCGCTTCACGCCCAAGAGCAGCGAATCCACGATTGCAGCAGAAGTGCTCAGGAATCATGCGGGCTAGCTCGACCTCCGGCACCTGGACGTTGTCTGAATGCTGAGGCGTTCGTCGCGGGATTCCCTGAAGACATGCGTCAGTATGTCGCCCGAGTTTTCGATACATCCGGTTTATCTGCTACAAGCGGACGAAGACGATTGGCACGAACCACGGGGGCTTCGACATACCCGCAGTTAATGCATCTGAGCATCGTGCCCCTGTACCCCGTGACCCCGCTCAGATCAAAGTGGTTTAATAATGCAGATTGATCGTTGATGAGTAATCCATGACACCGATGACAGGTCATACGCACCTCCTCTTGCCGCTGGCTCGGACGCATACCAGCGCCTCCAATACCATGACCGGCGCGGCAGCGACATCACTACGGAACGGAGTAGACGATGAGCGGAGACTGTTCCTGGCTTCTCACACAGAATTAGGTTGACTCGCCTTCCGACATCAACGCCTCCAGCTGAGCCTCATTGCATGTCAAGTGTATCGAGGAGGGTTGAGCCACGCGCACGCTGTCCAATCTGCGCGCGGTGCCTGACTTCTTATTATTGCGCCCCTGCTGGGGTTTCGCGCTGTCCCTTTTCATGGTTTTCTCCATATTGAAAGGAGTCTTCGCAAGGCGTGATCGGCCATTCGCGTTCAGCAGCTGCACGGTGAAGGATCCTGTGTTAAGAAGCGTCAGCTGCAGTTGACCCTCCCGGCTCAAGTGGCTTATCTCGGAAAGCACAACTTGCGAGAGAGAATCCTGACAGTTCACCACCAAGTCATCGAGTCTGCAGTCTGGGATACCTCGCATGATTTCAAGAATGCGGTCTGACACGGCCAGGTAACGAGTCATAATAGGCACCCTCCTTTGCAGCGCAGGGGTTAACCCGCATTATTCATACTGGTTCAACATTACAAACGCTGACAGCGCGTTCTCCGCGAACTGAAAGATATCCGACGATCTGATGAATTCCGAACATGCCACAGGTCGACAGATCACCCGCCTGCTCCACGCACGACGCAGCACGTTGCTGCAAACCCACGATTGCAGCAGAAACGCGCATGAATACACCAGGCTAGAACGACAGATAGTGACAGGGACCGAACATCCGTCGACATCTAACCAAGAATAGATGTCCGAGTGACTTCACGTGAGCGGGCCTGCTCCATCGGACATCAAAGACATTCACGGTTCGGCCCAATCCGAAACCGGGCATGTGCACTTCAATCAGCTGCTTCGCGCGAGGCGCTTGGCGCAAGAAGAGGAGCACCCCTTCCGTGCTCCGGTTGAGTGCTATGGCCTTTCCTTGCCCGATGACGACCGACTCTTCCTCAATGGCTTCGAGCACCTCATATGAACAGAGGCACCGATCGTCTATGCGCGCCTCACCTCGGCGTTCTGGAGGGATGGCCGTCGTCGATATCACGGCGGACGCGTAGCCGGCGTCTCTGTTTCCTACCTTCGTTTCATGCTCTGTATCCGCTACGGAGTGGGAGGGCCTTGCTGCAGGATTGTGCGTCGCCATGATGATAGTCCCGGCCTCACCTGTGGGCGTTGCGGCATTCGGAGGGATCATCCTTGGATGATCCCTCCGAATTGCTGTCGAAGCGATAAGCGATATTGTGCCACTCTGCCCAATGGAAAACTGTTCAAAATTGCTCATATCTGAATAATTATTTCCCAGGTCGTCGTCACAATTCTTCCTGGTGACGCCGCTGAGAATGACGGGAAGCCTCATCGTGGAGGACACTGTTGAGGAGAGAACTGTGCGCCGTCAGGCCGCCGTTGTACTCGATACAGCCCAGCAGGTGGAACGTGTTCAGGAAGAAACTCCCGCTGGACTATCGGAGACGGCATACGCAATGACGCCCCCCGCAGCAAGCTACGGGGTATTCGGCGAAGGAGAATGAAGCGATGGCCCCAGGATTGAGCCGGAACGTGGATGCAATGGGAAGGGACCCTCGCCTCGAAGTTACTGGGCGGCGGACAAGAAAATCTTGTCCTCTATGCCGATATGGCGGAGAAGCCCAGCTCGAAGTTGCGTAGACCTGCACTGATCAACATGCTCGGCATGAACCACAGCAGCCTGAAGCAGCGCATCAAGTCGCCGGTGGTCGTTCACGAAAACGTGTGGGATAGACCCTACCTGTTCGTTCTCTCCCGGTCTCATCTGTTGCCTCCGATTATGTCCTCCGCAGAGAAGAGAAAAGAATTGAGGGTCTTTTCTCATTCAACCCGAGGAGCCGTTAACACAATAGGCATCGACGCACGCAGGCGAAGCGATAGACACAGACTCCTGCTCATGTTCTCGCGTGATGGTCTCTCCACGCTCGCTCATACATCCCCTTAAAGACTGGATCTATCCCTCCAGGGGGCGCGTCCACCAAGGGCCTGCTGAGGTTGCACGAGCATAGGAAACTCACGAGCTATCCTTCACCCCTTCCAGGCTTGCTCGTTTCTATCCAACGGGGGTAGCGTGGATTGGTTTCCAACTGCGCACGTCGAACGACCACTATAAATGCTCCTTCCGAGCTCGCTCGTTTCTCTCACCGAGCGGGTGGTCTGATTGGTCTCCTACTGCGCGCAACTTTCTCACCCGCCCATCCACTGGCACGCCGAGACGTGTCATTAGCCCAGGCGAGGGCCTCCAATTCGTTTCACGTCCCGTTAAGGGAGTGGCCAAGGCTGCCCTTTACTGCGCGCATCGGACGAGCACCGTTTCATCGTGCGCGTTCTGCGAGCAAGAAGGGCACCTGGCCACTCCCTTCCCATCCTTCCGAGGCCGCGCGTTGCGCGAGCACAGGAGACTAACGGACTACCCGCTTCTCTCAATCTTCCTTTTCTTCCACACCCCAACCTGTGAGCAGCACCTCCTTGCCCTTCGCTGACTGGAGATGTTCCGCGACCCGCAAACTGATCAATGCCTTTCCCATTTTTTCAGGCACATATTCTTCGAGAAAATCGATCGAGACCACTGCATGACGCCGCTCGCCGACGTCGCCCGTTTCGACCAGAAACACCTGCGCCGTTCTGGCAGCATCGTACGAGTCACGAATCGAAGCTCCGTGAAAATATTCCTGAAAGTACCCACGCACAGCCGCCAACTTTTCCAATTCCTCGTCTGTATGCACATCCGATCCCCACGCCATGGCCTGCCCTCCTCTGTGTTGTAATGACTGCCATCTTCACTGCGCCCATCGAGGAAACACCTGCTGATCGTGCAGTCTCGACGAGCAAACAAGATAGTCGTACGACTGCATATTCTACCCTGTTCAGGCTGCGCGTTGCATGAACACAGAGGACTATCGAGTGACCCGCGTCGCTCGCCAGGCAATCGCTATCCCCACAAACAATAATACGGACGCCAGCAGAAACGGCGCGCCGGGGAGATGCCAACCGGCTTGTGCGCCGATAAACAGCGCGAAGGCTTGCGTAAAGAGGCCCGGTCCAATGAGGCCGGCAATGCCGGAGAGCCCCGCAATGGCCCCTTGGAGCTGTCCCTGTTCGGAGCTGCTCACACGACGGGACATGAAGGCTTGCGCGGACGGACCGGCGAGGCCCCAGAAGGCCATGATGGGAATCCCCGCGCAATAGATCCATCCGTCGGTCGCCACGCCATAGACCGCAAAGCCCAGCGCGCCGCTGAGTAATCCGGCGAGGAGGGTCTTCCGCTCTCCGAAACGGGCGATGAGCGGCCGCATGAGCAGCCCTTGCACGATCATGGCGGTGACGCCGGCGCCGGCCAGCATGAAGCCGACCGCCTTCGTGTCCCACCCGTAGCGATAGCCGACATACAGCACGGCCACGCTGGGCAAGACGGCATGCCCGAGGTAGCCGAGAAAGACGACCGCCGCGAGACTGAGGAGTTCACGATGCGACCGCAACAGTGTGAACGAGCCGGCCGGATTGGCCCGCCTCCACGAAAACGCCATGCGCTTCTCGCGCGGGAGCGACTCCGGCAGGACGAAGAATCCGTAGCAGGCGTTCACGAGACTCGTCGCTGCCGCGCCCCAGAATGGAAGGCGTGGGTCGACCACACCGAGCAACCCGCCCAGGGCCGGGCCGAGTATGAAACCTAAGCCGAACGCCGCGCCGATCATCCCGAAGCCGGCGGCCCGCTTCTCCGGCGGCGTGACGTCGGCAATGTAGGCGCCCGCCGTACTGAAGCTGGACGCCGCGATGCCCGAGATGATGCGGCCCACGAAGAGCCACATGATGCTGGGCGCGAGCGCCATGAAGATGTAGTCGAGGCCTAAGCCCAAGTTTGACAGCAGCACGATCGGTCGCCGCCCAAAGCGATCCGACAGCGCGCCTTGAATAGGCGAGCAGACAAACTGCATGAGTGCCCAGGCCATGCCCATGAAGCCGTAGATTGAGGCAGCCTGCGCCGTGTCGCCGGACATGAAGTCTTCGACGAGTTTCGGCAACACGGGAATGACGATGCCGAACGAGAGCACGTCTAGCACGACGGTCATGAAAATGAAGCGGATCGCCGCCTGCCGCGGCTGAGTCGATGGAAACACCGGAGGGACCGTCACCAGTCTGCGCCCAGTCGATCGATGACGATCTGATGCACCACGGTATACTTCCCCAGCGTCGCGAGATACACAGCCGTCTCTGCGACATCGAACGGATCGATCTTCTCGCTCCGAAGAATTTCCTCCGGGGACGCATCGACGAGTTCGTCGGCCACGCTGCCGGGACAGATGGCGGTCACTTTAATATTGAACGGTCTGCCTTCATCGGCCAGCGACTTTGTGAGCGCCATGATGCCGTGCTTCGACGCGCCATAGATGCCCGTGCCGGCCCAAGCCTGCACACCTGCCACACTCGACATATTGATGATGATCCCCCCACCTTGCTGCTTCATCTGCTTGAACCCGGCCCGGCAGCAGAGGAATGTGCCGCGCAGATTCACGTTCATCACCTCGTCGAACGATGTCGTCGTCGTCTCGGCTAATCGCCCGCCTGCAACAATTCCCGCATTGTTCACGAGAATGTCCAGCCGCCCATAGCGGGTGACCGTCTCTTCGATCAGTCGCTCTACCTGACGTTCATCTGCCACGTCGGTTTGCACAGCCCAGGCTTCGCCGCCGTTCTTCATAATCCGATCGGCGGTCTCCTCACAGAGCGTCGTCCGTCTCGCTGCGACAACAACTTTTGCCCCTTCGGTTCCAAACCGAAGCGCGATGGCTTTGCCGATGCCGCTGCTGCTCCCCGTCACAATCGCGACTTTGCTCTTCAAACGCTGCATGCATTCACCTTTTCCCTCTACCTCTCTTTAACCCGCATTATTCATGACGGTTCGTGGCGAAATCGCTGAGCCGTGTCGCGAGAGCGGCGCGCGGAGCCCTGAGGACCTGAGGCGTACTCGTGCAGTACGGTGAAGGTCCGAGGGGCGAGCCCGCCGACCGAAGGCTCGTCGTAGCAGTGGATCGGCGATTGCAGCAGAAGTGCTCATGAATAATGCGGGTTACGGGAGTAGCCAAGACTGCCCTTTCCTGCGCGCATCGAACAACCACTGTCCTTCTCCCTTGAGGGCGGACTAGATTGGTCTCCCACTGCGCGTGTCCAACGAAGGTTGGTTCATCTGGTCTATCTCGTCTATCAGGTTGGTCTGGTTGATCGGATCAGAAACTTATCCAGAAGAACCAGATAGACCGGAAAGACAAGTCAACCAGATAGACGAGCCCTGTGTGTTGCGCAAGCACAGGAGGCTCACGGGCTACCCTTCCCATCCTTCTGAGGCCGCGCGTTGCGCGAGCACAGAAGATCATCAGCCTCCATCCCCTCCTCCATCGTAGTATTTTTCTCGGTAGATGGGGCAGAGGCCTTTCTTTTGAAGCAACGATGTGGCGTCGGCAATCATGCCGCTGCTCCCACAGAGGTAGACAGCCAGATGTTTGACTGAGGAGATCCGCTCCTCGATCAGCCGCAGGACACGGCCGGATGAGCCTGACCAGCCAGGGTCGGGACGGGAGAGCGTGGTGATCGCTGTAAGGGTCGGTATTCGCTCGCTCAATTCAGCCAGTTCCTCCTGGTCGTACAAATCCCGCTGACTGCGCAGGCCCCAGAACAGAGTGGCCGGTCTCGGATTGGGACGTTCGGCGTTCGCCAACAGCATGGATCGGATCGGCGCAATGCCGGTGCCGCTGGCCACGAACAGCAGTTCTCGCTCAGGATCGTCTCGCAGATAAAAATGCCCCGCCGGCCCTTTGAATTGTATCTTCTCTCCTGCTGTGAGATGGAACAGAAAACCTGAGCCAGGGCCGCCCGACACCAGATTGAACAGGAGCGTGATCATGCCCGAACGGCTGGGTTGCGAGGCAATGGAATAGGCACGCGTGAGGAGACGACCGGTGTGGGGATCCGGCATCTCGAACGACACAAATTGGCCCGGCCTAAAGTCGATGGCCTTGGGTTCGATCAACCGCAGATCGAGGCGGCGCACGTCGTAGGTGAGGTTGGTGACTGTTTCAACCTGTGCTGTAAATGTTACGATAGGCATGGCGGGCGATTCTAACAGGATGCGGAAACGGTTCGCCAGGGTCGTCAGGAGTTCTGGCGTTTCTGACTCGACGAATCATAGAGAAGACGCGCGTAATCTTGAGCCGTGAGATGGAGAAAGCCGTCTTTACTCCGTTTCTTCCAGAAACAGTCCCGCCATCGTCCACACACCTGATCCTATCCACAGGGGCAGGCCTTTTACCACATCACAACAGGCTTCCCTGGCTCATCGATCGCCTATCGCTAAGCCATTAGAGCCTCTTTGCTATCTGCTATATTTTCTCTATGTCAGATAACATAACAAGGAGGCCACGAAGATGTTCAACCCTCTCAAGAGCAAGATAGCCTGGACTCTGGCCGCTTGTCTGATGATCGTGACGGTGTCCGGGTGTGCCAATGAATTGGCTCTCCTACGCCCAGGATCGACACAGACTTTTGCGGTCCAGAGTGTTGATTACAATGCCGCCTTCTCTCACGCCGTACAAACTGCGAAGGAACTCCACTATACGATCGGCTTGGAGGATAAGGACAAAGGACGGCTTACCATGAATCGAGGATACGGCTATGGTGAAAGCTCATACATTTGGATTGAAGTGAAACATGAGTCTCCTGGTAAGGTCTCGATCACGTTGGACGTCAAATCCAGCGGCGGAAGTGAACCGATCATCCATGAATTCATGGAGACCTATAACAAATATGTGAAAACGGCATAGTCCCTCGACCGATTCTCAAGGATGCCGAGCAGTCTGGACATCAGACTGCTCGGCATCCCTTCTTAGCCCGCATGATTCATGAACACTTCTGCTGCAATCACTTGCTCGCCACTCCCTGCCGAGATTGCTCGTCCTCTTCACCGGAATGGTGCCTGACTGATCTTCCACTGCATGCAGCCTTATTCCCACCCACATACTGGCAAGTCGTTTGCGCCAGCCCTACCCTCCGGTTGCTTCGCAATCGATTTCCCTGCCGTGCAAGTAGCCCAGGCGAAGACTTTCCGGTTCGCTAACCCTTTCCCCACCCTTCACTTGTACCCCACCACCATCCCATCCGGTCCGGCCAATGGCGTCACCTGCGTTCGCTTGAACCCGACTTCTTTCATCCATGTGCGGCAGTCTGCGCCGGTGAAGTCGAATCCGCCGTGCGTTTCGATGAGCATGTTGAGGCTCATGAGCAACCCGAATGCGTTCTGCTTCCGTGCGTCGTCGATCAACGCTTCATGGATGATCACCGCGCCGCCGGCCGGCAGGGCATCGTAGGCCTTGCGGAGGAGCATGATCTTTTCATTCAAATTCCAATCGTGGAGAATGTGCCCCATGACGATCACATCGCACTTCGGCAGCGGATCTTTGAAGAAATCCCCTGAGTGAAAATGCATTCGCTTCTCGACGCCTCGCGCCTTCGCATAGGCCTCGAACACCGGCTGCACCACTGGTAGATCCATACCGCCGCCCGCCAGATGTTTGTGCGCCAGCGCGATCTCAACCGCCACGCCACCTTGGGCGCAGCCGACATCTACAAACGTGCGGTACTTTTCCCAGGGAAACTTTTTCGCGATGACACGCGCCGGTCCGACGCTCAGACCGGTCATGGCCTTCAGGAACCCCTCCAGCCGTTGCGGGTCGCCATAGAGAGTGCCGAAAAAGTCCCCGCCGGTTTTCACCTCGTTCTGCGCCTTACCGGTGCGGAGACCTTCCGTCAGCGAGCCCCAGAATCGATAGAGCCGCACATTACACATTTCGAGTATGCCGCCCACATACGAGGGTTTCGCGCGATCGAGAAATAGCGCCGTCTCCATCGTGTTGGCATAGCGCAGGCCCCTACGCGTAAGCATGCCAAGCGCAACCAGCGCATCGAAGAAATCCCGCGCGCTGCGGGGATGCAGTTGAAGCCGCTTCGTCAAGGTCACCGCATTGAGTGGACCTTTCGCTAATTCGGTAAAAAGTCCGATCTCAATGGCACTGAGCAGGGTCTTCGACCCCCAAAACCCCGTGCCGAGTTGCATGATCTTCGCCGGAGTTAATCGACCCTTGGCCATTGCGCCCCCCTTTCTTCTCTCTTATCCATTCATTCCGCCACCGATCTCTCCCAGGTATGTAGCTTCGTCTTCGAGATACTGTCGAATTGCCTGATGCGTCGGTCCGTTCGCAGATCGATCTCGCCAGAAGCTGTCGAGTGCCGTATCGATTTCTTCGGCATTGAACCCATGGGAATCTGTGTCCCGTTACTATTCCAGATAAACCACGATGGCACCGGCCTCTTCTCTCGTGAAGACAGAGAGTTGGGTCCGCGCATGATCGTGCCAGGTCATGGCCCCGTATCGACCCGGATTGACGAACGCCGATTTGCCGATGGTCTGCTCATAGATCCGTTGCCCAGCTGGAACCTTCACGACCTTATCGGAAAAACCAATCGTGAGGTGGAGCTGCGGATCGGCAGTCTGCAGCCGGTCTTGGAGGTCGGCAATCAGGTAGGCAGGACGGAAATACCGAAAGCCCACTTCGGACAAAAACTGAGCACGGTATAGCTCGCGTCGAGAATCGCAGGGGCGAGTTGCGACCAATCGGTGACGCCAATGAACGACGCGACCAACTCACCAGATTCACAGCGCTCGTGGCTTCCCTGCAGAAAGGCGTCACCGGGATGCTCGATCTCGCGAAAGGCTTGGCGAATGTGCTCGATGACTCGCTGATTGTCTTGCATGGCTCCCTTCGCGTTTCGCACCAGGACGATGCTGATAGAGTCCGACAGCATCCATCGAGAGTAGCGTGCGAAGCGCAAGACATGCGCGGAAAGCGCGTGCTGGCTAGATAACCTGGGAATGCATGGTGACAAATTTGAGACGACAGCCGACGAGGTAGAGCACTCCCTGGGACTCTTCTCTCAACGGTTTTGTCCAACAGACCTCCGCAAGATATACCCCACCCCGGAATATCGCATGGTTGATTTGAATTTCCAAGATCTTCCCTTTGGGCGGAGCGAGCCCAAGCAGCAAGCGTATTCCGGTGAGACTCTCGTTCGTTGCCGTGCCTTGCCCCTCTTCGAGCGTCACCCCATCGTGATCCACAGAGCGCATCAAGCCAAAGGTACAGGGACTCATCCTCGGGGTTCGTGTTTCCCTGCGACGTTCAAGCCAAAGTAGCCTCCTACCCCGCCGTAGGGTTTCGTTGTGAAGAGGCTCCGTCACCTGCGCACCCATTTTCCGCAACAATGCCTGACTATATGACCTGACATATTCAACGATCTGCATCATGGCACCCTCTCCTCACTATCACCAGAACCTGGCCCTCCAACTTCTGCCATTCGACGTTGTAACGCATCGTCGTCGCGATAGTATAGCCGCCAAAAGGTGGTGATACATCTACGTAGACAAGGTCGCCGTGTTTCATGACATGCTCCGCACGGCAACTCCATCCAGTCGGTGGAACGGGTGGCAGAGCGTCAGTTATTGACTGATCGTTCCAGTATATGCTACCTTGCCACCGAATCAGGAGTAGAAGAGAGCCCCAATGCCCCGCCCGAAGGAATTCATTCCAGACGATGCGATCGAGAAGGCCATGCAGGTTTTCTGGCACAAGGGCTATGAAGCCACGTCGATGGAAGATCTGCTTACGGCAATGAACCTCAATCGCGGTTCGCTCTACGATACGTTCGGCGATAAACGCCAACTCTTTCTAAAAGTCATCGACCGATACTGCCACGGGTTTGTCGGCGAGAAATTCTCGTTGCTCGAGCAACCGGGGCCGGCCCTCCCAATACTCCGCCGATTTATCTATGGCATGATCGACGGCGGACTCGCCGATCCGCAACGCCGAGGTTGCCTCATCGCCAACACAGTTATGGAATTGTCGCCGCATGAAGAAGAGATCGCAGGCACGCTCCGTCAGGCCCTCAAGATGGCTGAAGACAAATTCTTTAAGGTCTTGGCCCGCGCGAAACAACAAGGTGAGCTTAAGAAGGGGCAAGACCCGCGGGCACTGGCGCGTTTTCTCACGACGATGATACAAGGAACTATTGTGATGATTAAAGCCGGAGCGTCACCTGACATGGTGAGACAGACAGCAGAGACCGCTCTCTCGATCTTAGACTGAACCGATTTTTTCGGCCTATTATGGAACGTTCGTTCAACACGTTACGTGACGGAGATCATACAGGACAGGAGGTGCCCTATGACATGTCAACGTTGTGCTGGGCTGATGGTTCGAGAACAGTATGACGATCTTGAATTGGGCTCTGCGGGATCTGAGATATCTGGCTGGTGCGGTCTCAACTGCGGCGCCATCGTCGCTGTGATCGCGACTCATCATCAAACCGCCCACGAGACCGAGCCGGATCAGTTGTGACGACGACGGCTGAAGGAACTTGTGATGGCTGCATAAGAGACTCATCACCATTCACTCCGTCACTGGGATATGACGCGAGACAAGCTCAACAAAATTATTTCAAAGAGGGTGTGTCCATGAGACTCGAAAATAAAATTGCCATTGTCACAGGTGGAGGAACAGGTATCGGCGAAGCCATCGCGAAAGCCTTTGCGTGGGAAGGCGCGAAGGTCGCGATCACCGGGCGGCGAAAGGAGGAATTGGCGCAGGTCGCCAAAGACATTGGGCAACATGGCGGCAAGCGCTTGTGCTTCAAGGAAGCGTGACCAATGAATCGGAGGTGCGGGAAGCAATAGCGGCCACGATCCGCACGTTCGGCCGTCTCGACATCCTCGTGAACAACGCGGGCAACCTGTTCCACGCTGGACCACTTCATGAAACGTCCGACCAGGTATGGGACGAGACGTTTGACTTGTTCATGAAGGGCACCTTCCGATTCACTCGAGCGGCGATCCCACAGATGCTGAAACAAGGCGGAGGCTCAATCCTCAACATCTCAACGATAGCTGGGCTCAAGGCAATCCCAAATTTCGAAGCCTACGCCTATCAAGCAGCCAAAGCGGGGGTGGTGATGCTGACAAAGACGGTGGCCTTGCACTATGCCAAGCAACACATCAGGTGTAACTGCATCTGCCCAGCCGAAGTCGTCACCCCTGGAATTGCGGGCATGCTGGAGGATTCTCAGACCAAGGCTTGGTTCGAAGGGATTCATCCGATGGGTCGCTTGGGGCAGCCGGAAGAAGTCGCGGCAGCCGCGATCTATTTTGCGTCCGATGAGTCACGCTGGACGACCGGCAGCATTCTGCCTGTCGACGGGGGAGTGATGGCAGGATGAGCGAGCAAGAGATCCCCGGAATGGTGTTTAGTAAACTGGCTTCTTTGTCGAACGGAAATGTCTAGGCAAGGATTTTCAACAAGTGATCTGGTTATGCAAGTCAGTCACTGCGCCTACGATAAGACGCTCAAACGTACTGGACGAGACCAATGGATTTCACGGGCCGACCAATGAAAGGCTGTATTTAGTGAGTTCAGACGGCGTAAAGCCTGCCGCGCAATTACGCAAGTGGCTCACTCGGGGGCTGACATTTGTGACAGGCCTGCCCCCTGCGAAGCGAAAAGTGGCACGTCGAACTCTCAAATCCATCACCTATCAACCAAGGAGGATTCCATCATGACGACCATCGAAATCGGAAAAGAAGTGGCGGCACTGTGCAAGCAGGGTAAGAATCAGGAGGCGATCGATCGTTTCTACTCACCGAATATCGAAAGCATCGAACCGTGCGCCATGCCGAGCATGGATCAGACCCAAAAGGGCATCCAGGCCATCAAGAAAAAGAATCAATGGTGGGTCGACAATCATGAAGTCCACGGAGTCACGGTCGACGGGCCGTATCCCCACGGCGACCGCTTCATCCTTCACTTCAAGTATGACGTCACGCCTAAACATGCGGGGAAACGCATGACCATGGATGAAACAGGTCTCTATACGGTTTACAATGGAAAAATCGCCAAGGAAGAGTTTTTCTACTCAATGGAAGGCATGGCAGACTGCGCAGCATTGACCTAGGTTGGAGAAAATGCTTGACTACAAGCCCTACTGCTTACCGAAGGAGGTCCCCCATGAAATGGCCCGTCGCCCTTTCTCTCATCCTGTACGCTGTCGCAATACCGCTCCAACCGGTGCAGGCTGATAACTCGACCGCTTCCGACTTCGGCCCTCTAGCCTCTCTCGTTGGCGAATGGCAAGGCAAAGACCCGGACGGGAAGCGGATGGCCGTATCCTATCAGTGGACCGGCGGCGGCACGAGTTTGGTGGAAACGATGACGAAGGCTCAGAAGCCGATGATGATGACGATGTACCATGCCGACAAGGGCAGCCTGATGCTGACTCATTACTGCAAGCTCGGGAACCAGCCGCGTATGCGCGCCGATATGACTGATGCCGACGCCAAGACGCTGGCCTTCAACTTCATCGACATCACCAATCTCGCCCAGCCAACAGACCCGCACATGCACAAGGTTTCGTTTACTTTCCAGGATCAGGATCATTTCACCCAGGAGTGGATCCTTAACAAGGATGGAAAGGAGGTGCCGCATCAGTTTGAATTTGCCCGGGAGAAGTAGAAACGATAACGTCCACCCCAACCATACAGGAGGAGAGGATCATGGCAGCGAAAGAATACAAGCAACTCGGATGTCTGGATGTCCAACCGTCAGGCGGCTGCGGATTCCAGGTGCGGGCTGAGACGGATGCGGAACTGATGCAATTGGTAGCCACCCACGCCAAGCAGTGCCATAAACTGGAAACGATCCCGCCGGAAATGGCGGCCCAGGTGAAGGCGGCGATCAAGACTGTGACTGTTACGGTCTAAGGGAAATCTTTACACGGTAAGGCTTTCCTGTGTGGACATCAGCGCACGGGGAAGCCTCACCTTATTTGTCTGATCAGGATCAAGCTCGCTATGGTGAACATAATCCATAAGAATGTATCGTTCACCGCCTCGCCGAATGAACGGTTCACTATCAATCTCAACTCGGCATTCACGATGACAAGGAGGTCCCTATGCAACGGATGATTGGATTGTTTGCACTTTCAATACTGCTAGTCGGACTATCCGGCTGTAGCTATGTATTTTACCCGCATGCAAAGGATTTCGCGGAACAAGCGAAAGACCCCAACCATGTCCAGACCTTAATCAATTTGACGAACATGATGGAAGCCAGCGCGAAGGCAGCCAAAAGCGGTAAGGGCTACGATCAGGCGCTGAACGACTTACACAATCAGTTCCACGCCTTCGACGATCGTTTGTGCTGCGTAGAAAAGGCGACGCGCGAACAACCGGCCCATGCACTGGCCGTCACACACAATAAAGAGTTGTGGGCAATTTTCAAGCGCCTCTGGAAATTCAAAAATGATCAACCGCAACGAGATCAACACTTAGACTTGTTTGCGACAGAGCTGCGGGAACTCCGCGAGACGCTGCAGATGCTCAAGTAGTGTACCGCAAGAGGTTCCTTGGTCATTGAGGCAACGACTCACGCCATGGCACGTCGGCGCACGAAACACTGAATAGGGAAAAGACATGATGCAACAGACACCCCAACAAATCATCGAAGGTCAACGGCAGGACTGGAACCGTGTCGCCGGAGGCTGGGAAAAGTGGGATCGATTCTTCGACGAACAGATGGCGTTTCTGAATCACCGACTGGTCGCCGACTCGCGGCTCCGATCCGGCATGCAGGCGCTCGATCTTGGATCCGGTACCGGGTACCCGGCGCTGCTTGGGGCTCACACCGTTGGACCGAACGGAAGCATGATTGGGCTGGATCTCGCCGAGCAGATGCTGGTCGTCGCGCGACGCAAGGCCACAGCGCTACGCCTCGCAAATGTGACGTTCCGCACGGGCGACGTGACTGCGCTGCCGTTTGAGGCGAGCTCGTTCGATGCAGTGACCAGCCGCTTCTGCCTGATGTTTCTTCCAGAGATTCCGAAGGCCGCCGCTGAAATCGAACGCGTGCTAAGGCCCGGAGGGTGGATCGCGGCGGCTGTCTGGTCTGAGCGCGATAAGAATCCTTCAATCAGCCTCTCAATGGAAGCGATCAAGAAAGTGGTCGAACTGCCTCCGCCAGACCCCACTGCTCCAGGCATCTTTCGTCTCGCCAAGCCGGGCGATCTCGCCGGGATGTTCCAACAGGCTGGATTGATCGATGTGACAGACCAGGAATTTCTCGCGGAATGGTCCTACACCTCAGCCGAAGAATACTATACGAGCCTCATGGAAATTGCGGCGCCGGTCCAGAATCTCATGGCCACACTCTCAACACCTCAGGTACAAGAAGTGAAACGCCTCATTACCCAGGCTGCGACCCAATACCAGCATGGCAACAGAATCACCTTCCCCATCGCCGTCCGGATGGTCGCGGCACGCAAACCGCTCTGATGCGCCGATGGCAACCACGCACGATGGGTTCAAAGATTATGTGCTGGATCAGCTGGCCGATCTGCCCGGCGTCACCTGCCGCGCGATGTTCGGCGGATACGGCCTGTACCAACGCAACACCTTCTTCGGCATCATCCACAAGGGCCGCCTCTACTTCAAAACTGATCGGATGACCGCACCTCGCTACCGCGACCGAGGGATGAACCCCTTCAAACCCACATCCAGACAGACACTCAAGAATTATTACGAGGTTCCGGTCGAGGTCTTGGAAGCTGCTGACGACCTCACCACGTGGGCCTCTCAGGCCGCACAACAATGAATTCCCCTTTGCATTCCCTTGATCGGAAAGGCGCTGGCACGATCGATGCCTTTTTATTTTTTTATGATCGCGCCGAGCCGCACTCCTCTCTATAATAATGAGGCGAACGACCGTTACGTCATATGTAAGAAGGCGACTCCGTGGTCTACCAATTCAGCTATGTTCTCCTCGCCGCGGTACTGGGCGGTGTCTTCGGCCAGATCGCATGGGCTGATGAGCGGGCGACACCAAAGAGCTTGTGGCAGACAGTCCTGACTCCTCCTGCCACCAATCAGCCGCCGATGCCACGAAGGCCGTGGGTGCTCAGAGATCGAGAAATCGTACTGGATCTTCCACTCCTTCAAATATTGAAGGATGCCGGGGCCAGACCCCATCCTAGGATCACCATTGATCTCTTCGATCGCGCCAACCATGAGTTGGATGTCATGTCGACGGTCTCCCGCAGCAACGATACCGCTGTCATCCGCGGCACATTCAAGCCCCCCTCGAAGGGAGACTTTACCTTTGTCATCAGCGGCAATCTCCTTGTAGGAACCATACAGCTGGGCGACCGCCTGTACAAAACCGAGCACATCGCCAACGGCCGGCTGCGGCTAATCGAAGTCGATCCAGAAAAATTGCCACCGAATTAATTCTCACTCCTCCCAGCCCGTGGCGATTCCAAGCGCTCTATGCCACACTGCTCCATGCCTCCACGACCGACAATCTGGACCATCGGTCATTCGACCAGTCTGATCGGTGAGTTCATCAATGTCTTACGCGCGCATGAGATCCAGCTCCTCGTGGACGTCCGAACGATTCCACGCTCACGGCACAATCCGCAATTCAATACGAACAGGTTGTCCGAGAGCCTGAAGGAAGCCTATCTCGACTTTCTCCACATGTCTGCGCTTGGGGGTCTTCGAAAGACTCGGAAGGATTCAATCAACAACGGGTGGAGAAACGCCAGTTTCCGCGGCTACGCCGACTATATGCAGACGGCAGAGTTCTGCAACGCGCTGGAGGGGCTCATGAAGCATGGTCTACAAAGCCCATGCGCGATGATGTGTGCCGAGGCTGTCCCCTGGCGCTGCCACCGTTCGCTGATCGCCGATGCACTAGTCGCACGTGGCTGGATTGTTCGAAACATCATCTCTACTACGGAAGCAAAGCCGCATCAACTCACCTCATTCGCCAAAATCGAGCATGGTCGCCTAACCTATCCGGCTCTGGCCGATCCGTCTTCTCCCCTACGTTTGTTCTAGGTTCGTTGATCGATAGTCAATTTTGCTTGTCCAATACCCTTCACTTTCGCTAACGCGTCCTACTTTTCCTACCTCAAGAGTCTTCCCTTCATGTACACTATCGCTGTCTCCAATTGTAAGTACGTGAGTGACACCATCGCGCTCCCGTTGCATCCTGTTGTGAAGTAATGTCATTTACCTCGAGCGACTTCTTCCTCGGCTTCTACCCCATCACCCTGCTTGGTTATTGGTTTCTACGGCATAGGTACTCGGCACCTCTGGCCTTCAGCTGGCTTTCTCTCTGTTCGATTCTGCTCTATGGATGGTGGGATAGCACCCATCTGCCCGTGCTCGCTGCATCCCTGTGTGTCAACTACGCACTCGGAGCCTGGCTGAGCCGTGTGCCCGGGTCCAAGCCAAGACTCAAATCTCTATCCCTTGCTGCAGGCATAGCCGTCAACGTTTTCGCTCTCGGCTATTACAAGTATTTCTGGTTCTTCGTAGATAGTGTCAACACGGTTCTACAAACCTCTTATGCCGCAACCTCTACAGACATTCCACTGGGAATATCGTTTCTCACGTTTGTCCAGATCGCCTATCTCGTCGATGTGTATAACGGCACTTCAGTGCGATCTTCGTTCTTGCACTATAGTGTCTTCATTACATTCTTTCCAAAGTTCATTGCTGGTCCCATTGTTCGCCACAAACAGTTCCTCACTCAACTTCACGCTACTTCAATTACGTCCTACTCCTGCGCAGCCGGCATCGCTGAAGGGCTAACAGTCTTTGCATTTGGATTGTTCAAGAAGGTCGTGCTTGCTGACAGTTTAGGCCGTGGTGTCGACCCTCTTTTTGCCTCTATCGCTGCCGGAACTGATCCAAGCTTCGTTGAGGCTTGGATCGGAGTTCTCTCCTATACCTTCCAATTATATTTCGACTTTTCCGGTTACACAGACATGGCAATCGGACTCGCTCTGACATTTGGTATCTCCCTGCCTCAGAACTTCAATTCCCCCTACAAAGCAACCAGCATCATCGACTTCTGGCGGCGATGGCACATCACCTTTTCTACGTTCCTCCGCGACTATCTGTATATTCCGATGGGAGGGAATAGAAAAGGAATCTTTCGCCAACACTTAAACCTTCTGGCCACCATGGTGCTCGGCGGACTGTGGCACGGAGCCAATTGGACATTTATCATCTGGGGCGCATTACACGGAATATTTTTGATTGCAAATCATATCTGGACAAAGATGAACTTTCCTTGTCCACCACTTCTCGGCCGCACGATCACATTCCTCAGTGTCGTGGTGGCTTGGGGATGGTTCCGTGTAGGTAATGCAAGTCAGGAGTTCGTCTATGTAAATCACTGGTTGGTTTTAATGGACTGTTGCCGCCCGAGGCGAGCATAAAAACATTCCTTAAAGCCGTTCAAACACCTTCGCCAAACTATGAATTCCTCTGGTCTATTTTTCACGATTTGGGAGTTGCCGTCTCTTTCGCAGAGAGGATTATCTACCCGATGGACCTACTGCTTTCTGATGTGGCGCTGACCATTATGCTCTTGCTGGCTTCCGCGATTATCACGTTCTACAGTCCCAATACACAGGAGTGGCTCCAGTCTCACAAGCAGCATGAATCCACAGGATTTGCATTCGGGCGAGCTATTTTGGTCGGTTTGCTCTTTTACGCTGCCTTCCTCGCATCCATCTCCGTCGAGAAGGGCAGCTTCATCTATCGACAATTCTAGCCCATGTCACCATTCAAGTACCTCATATACTCCGCTGTTACGGCCTTGCTTCTCGGTCTCATGCATCTGTCGCTCTTCTTTTATCAATTGGGGGCTCCGGTGAAGGCCGAGTATTGGCTGTATGAATCGACCATCGTGAAACACAACCTCATTGCTGCCATCAAGGAACCGAAACTCGTAGTTCTGGGCGGTTCGAGTACACTGTTTGGAATTGATTCCGCGCTCCTCGAACACACCCTGGGCATTCCAACGATTAATTTAGCCCTACATGCGGGCTTTTCTTTCGAGCATCTAGTTCAAGAAGCCCAACAGTATCTCCAGCCGCATGATCACGTCTTGCTGTCTATTGAATACTACCGGTACACACGAGTGAACCCGTACTCCCTCTGGTTCACTAACCAAATGATGACGTGGGATACGGCCTTTTTCTGGAGGTTGCCGACACCTGAGAAAATTCGGTTCATCCTGTCCGTTCCCATGCACCGCCTCGTTGCTGGGGCCATCGCACAGGTCTCTCGCGAGCGAGTGGGAATTTTTGACCAGCGCCGTCTCTCCTCACCTAAGGAAGTGATACATCGGCATGCCCAACATGTCCTCACGTTCTCAGGTACGGAAATTATATACTCGGCCCTGAACCTGGATCGTCATGGGGATGCCGTGACGAGTGGAAAATCTTTGGTAGTCGACACCGATTACGGGCTCACCAAGCCCTTTGTTTATTCGGAACGTGTGTGGGACGAATTTCGACGATTTGCTAAGTTCTGCAGGAATCGTGACATCAGTCTATATATTGCGTGGCCACCTTCGATGAAGAATATCAAGCTGGACCTCGCCTCAGAGACCGTGTCCGCACATTTGCAAAACTTGAGGACCCAGCTGCAAGCCCATCAACTACAGACGCTCGGGCTTCCACAGGAATACCAGTATGATAGAGAGCTTTTCAGCGATACAGCCGATCATCTTACAGCCATAGGGCGATCGACACGAACGCAAGCGTTACTTCACTACTTGAAACAATACCCCTTCCCCTCGTTAACTTCCCAACAATAGGCTGAGTGACTAGTATTTCTAGCCGATCGCGCACCTTCCCTTCCACTAGGACACAGCCATGCTTTACCTCATTCTCTCTGACCTCGTGATGATCCTCCACTTGGCCTTCGTCATTTTTGTGGTGTGTGGCGGCGTGCTGCTCCTTCGTTGGCCCCGTGTGATGCGGCTCCATCTTCCAGCAGCTATATGGGGTGCGGTTGTCGAATTCACCGGCTGGATCTGTCCGCTCACGCCGCTAGAGAATTGGTTGCGCGCGCAAACGGGGGAGGCTGCCTACGAAGGAGACTTCGTTTTACGATTCCTTCTTCCCATGCTCTACCCTGAGGCGCTGACGCACGACGTTCAAGTTGTGCTCGGCGTGCTGGTGTTGGTGGTGAATCTGGCGATCTATAGCTGGTTGTGGCAGGCAAGACGGAGGCCCTGAGCCAGGACGCGAGAGCAGATGTCATTGGAGATTCCTCGCTCCGCTCGCCGAAGGCAAAAAGATGCGTGAGTCTGCAGTCCCTTCCCCGTGTGGCCGCTTCTGCCCCCTCCCTATGCCGACCGATCTCGCCACTCTCTCCAGACCGGTTTCTTCTCCCTGTGAGCTAGCTCACAGATCATTCCGGCACAATCGAGTACTGTCCTGTCATGAGGCAGATGGATTTATATTATCACGATGGCTGCGTGTCGCAGCAGTCCGTCCTCTTGCTCGCGAAAGAATTGCAACAGGACTGTCCTATCTGGCACATCGCGATCCATCCATTGTTGGGGCACGAGGCCAAAGCACTGGGCTTTTACGTCCTCCCAACCATTGTAATGAATGGCCGCACTGTAGCCGTCGGGATACCAAGGAAAAATTGGCTCCTAGAGAGAATGAAAGAATGCGAAAGGACGGGCCGCCAATAAGCACGGTCACTCATCGACTTCGCGTGTCGACCCTCTCAACGCCGACCGTGAACTCGGCCTCAGGACCAAGCCGCGCCGAACTCTCACGCCAAGCCGCTGTCATCGTATCGAAATGGATATCAGCCAGATGTTCGGCATCACATTTGTGCTCGGTCTCTTTGCCGGAATCGGTGCAGCCTATATCTTCTAAAACCCTTGGTGCCTCCTTTGCTCACGCCGATGAGAAGCCACTGCCCTCCGTGATGGCCTTCTGGTTCGCCTGGTACATCTTCCATCCGGATACCCAAGTCTTCAGGGCTCTTGATTGCCGACCGCACATCGACACAGTTCACATTTACTGTTCGCCCAATCTGCTCATTTGCCCGCACACCACATGCTGGATCACACAATCAACCCCCAGTTTCGAGAGTGCCCTGCTGAATATCTGAGACTGTCAGCTATCTTACAGCGCAGTGATGCGACCCTGTGCCACTCTATCGCCGGTTCGGGGTGAAAGACCGTCAAGACGAATCATAGGCTCTCCCAATGATACCGATATCGATTGGAAGGAAACTCTACATGGTGCCGATGGAAGGGAGCACGTCATGACACACGAGATGCAGTGGAAATGTTTGTCCAAATGGAATGCGTGGACGTTCATGAAACTTTCCGCGATCATGCCGGTGATCGGCCTTGGGATGGATGCCTATCTCCTGCTCCCGCATGGGGGCAGGCACGCTCGGCGGGTATATTCTGCTCCTCTTTTTAGCGTTCTGGAGTGGCCTCATAGGGATCACGAGTTTCGCACTGACGGCGACATGGCTACTGATGCGGGGCATGACGACCTGCCGCTGAGGTCAGGCCATCTCACGCGAGGAGATCCCAGCTCGCGATAGCAGTCTGTCGGTGGGGCAACATGAATGGTGGGAATGTCCATGACAACTACTTCCCGGTGCAACGAAGGCTGAGTTGTGGAGGGAGAGGTATGATTCGCATGCGTGCAAGGAGTGTGGCGATATTGCCTACGGCGACGCTTGGTTGCGCCGTCTCTCAGCCAGGCGCCCTTGTGGAGTACCGAGAAGGCGTCACGCTCAATTTCCGCTATGCGCCAGCCAGGAGTAATCTCGGCTTTACCTTCTTTTAAGCGGACATACCGATGGAACGCAAGGCTACTACTCGACAAATCACTGAAACTCCGGTGCGATTCTTCACGCAAGGCGGGGTAGAAATTCCTTCCGTGACGGCAGAGCAAATGAGAGAGCTGGATCGCATCGCGACCGAGGAAACCGGACCGAATCTCTTTCAGATGATGGAGAACGCCGGACGCAATCTGGCACTGCTCGCCATAGCGATGCTTGGCGACGCGTGGGCCACCGCGAGAATCCTGGTACTGGCCGGCGGCGGCGGGAATGGCGGAGGGGGAATCTGTGCCGCTCGCCACCTGGCCAATCGAGGGGTCGACGTCAGACTCTGTGCCGCAGAGCCTGACGATCTTAAAGAAGTTCCGGCGTTTCAGCGAAAGGTTTTCCGGTCGACGAGCGGCAGAGAAGTCGCAGCCGCTGCCTTGAGCGCGGAACCGGTCGATCTGATCCTCGACGGCCTGATCGGCTATGGACTCTGTTCTATTCCAAGAAGTCCGATCGCTGAGTTGATTCGGTGGGCAAACGGCACAGGAGTGTCGATTCTGGCGCTCGACGTTCCGTCCGGATTGGACGCCACAACTGGTGGCATGCCCGGAGACTGTATTCAGCCCCATTGGACAATGACTCTAGCTCTCCCCAAAACAGGCCTGCTGCCTCAGCGAACAGGACAGCTCTTTCTTGCCGACATTGGAATTCCCGAGCAGACCTATCGCCGTCTGGGATTGTCTCACGTCAGTCCGTTCGCAAAGGATTTCTGGGTGCCGCTGACCTGCAGATAAATACCCGTCGCCGCCGTACGCGGTTCAACCCTTTCTGGTGAAAAAGTAGCGTGGCTACGTCGTGTTGGCGTCGCCTCCTTGGGAACGCTGTCCGATACCCGGTCGTGCTGATCGTGGTTCTCCTTCAATCCTCTCACGGGCCAGCTCAGTATTCATCGCCCTCGTACGACGCGCTCGCCAATCCTAGCCGTGCTGAATAACTCCAAGTCATGTGAGCTGGATGACAGATGTGTCTGGCCGAGATCGTGCAGAATGCGCAGCATCCAATGACGGATAGAAAGGTCCAGATGCAACGCTATGCGAATGGCAGGAATGTTGGAGAACCATGCGATACAGAAACTTTCTGGAGGCCTGACACGGAGACGACGCCATCACGTGTATCTGGCACTCTTCGTGTCGATATGTTTTTGCGCGGCGTGCATGAGTGGAAGCAATGCCACGGCTGAACCTTTCTTCGATGCCCGCGACAGGATGACGCGGGGCACCATTGAAGTCGGTCTCGTGACAGGATACGCCCAGGCCACCACGGCAGTCGGCGCTGGTACATCGGCCAACCGGGCTGCGGTCTTTGTGCTTCCGCGCATCGGAATAGTGCTGACTGATCCCCTGGGATCCGAGTGGTATCAGGGCAATGTCGAGCTGTTGCTGGAACCCGTGTTCGCTCGATTTACCAAACCGTTTGCAGCCGAGGCCGCAGGAGGATCGTTCGTACTGAAATACAATTTTCTCTCATTCGGGCGATGGATGCCTTTCTGGGACGCCGGCGCCGGGATGATTTGGACCAATCTCGCTCCACGGATTCCAGAACAGAGCACGCAGTTCGAGTTCGTGTTGGAGACCGGTCCCGGCGTACACTACTTTGTGACGGACCGGATCCCCTGGACCATGGGCGTGCGATACCACCATATCTCCAATGCCGACCTAGGCGAACGGAATACCGGCATCAATGGGGTGCTGCCCTACGTTGGGTTATCGTTTTTCACTCCTAGAGTGTTCTGACGCGGGAAAACTGTACGAATGACGAAGAAATCTCCCTGGATCAAACTTGGAGCCCTGCTCGCCTTGGTCATGAGTGTCTACGCTGCCATGCATTGGCTCGATGTCGGGGAGCTGCTGCATCCGGACCGGATCGCCGACCGGCTGCGCGCAGCCGGCCCCTTCGGGCCGATCCTGTTTATGCTGCTCATGGCAACGGCCGTCATCATCAGTCCCATCCCAAGCCTCCCACTGGATTTGGCGGCAGGAGCGACATTCGGCGTGACGTTGGGAACCACCTATGCCGTCATCGGCGCGGAAATCGGAGCCGTCCTCAGCTTTCTGATAGGCCGGTCTCTTGGACAAGCCGCTCTGACCAGAATTCTCAGGACGGACATCTCTTTTTGTGAACGTTGCTCAGACCGGCACTTGGCTATCTTTGTCTTCGTGTCTCGCCTGCTCCCGATCTTTTCCTTCGACCTCGTCAGTTATGGAGCTGGACTGACCAACATGTCACTTCGAGCATTTGCAGTGGCGACCTTGCTGGGGATGATCGCCCCCACCTTTCTGCTCACCTACGCCGGGAGCCAAGTGGTATCAGGAGAATGGGTGTTGATCGTCCTCGGTATTGCCATGGTGGCCTTGCTACTGCTTCTTCCAAAATTGGTGGTCCGATACCCAACAGCACGGTGGGTCCAGCTCATCCGAGGAGGCACTCCGGTCGCCGTTTCACCTAAAGCCATAGCGACAACGTCCGCCGTCCCTTGTTCCTCATGTGGCGGACCGTTGCCACGAGGTGGGCAGATTCCCTGAATCTCTGTTGACACAACGGAGGATGCCATGACGAAGAAACTTGACAACAAACGCGGGACTCAACTAGCCGAGCCGGAGCATTCGCCCCCGGAACCGTTACAAGCAGAGATCCAGCAGCTGGCCTATCAGCTCTATTGCGAGTGCGGCTACGAGCATGGCCGCGACCCCGAGCACTGGGCCGAGGCAGAACGGCAGGTGCTCGAACGGCATCATGGAAAGCGCGCGACGGCCAAAGGATAGCCTCATGGCATCTGTAGCAAGCACTGCGTGACTGACTGTGCGCTGATGACGAAAGCATGATGTGCTAACGGCAGGAAAAGACATGTGGGCTAGGACGAGCGCAGCCCAGGCAACTCGGTATCAACCAAGGAGCTTGGACAGCCCCTTCTCGTTCACGATGGTGATCGTCCGGCCATCCATCTGAATGAGGCCATCGTCCCGGAACTGCCCCATAGTGGTGCTCACGGTTTCACGGCTACAGCCGATCAGGTTGGCCATTTCTTGATGGGTCAACTTCACTTTAAGTCGAATCCCCTGTTTGTCCGCGACGCCTTCGGTCTTGCTCAACTCTGAGAGCAGGTGAGCCAGTCGAGCTGGTACGTCTCGGAAGACCAAATCTTCGACACGGCTCTGGATTTTTTTGAGCCGCAGGCCGATCAGCTTGGTCAACTTGAACATCACGATAGGATGCATGGCCAAGTATTGATCGAAATCCCTCCGTGGAATCAAACAAATGAGCGCGTCATCGAGGGCTTCGGCTGAGGTCGAACGTGGGGCATCTTCCAGCACATCCAGTTCTCCGAACACTTCTCCCGGCTCTACGATGTCGAAGGTGACTTCTTTCCCGCTGGGTGCCGTGTTGGCAATTTTGACGCGCCCGCGTTTGAGAAGGTACACATTGAGGCTCGGGTCGCCCGTAAGATACAAGGGCTGCCGCTTCTTGATCTCCTCCATGCGAGTAATCTTCTCCATCTCCTGCATATCCGATGGAGAAATGCCTTCAAACAGTCGAATGTTCTTCAGGAACCACAGTTTGTTAGGGGCGGCTTGCGGACGGTCCATAGAGCCAACTCTCGCGTGGAATCTGAAGACTACTCGCTTGTCTACTTCAAGGCAATAGAGGCGACCTGTCAGAATATGTCAGAGAGACATTGCGGGTAGATGTGAGCGCCTATCCATCCCCTGTCCCCCCTCCGCCGCGAAGAGAATTAACCCAGACCACCTGGCACCTCGACCACAATAGCCACTCCTCTATGAGGCGTCCCATATCGTTGATGATAGCGGCGAAGGCTTCCATTCCGATATAGTCGGCGAAGCTGACCGCACGCTGATTCAACCCTCTCTTCCAGGAAGCACGAAGGCCGTGTCCACACAGGCTCATAAGTTCAAGAAACGAGCAGTTTTCGCGTCCCTCACGTTTCTTACGCTCCTCTTCATCGCTGGCCTTGCCTGGTTTGCCAATCGTTACGATGACCGACCTCGGCAGGCCATTGCCCTTGTCGCATTCGCGAGGGACGAGTACCCCGAAAATCCTGAGAACACAAGCTCCGTCTTCGGCGCCTATCCACATCGGCAACTCATCATTCAGCGACTCGGTGATACTCAATTTCGCTTCCTTCTGGAACCCGCTGCGCCGCAGGCGGCGGCAATAGAATTCACCGATGTAGATCTCGCGCACTTCGTCGCGGCAGTTCCCCCTTGGGCCAAGAGCGATCCGGATTTGACGAAGATCGGTTTGATCGACCGCGAATGGAACCGGCAACAGATTCGATTCGCTCGAACCTCAACCCATCTTGACGTACGCGAAGGCGGGGACGGGTTCGAACAACGAACCCTGACCCGCGTGGATCTCGCCCGCAATTGTTTGAACGCGGGCTTGTGGGAACTTCTGCTCTTCACCACGGAAAATGGTGAAGAGCGAGTGTACGAGCACCTCTGGTTTACGTTCCCGCTCGGACTCTACAAACAGGTGTTCGAACAGGTGAACGGCCTGTCCTATTGGTCCTACTGGTGGTCGCTGGAACATTGGGTTGATCCGTCCGGGACGCCGATTCGGCTGGATCGATTCCGAACCGTCGAACAGGAATGGCCAGTCCAAACGATGGTGCGCTGGGATGAACCTGTCGCGATGAAAGGAGAGCAAGTCCAGAAGCGCGAGAACATCCTGACACCTGTCGCAGCCACCTATCGCGATTGGTACAACCAGCCGGTGCGGTTCGCCAGCTTCATCCCGCCTGGACGCTACTCCCGTGCTCACCCGAGAGAGACACAACTGCACTATCTCGCCGAGCTGACCGGGGCAATGGTGCGGCAGGTGAAACTCATCGGGGGATCTCAGCCGCTCTTCGAAGTCGAACTCGCCTTTCGCAGTCCCAAGACCGGGGAAATGACTCGTCTCATTCTCGGTGGGCTTGATGGGGCTGCCATTCCGGTCGCGTCTCCAGACCACTACGACCGTGGCTGGCAAGTCCCGCTCGGCATCGGCAATCCCAGCTTCTTCGAGGCGTATGACACGGTGGTTGAGAATCCCCCGACGCAACGGGCCTTTTATGGATTTCATCTGGATGCGAAGAGCCGCTGGCTCGACCATCATGCCATCGGCGTCGATGGACCGCTCTTCCACTGGGACGCCGACGATCCTTCCCGTTTGCACCTGTATCTGTTGAGCTATGAGCGCCACACGCTCCTGAACCATGTCATCCTCACGATCCCCCATCGATCATGAGGCCCATCAATACTGCCGTGACTCAAGTAGATGACGTTGGGATCATGCTAGTCCTCCTCTGATTGTAGGGATGATCCATCGGGCATCGTCCGTCCCATGGTACAGTCGACGTCAAAAAAGCGCATGCAATCGTCGCGAGCGCAGCTTTCAGTGGCACATCGAATCGCAACCGATTGGCCCGTGCGTGCATACGCGCGATCGATTCGATTCAGTTCAGCTAATTGACAATCCTCTGCAAGGTGCTTATCGTCCTCCGAGCCGGACGAGAGCCGACTCGGAAAAAACACGATGGACAGTTCTCCTTCTTCGGTTCCTTCCCCCCGATCTCACGGCGTGTTGGAGCGGATCACGCTCCAGATGGCGTCGAGCCTGGATCTTCAGGTGGTGCTTACCACCATCACGCAAGGACTGGTCGACGAACTGGATGGCGCCTTCGCCCGTATTTGGCTCTTGGGTCCTGGCGACCTCTGCGCCGGCTGTTATAAAGCTGCCGACTGTACGAATCGGAATCGCTGTCTACACCTTGAGGCGAGCGCCGGGCTCTATGCCAATCTCAATGGGGAGTATCGCCGCATTCCTCTGGGGGCGCTCAAGATCGGAAAGATCGCCCAAGGCTTCGGATCGATGTATACGAACGACGTGCTTGGCGACGACCGACTGCCGAACAAACAGTGGATGAAAGACAACGGGCTCCGCTCTTTTGCCGGCTATCCGCTGAAGTTCCGCTGGGAGCTGCTCGGCGTGATTGCGATGTTCGGGCGACGGCCGCTGAGCGAAGAGGAGTTCGAGCGGTTGGCAGTCTTTGCCAACGGAGCAGCCATTGCGATCAAGAACGCGCAACTCTTTACGGAGGTCGCACAGCTCAAGAATCGGCTCGAGGCCGAGAACCTTTACCTTCGTGAAGAGATCAAGCTCGATCACAATTTTGAGGAGATCGTCGGCGAGAGTCAGAGCATCAAGTCCGTGCTCCGACAGATCGAACAGGTGGCGCCCACGGATTCGACAGTCCTCATCCGGGGGGACACTGGGACCGGTAAGGAGCTGATGGCGAGAGCCATTCACCACCTGAGCCCGCGCAGAGCCCGCTCGCTCGTGAAGGTCAACTGCGGAGCGATTCCCGCGAATCTGGTCGAGAGCGAACTCTTCGGACATGAGAAGGGATCGTTCACCGGGGCATTACAGCGCCGCATCGGACGATTTGAGTTGGCGGACGGCGGGACAATCTTTCTGGACGAAGTCGGGGAGTTGCCGCTGGATGCGCAGGTCAAGCTCCTACGGGTGTTGCAGGAGCGGGAGGTCGAGCGGGTCGGCAGTAGCCATTCCACCAAAGTCGATGTGCGGGTCATTGCTGCCACGAATCGTGATCTTCATGCGGCAGTGAAGGCCGGCTCCTTCCGGGCCGATCTTCTGTACCGGCTGAACGTGTTCCCGATCGAAGTGCCGCCTCTGTCTGCTCGGGCGTCGGATATCCCGCTCTTGGTCAATCGATTTGCCATCAAGTTCTCAAGCAAGATAGGCAAGAAGGTCGACGGGGTGTCTCAAGCAACCATGGAACGGCTCACGAAGTATGCCTGGCCCGGCAACATTCGGGAGCTAGAAAATGTCATCGAACGGGCCACGATCCTCGCGAAGGGGTCAATGCTTCAGATCGACGACGTGCTGCTTCTTGGGAACTCAGCACCGCTAATGCCGGTCGCCGATTCCCTGGAAGAAGTCGAGCGAACCCACATCCTCCGCGTCCTCCAGGACATGAGTTGGGTCATCGAAGGAAAACAGGGCGCAGCTGCCCGGCTGGGGCTCCACCCCAACACGCTCCGGTCACGCATCCAGAAGCTGGGAATCAAGAAATTCCGTTCGACGGCGTAGCGACGACTCCAACCCCTTCATTCCCACGACATATCTTAGCGCCACGACATCTCGTGGAGGCATCTCTATTTCGTTCTCATCCATCTTGCCGCGAATCGTTCGGCAACCCCCTGTCTCGCCAGGAGTTTATCTCATTTCACTCATCGCCATGGCACGTGGCATCGGCTTTGCGATAGGCATGAGTGCGATGGCCATCGCAACGAAGATAGCAGAGCAACAAATTAACCAGGAGGAGTTCCATGAAACTGAAACAGATAATTCAACTTGCCGCGCTGATTCTCCTGGGATCAGTGGCTACAGCCTTTGCCAACGATGTGGCGATCAGCACCCCGGGTCTCAGCGGCTATGATCCCGTCGCCTACTTTACCGACGGGAAGGCCGTGAGAGGGAGCGGCTTTCACGTTACGGTACAGAATGGCTTGACCTACGTCTTTGCTAATGACGAGCACAAGACGCTTTTCAAAAATAATCCAGAGAGGTATCTGCCGGTCTACGGCGGGTATTGCGCGTACGGCGTGGCCTTAGGCAAAAAGTTTGTGGCCGATCCTGAGATTTGGAAGATCGTAGGAGGCAAGCTCTACCTGAATCTGGATAAAGGAATTCAACAGAAGTGGGAGAAGGACATTCCTGGCTACATCGTAAAAGCGGAGAAGAGCTGGGGTGAGATCAAAGACAGGAATGCGTCGGATCTCTAAGGATCCGGGAGCAGGCTGAACACATATCCACAATTGAAGAAATCATTCTATTCAAGGAGAACCCATGAAAACTGCCGTCATTATTATGTCCGATCCGAAGAGTGGTTCAGAGGAAGCGCTTGGGCGAGTCTTTAACGCGCTGGCCCTCGCATCCGAATGTAAACAGAAAGGCGACGAAGTCGCTGTCGTCTTCAATGGTGCCGGTACGCGTTGGCCCGGCGAGCTTACCAAGCTCTCGCATCCGGCCAATGGCCTCTACAGCGCGATTCGCGATGTGGTGCAAGGCGCCTCATGTGGCTGTGCGGAGGTCTTTGGGGCGACGGAAAGTGTCAAGTCGTGCGGGGTGCCGATCGTGAAGGACCATGCGTTGGCCGGAACCGCGGGACTCTTGAGCCTCCGTCGTTACATCGTGGAGGGATGGAATACGGTCGTGTTTTGAGTCAATTCTCAGGAGACGGCCGAGGCCGTCTCCTGAGAATTGCTGAGCGGAAGACAAATAGGAGACACAATGGCAACGAAATATCTCGATCTGACGTTTACAGATGCGGTGTACCATGCTCAGAAACAGTACTACGGAAACGCGGGTAAAGTCGTAGGCGCTCCTGAACGAGATCCACTAAGCCAGGCAGAAGCCGAGTTTATCGCGGATCGGGACAGCTTCTACCTCGGTTCAATCAGCGAAAGCGGGTGGCCGTATATTCAGCATCGCGGCGGGCCCTCAGGATTTTTGCGGGTGGTCAACGAGACGACGCTGGCCTTCGCCGACTACAAGGGGAATCGACAGCTACTCACGACCGGCAACGTTTCAGTGAACGACCGCATGGCGCTGTTTCTCATGGACTACAAAAATCGCGAGCGGCTGAAGATTCTTGGTCATGCTCGTCTCGAGGATGCCCGTGCTCATCCAGAACTTGTTGCGCAGCTCGCCGATCCAAAGATGCGGTCAAGTGTGGAACGGCTGGTCTTCATCGACGTCGTCTCATTCGACTGGAATTGTCCGAAGTACATCACCCCACGGTACTCGGCAGAAGAGGTCAACGAGCTTGTGGGTCCGTTGAAAACAAGAATTGCCGAGCTCGAGGCCCAGCTTCTTACAGTGAAATCATGATGGCTTTCGACATGAGAAGGCCGCCCCCGCTATTTTTATTAAAGGAGTTCACACCATGAAAGTTGTACAGATTTGGTGATACCCGGTCAAGTCGGTTGAAGGTCGATCAGCGATGGCGCAAAATGTCCGGTTAGGGAGTACGCCCGGCCTCCTCAGTAGATTCAGAAGTGGCCCGACAAACGAAAGACGATGAGATGACAACAAACCCGCACAACCGTCCTCCCCTTCCGCCATTCACTCACGAGACTGCGACGCAGAAGGTACGCATGGCTGAAGACGCGTGGAACACGCGCGAGCCAGAGCGCGTGTCGCTCGCCTATACCGTTGACAGTGCGTGGCGCAACCGCGCTGAATTCTTCTCGGGGCGTGAGATGATCGTGCAGTTCCTTCAGCGCAAATGGTCGAAAGAACTGGACTACCGCCTCATCAAAGAGCTGTGGGCATTTCACGAAGAACGGATCGCGGTACGTTTTGCCTACGAATGGCACGATGACACAGGCAACTGGTTCCGCGCCTATGGCAATGAGAATTGGGAGTTCGACGAGCACGGTCTCATGCGACGACGCATCGCAAGCATCAACGACTTGCCGATCAAGGAAGCGGACCGTAAATACCATTGGCCGCTGGGCCGGCGTCCCGACGATCACCCGAGCCTTTCGGACCTTGGCCTCTGACAGCTGCCATCAATTCTCTTTTGCTAATCGCGGGGATAGACTGACAGTGTCATAAATAGATCGGAGCACGAATCAACTATCGACCCAAGCCCACCGTAGAGACCAACCCTCTGCCTGCTTTTCAATGCCTCATGAGCCAAGGCAGGGGCTGTCCCAGTAAATGCTCAGCTTGTACGCTAACTTACAAAACTCTCGCTGAATAGTGGGAATCCAGCTCCATAACAGACGCCATCCCTCCCGCCGCCCTCACACGGAGCGCAATGTGACCTGGCTCACAGATTCCAATCCGGAATTGATCTACTGTGTAGCCATGACGAGAGAATGTTTGTCCGGTAAGACCGATCCGAACCAAAACAGATACCACGCGTAATTCGCGAACCGAAAGGAGCTTCCTGATGGACACACAGTGTGCGGTTAAACATCCAGGCACCTGCGAGATGGTACATCCGACACAACCATCTAATCCGGGAACGCTGTCGTCCGAGCCGACGCGTGGGACGCGTACCGTGAAAATCATCATCGCCGCGGTGATGACGGTGGCCATTGGAGCCTTTTTCTATTTCGACCTCGGTCGGTTTCTGTCGCTTGATGCTTTGAAAGAAAACCGCGATCATCTGCTGGCCTTCACCGAGGCCAACTATGCCGCGTCGGTCGCGCTTTTCGTTCTCGCCTATATCGTCGTGACAGGCTTATCGCTCCCCGGCGCGGTGATTCTGACCCTGGCCGGTGGATTTCTGTTCGGGAGCCTGTTCGGCACGCTATTCGTTAATCTTGGCGCGACGATTGGAGCGACGCTTGCGTTTCTCGCTGCGCGCTATCTGTTACGGGATTGGGTAGAACGGAAGTTTGGAAAGTTGCCGGGACCAGTTCAGCAGGGCTTTACGAACAATGCCTTTAGTTATCTCCTGACGCTCCGGCTGATTCCACTCTTTCCGTTCTTTGTGGTCAATCTGGTCTCCGGCCTGACGCGAATGAACGTCGCCAACTACGTCGCCGCCACGGCGCTCGGCATCATTCCCGGCTCATTCGTCTATGCCTATGCGGGGCGGCAACTGGGAACGATCAACTCGTTGAAAGAAATCGCCTCTCCCAATGTCATTGTGGCCTTCGTGCTGTTGGGACTCTTGGCGCTGGTGCCGATCGTCTACAAGAAATTCACGGCAAAATAGGCATGACACAAAGCCCCGTGAAACATGAAGTCTGAAACGTGGAAGAAAAAAGGGAGCGGCGCTATGCTCGAACAATCGCCAGGGAGTTTCGTCGAGATGAATCAATATGAAGAGAGCCTGGTCCTACCGGATGATGAGCACAATCGTATCCTCACAGAGAACGTGCATCCCTCGACCTGGGCCAATCCCGAACCGTCCGGCCGCTACAACATTGTGGTGATTGGGGCTGGGACAGCGGGCTTGATCACGGCCGTCATTGCCGCGAGTCTGGGGGCCACCGTGGCCTTGATCGAAAAACATCTGATGGGTGGCGACTGTTTGAATGTCGGCTGTGTGCCGTCGAAAGGCATCATTCGCGCGGCGAGGGCCTGGGCCGATATGCGCCATGCCGAGGAGTTCGGCCTGCATATTCCTCCCGGCGTGACGTACGACTTTGGCGCGGTCATGGCGCGCATGAGAAAACTGCGGGCGCAGATCAGCCACAACGATTCAGCGCATCGCTATACGACGTTGGGCGTGGACGTCTACATCGGCAGCGGACGCTTTACCAGCGCCGAGACCATTCAGGTCGAAGGGCCGTCCGGTAATCGTACCCTCACCTTTACGAAGGCGGCGATCTGCACCGGAGCACGGGCAGCGGTGCCTCCAACACCGGGCTTGAACGAGGCGGGCTATCTCACCAACGAAACGGTGTTCTCGCTCACGGAACTACCGCCGCGCATCGGCGTGATCGGCGCCGGGCCGATTGGCTGCGAGTTAGCACAGTCGTTTACCCGCTTCGGGAGCCAGGTTTCCCTCATTGAATCGAGTCACGGCATTTTGCCGAACGAAGACCGCGACGCAGCCGACATTGTCGAACAGCAGATGCTGCGCGACGGGGTAAAACTGCTCTGCTGTGGGAAAGACTTGCGAGTAGAAAAGACCAGTGGCGGCAAGCGGCTCACGGTCGATTCGCATGGCCAGCAGTACGAGGTGACGGTCGATGAGATTCTGGTCGGCGTGGGCCGCACCCCGAATGTCGAGGGCATCGGATTGGAAACGGTCGGTGTCGAGTATGACAAGAACGGAATCAAGGTGAACGCGCGACTGCAGACGGCCAATCCCAAGATTTTTGCCGCAGGCGATATTTGCTCGCGCTATAAATTCACCCACGCGGCCGACGCCATGGCGCAGATCGTCATTCAGAATGCGCTCTTCCCCCATCCATTCGGCATCGGCTATGCCAGCGTCGAATCCCTCATCATGCCCTGGTGTACCTTCACAGCGCCGGAAATCGCGCATGTTGGGATGTACGAGAAGGAGGCCAAGGAAAAAGGGATCGAGGTCGAAACCTACACGTATACGCTCGATGAGGTCGATCGGGCGATCCTCGACGGAGACGACGAAGGGTTCGCGAGAATCCACATTCAGAAGGGCACGGACAAGATTGTGGGCGCCACGATTGTCGCGGCCCATGCCGGCGAGATGATCAGCGAGTTTTCCGTGGCGATGAAAGCTGGCGGCGGCGCGAAGACCATCGCCGGCACGATCCATCCCTATCCGACACAGGCCGAGGTCAATAAAAAAGTCGTGAACCTGTGGCGCAAGGCGCATTTCACACCACGGACGAAGAATCTCTTGATGAAGTTGTTTGCGTGGATGAGGCGATAGAGAGGCTCGTCTTCAACGGAGATGGTTCTGCACAGTGATTTCAAAGGAGACAGAGCATGGCACCACGTATGTTCCCCTCGATCGTCAGCATCGCGTTTTTCTTTCTCGTCGTGGCACACCTCGGCGAGCCAAACCGGTCACAAGCCGAATCTCCAGGGACCATTGAGGTCGGCGTATTTTCTGCGGCGACTCCAGATGGACCTTGGCCCAACGGCTGGAAGCCGCTCACCTTCCCCAAGATTCCCCAGCACACGCACTACAGCCTGGTGAAAGATGGCGGGCGTATCGTCGTCAAAGCGGCGAGCCAGGCTTCCTCATCCGGCCTGACCCGAGAAATCCGCATCGATCCCAAAGAGTATCCGATCATTCAATGGCAGTGGAAGGTCTCGAATATCTTGAGGGCCGGCGATGTAGCCAAGAAAGAAGGGGATGATTATCCTGCCCGCATCTATGTCAGCTTCCAATACGACAGCCAGAAGGTCGGCTTCTTCGGGAAGGCGAAGTACGAAGCAGCCAAACTCATCTATGGTCAATATCCACCGCTTGGCGCCATCAACTATCTCTGGGAGAGTCAGGCACCAGTGGGGACTACTGTACCGAATCCCTACACGGATCAGGTCCACATGATCGTGGTCGAAAGCGGCTCGACCAAGCTCAATACCTGGATCACTGAGGAACGCAATGTCTACGAAGACTACCAGCGGACCTTCGGCGAAGATCCGCCGGTGATTTCCGGCGTGGCGATCATGACGGATACGGACAATACCGGTGAGTCCGCCGAGGCTTACTATGGGGATATTGTGTTCAAGAAGAGTCCTGAGTAACACGACAGGTCGTTGCAGTGTCTCTCGCCTCGGTCAGGGGAGAGATCCAACCCTGAGTATCACGTCAAACACTATGGCCCTCACCACCACTCCAGCTCTGTACTACTTTCAAGGAAAGGCGGCCCGTACAGACACTCCCTCTTCAGCACCGCCGGTCGCTTGCCTTCGGCGATATAGATAACGTAAGAGGGTGTCGACGGAGAGCAATCCAGGTCCGTGCAGGACGAAGTAGAGGAAGAGAATGCCCCAATAGAACGCCTCTTGCAGCGCGGCTTCAGACAACTGTCCATATGACATCGTTGCCACGATATTGAGTCCGAACAGCGATAGGGCCGCCCATCGTCCGCCCAAGCCGATCGCCAGCAGGACCGACCCGCCTAACTCGATGGTGGTGGCCAGATATGCGGCGTGTTCTGGCGACAACAGGGGCACATCGTAGATCATGGTAAAGAGCATTACCGTTGAGATCCAACTGGAGAGTTTGACCATGCCCCCTGTCCAGAAGATATGCGCCAGGTACAGGCGGACGGAGAGGTCGAAGACCGGAATCAGCCACTCCAGAACGCGAACAAACCGACGGTAGCCGGAGGCGACGACAGACCCCGCACGCTTCAGAACGCCGACAGCCTGTGTCATGGGCCGTTCTCTACGAAAACACCGCTGATCACCCCTAGATTCAGAACGGTAGCCAAGAATCTCGGGAAATCGAATTCGGGCTCGGCCTCGATCGCGATCCGCTCAACCGCCGCCGCATCGACTCCTTGCGACATAGTCTCAAGCAATAGGTAGTCCGTCCTGGCCAGGGGCGTGACCTGGACCTTCCCGTCGCCTCGCGTGACGACGACGCAGGTCTCCTGCTCCGGAAGCGGTAGGTCGACGACTTCGTCTGTTGGAGTTTCCGGTTGCAGAGCCAGCCAGACTCGATGGACCGGGAAGGGAAAGGACAGGAGCCGCGAGGCCGCATGCAGGTGGAATGTCACCTGAGAAGGATCCGCCGACGCGAGGGTCTGAAGTTGATCGTGGGAGAGCGGCGGGGAGTCGGCGGCCTGATAGACCTCATGGCAGGCCCATTCCAATCGTGCCAATTCGGCCAGCAGAGGAGGACTCTGTACGACGGTGAGAAACGCCGGCAGATGGCGCCCGTAGAGAAACAGATCGCCGCTGCTCGAGGGATACTTTTTAAAATAGCCACGTGCAACGAGTCCAAAATACCGTGCACCGACGAACCGAGACAAGATCGGATAGGTGATCTTCAACGCCTGCACATAGTTATTCCGAATCAAGCGGCGGTAGAGGGCGACACTTCGCAGGGCCGAAGCCCCTGGATGAATCGCACCGGCCACGTCGTGATAGGTTCCCTTGATGATCCCATCGGCAAACGCCTGTTGGATTTCACGAAGCTGCAGCATGGCAGCCTCCAAGGATGGCATCCGCCTGTGTGGCGTGTTCGACCAGCACCGACAGCGGCGGGAGGTTGGTATCCCACTCAATGAGGGTCGGACGCGGGCCAAAGCGGTGGATCGCCCACTGATACAGGCCCCAGACTTCCGGACAGACGGGCTGGCCATGGGTATCGATCAAGGCTCGCCCGAAGTGATCGAAGCCGGCCAGGTGGATCTCCCAGACGGCCTGGGCCGGAATTGCGCTCAGAAACTCGATCGGATCCAGGCCAAAGTTTACGGCATTGACATAGATGTTGTTAAGATCGAGCAGAATCCCGCAGCCAGTTGTTCTGACGACTTCGGCCATGAAGGCTCCCTCCGGCACCGTGGAGTCCTGCCAGGTCAGATACCGCGTGATATTCTCGATCAACAGAGGCCGCTTCAAGATCGTCTGGACTTCGTCGATCCTGGCGCACACATGGTCCAGGCTTTCGGATGTGTACGGGAGCGGCAAGAGATCGTTGAAGAACCGGCCACCCACGGAACTCCAGGACAAATGTTCTGATACGAAGGCCGGCTCGAAACGATCGATCAAGACGTTCAGTTTGCGGAGATGGGCATGGTCGATCGGATCGGTGGAGCCTAACGAGAGGCCGACCCCGTGAAAGCTCAGCGGGTATTGGGCTCTGATGCGCTCAAGCACGCGAAGCGACGCGCCCCCGTCCCCGAAATAATTCTCCGGATGGGTTTCCATCCAGGCGACCGGAGGCGGTGCGTCCAGGATCTCGCGAAAATGATGAGACCGCAAGCCGATCCCGGCCTGGGCCGGGATCGGGGCGGAATTGTGCATAGACATCGCTGGGCGTCCTACATCTTCTTCATCCCTTCTTTCAGCTTCGCCAGATCGTCTTTCGTCATGGCCAGCACGGTGCCGTTCGAGATCTTTGCGCACAGCCCTTTTGGCAAGAAGACATACGAATCGGCCGCTCCGTCGGTCTTGGACATGCCCGCACAAGAATGGGGGCTGGTCTTGGTTGCACAGTCATTCATCCCAGCCTTGGCCACGCCTCCGCAGGCTTCCCACCCGGAAGGCAGTTCCGGTGCCTTAGCTGCAGCAGCGACCTGGGCTCCTGCCAGGCTCAATGCGACGAGTAGCGCGGAATGGACAATGGCGTTCTTCTTTGTTTTGACGTTCATCGGAATCTCCTTTCGGGTTTATTGGTGCTGAGCTCAGCACCAGCGTCGAACATGATTGCCTTGACCGGAATTCACGACTTGATCATAAATCGTCCTCCTTTCCACAGTCGCACTATACGGGTCGCGTGGTAAACCCGCTGTGAGGTAGCTTACAGTTGTCAAACTCAGCCAGCCAATGATCAGTCGGAGGGGATCGGCTGGGATCGTCCAGGGATCCTAGCCGGGTAACCTCCGATCATGAGGCGACGGAGGCGGGCTTGGCGCTCCAGGCTTGCGAGGCAAACTGTTGATCGAGCGGCGTGTGGGCGATGTGATTCACATAGTTGCTCAGGATCTTGAGCGCCACGATCGTGAGCACATCCAACACGTGCCTCTGCGTGTAGCCCGCCGCGACCACGTGTTCCAGATCCGCCTCCGGCACCCAGCCGCGATGGTGCAGAACGGACAGCACCAGTGCACGCAGCGCATGGAGCTTGTGGTCCGACAACGGTTTCTGCTCCCGTAAGGCCGTGAGCACGTCCTCGGGCATGTGCACCATCTGCGCCACCGCAGAGTGGGCTCCCATGCAATAGGCACAGCCGTTGGTGGCGCTGACCGTCAACGTCACCACCTGCTGCTCCACAGGCGAGAGCGCACTCTGTTCCAGGGTTTTGTTGATGGCCGCATAGGCTTGCACCGCCGTCGGCGATTCCGCGAGCACGCCAAGTAAATTTGGAAGAAACCCGTACTTCTTCGCTGTCGCTTCAAGCGTCGCGCGAGACCCCTCCGGAGCCGTCGCCTTCGTATGAATCTGAAACTCCATGCTCGTCCCCCTTCGTGTGTATGTGTGATGAACGACCGTTACTTGCCTTGTGCGGCACCTCTTCAGCGCCTAGCTCGTGACGGGTGAGCCGCCGACGCCCCAATTCCCTGACGGAACTTCATGGATGATGACCCAGGTCACCGGCCGCAACCCTTCTCCTTTAACCGATACGATGGCCTCGGTACTGGGTCGATTTGAGAGAGCACCGTAGCATTTTGGCCAAATAGTAAACGGTCAATAGTGAACAACTCACAATTGAGGTCATGAGCCATACAATCGATTATAAAATTAACATGCGCCGGCATAGCTGAGTTCAACTGACCCACTACCATGGCCTCCGTCACTTTCCGGATCAGTAGCCCTTCTGCTCCGCACTCAGAAGCCCGCTGAGCCCTTTTAATTGCGCGAGTGGCATAACTTCACCTCTTTCTCTGGTGGATTCCTCGCTCTGGATCGATTGGTCCACAACAGGTCACAATAGCATTCTCTCTTTGCTGTTCGCTCTACGACGCATGATCATATCGGTGCTCACGCTGACTTACACCGCCACGAGCTGCGGCATGCGAGGGTTCCTGAACATGATCGACTCGACCACGTCGGTCGAACGCGATCGGTTATCGAGAATCACCGTGTCGACAAGATTTCCGCAAATGAGACAGCGATATCCACCCACACATAGATCGCTGCGCAATCCCTCAGAATCATAAATCCGCTCGTTCACCATCA
Source organism: Nitrospirota bacterium (assembly GCA_034440335.1). Classification (GTDB taxonomy): domain Bacteria; phylum Nitrospirota; class Nitrospiria; order Nitrospirales; family Nitrospiraceae; genus Palsa-1315. The sequence continues at coordinate 47,677 of JAWXBV010000004.1, read as the reverse complement.
GGCCATTCCATCGGTCACCCATCATAGTGCACCTCCTTGTGAGTGATATCTGTGATCACATCATGAGCGTGATCCTAACGACCAGCTTGTCGTCCTTCTGTAAGGTATCCCACAAGTTCTGAAATATAATGAGTCAAGGGGGCACGAGTTCTTTTCCCCTCACTCGCCTTCCTGTAAGAATTCTCCTGAACAACCGACTCATCCCTGGGCTTCGACGACAACAAGACGGGCTGTGGTCACTGTAAGCCAGCTTACAGAAGCCTCATGCCTTTTACTGTATTCTCCTATCATGGTGTCCACGGAATCGGAGGGAAGGCCATTGACCTTATATGAGAGGGGTTGGTACATAGACCCATGTCGATGGGCAGCTTGAACAGTGAGGATGCTATGCCACTAGATGAGATTACTCAGAAAGTCAGTGATCGCTATGCCGAGGCCGCATCGACGGGCGAACAGATGTGTTGCCCGACCAGTTATGACATGGCCGATCTCCAATCCTTCATTCCGGAAGAGGTCCTCAAGATTTCGTATGGGTGTGGGACACCGGCCGGACTCAAAACCGTCTCCCGGGGGGAAACCGTACTGGATATCGGTTCAGGCGGAGGGATCGATTGCTTCGAAGCCTCACGGCTTGTGGGTTCCACTGGCTACGTCATCGGGATCGACATGACTGACACAATGTTGGCCATAGCCCAAAAGAATGCCCCTCTCGTCGCAGCCAATCTTGGGTATCTGGCTTCCAACGTCGAGTTTCGCAAAGGGATGGCAGACGCGATGCCGGTGACCGACTGCTCCATCGATCTGATTATTTCTAATTGTGTGATCAACCTGGCGCCGGATAAACGAAAGGTCTTCAGGGAAATGTTTCGCGTCGCCAAACCGGGTGGACGATTTACGATCTCCGACATCGTGGCCGATCAGCCTGTTCCGCAGTATTTGGTGCATGACACTGACAAGTGGGGCGACTGCCTCTCCGGGGCGCTGACGCTCACCGACTATATTGCGGGGATGGTAGGAGCCGGCTTCCTGGGCATTCATCTGATCAAGGCCTCGCCCTGGCAGGTGATCGACGGCATTCACTTCTTCTCCGTCACATTGACAGGCTATAAGCTTCCCGCGCATAGGCCTCAATCGGACGTTCGGTACACCACGCTCCGCGGGCCATTCAGCCGAGTGGTCGATGAACTGGGTACGACCTATCTCCGAGGCATTCCTCAGCCCATCACGCCGGATACTCTATGCCTGTTGAGCTACACTCCGTTGGCCTCTCACTTTGTCCTGTCCTCCGAGCCGCTCTGGCTGGATCGAGCCGACGACCGATGGACCGCGGTCTATCCGGCAGATGCCCCTTGCCTCTGGCAAGGATATTTTGCCATGTTCGCCGGGCCCTTTGTCGAAGCCGCCGATGACGATCACCATGTGTATCGCCGAGGCGAACCGGTGGAAATCTGTTCGAAGACGCGAACCGTGCTGGAAGCCGTCGGCTACGCGCCTCATTTCGCAATCATCAATCGCGCGGGCCAGCGCGTCAGCGGTGATGCCGTGACCTGCGCCCCCAATGGGAATTGCTGCTGATGCGTGGTGATGCTGAGTCACGCAGGCTATCTCGGTGGTCGGTTCCGAAACGGGTCTCGGCATGATGAAAGAAATCCTATGGCGCTGACCCTGCTGGGACAACAAAACCCTCTCGCCTCCCCAACGGAGCAATTGAAGATACTCGGGGGAACCACGAGTTGTCCCCCTTTCGAGACACAACTCGAGCCCATCGGCCTGCTTCCCCTTCGCGCCACTGGAATCACCGTCTTTCAAATCAATGTCGGCAAGCTCTGCAATCAAACTTGTCGTCATTGTCATGTCGATGCGGGGCCGGATCGTACTGAGAGCATGTCCCTCAAAACCGCGGAGCAATGTATCCAGGCTCTCGCCAAGACCGACATTCCCACGGTCGATATCACAGGGGGAGCACCGGAACTCAACCCTCACTTTCGTTGGCTGGTTGAACAGAGCCGGGCACTGGGACGCCACGTGATGGATCGCTGTAACTTGTCTGTGTTGCTCCTCCCCTCCCAAGCGGACTTGGCGGAGTTCCTCGCCGGGCATCGTGTGGAAATCGTCGCATCGCTGCCCTATTACCGAGCCAACCAGACCGATGCGCAGCGAGGCGAGGGCATTTTTGAGAAATCGATCCAGGCGCTTCGCCTCCTCAATCGACTCGGTTACGGCCGGCCCGGCAGCGGGCTGTCGTTGAATCTCGTGTGCAATCCGGTCGGAGCCTTTCTCCCGCCGAAGCAAGAAGCGATCGAATCGCAGTTTCGGAAAGAACTCCGGGCGCGCCATGGCGTCGAGTTCAACCACCTCTATACCATCACCAACATGCCGATCAGCCGATTCCTTGAGTTTCTTCTGGAGAGCGGCAACTACGAACAGTATATGGAGCGACTGGCCAACGCCTTCAACCCCATTGCCGCAGCCGGCGTCATGTGCCGCTACACCATCTCCGTGAGTTGGGACGGCACCCTGTACGATTGCGACTTCAACCAGATGCTCGATCTGCCGGTGGACCATGGTGCGCCGGCCCATATCCGCGACTTTGATCCGGCTCTACTCAATCAGCGCCAGATCACGACGCGCAACCATTGCTACGGCTGTACCGCCGGGGCCGGTTCGTCTTGCAGCGGATCCGTCACCGCCTAAGAACGACGATGGACATCTCTCTCCTCGCCTTCCCACTTGCATTCGCTCTCGCCTTTGCCAATGGATCCAACGATGTCTCAAAAGCGATCGCCACCTTAGTCGGCAGCGGGGTCACCGATTATCGATCGGCGATCGCCTGGGGAACGGTCTGGACCGTCATCGGCGCAGGGGTAGCGGCCTTCGTGGCAAGCGCGATGGTCAAGACGTTTAGCCATGGCCTTGTCCAGACAGGCACGATCATCGGACCGACTGTGACCGTAGCTGTCTTGACCGGGGCAATGGTATGGATCCTCTTCGCATCGATCACCGGTCTCCCTGTCTCAACGACCCATGCACTCACCGGGGCCATCGTCGGCACAGGCTTGGTCGCCTTCGCCGGAGAAGGATTGATCTGGTCCGCGATCGGAAAAAAGGTTGCCCTTCCTTTGTTGGTCAGTCCCTTCCTCGCCCTCACCGTCTCGCTGCTCATCCATCCAGCTATTCGCACGCTCGCGAACAAGTGGGACGGAGCCTGCCTGTGCGTGATGCCGGCCTCCCATGCATTAGTGGCCATCGATAGGCATGGCGGCACCAGGACCCTGTTTCAAACCGCTCGCGTCAGTCAACCGATCATCGCGGTACCGTCACAATGCGACCGCGCCGGTTTGCAGGGGCTGGTCGTGGGACTCGATACGATTCACTGGATCTCCAGCGGCCTTGCGTCGTTTGCCCGCGGCACGAACGACGCGCCAAAGATCGTCGCGATGCTGCTGCTCGGCAGTGCGACTGCCGCATGGCCCAGCACGTCGTCCCAACTCATCGCCTTCGGGGGAGTCGCCATTGCGATGGGGTTCGGCAGCTATATTGGCGGGCGTCGCGTCACAAAATTCCTCGCTGAGAACGTCACGAAGATGAATCATGCGGAGGGGCTGTCGGCAAACCTGGCGACATCGTCCTTGGTCCTCGCCTCCGGTTTGTTGGGATTGCCGGTCTCGACCACTCATCTCAGCAGTTCAGCCATTATCGGAATCGGCCTGCTCAAAGGCTGGAACAGTGTTCGGTGGACAACCGTGCGTGACATGGTCCTGGCTTGGGTGGTGACGCTGCCGGCGTCGGCTCTCCTCGCGTGTATCGCCTACCTCATCCTCATCAGAGCGCTCTAGCAGAATGCTGAAAAAGTCGCTCTTCTCACCCGCCCAACCCCGGCGCGCCAAGACGCGCCATTTCCCATGCAGCGTTCTCGCATCGCTCAGAAGCTCAACGAGAGTTTTCGGGAATTCGGAAGCACTGGAAGGGCTCTTCCGTTCGCCAAGATCTATTGCACGGGCGAACGGCCCCACGAAGTGCGGTCCGTACCTCCTCGCCTCTTCGCTCACTGCGGCCTTGCTGGACGGCCTTTTTGAGCATCCTGAGACTATTGTGACATTAGCGCCTCATGGAAGATTCCATCGACGTTTGTGTATACACCGAGTTTATCCGCAGCCTGCTAGCCTATCTTGTTCATTTGGTTTGTTTTGTTTATTTGTCTCTGCGGTTTCCCGTTCCACGTGCAACGGGTAAATGATGGCGCAGTGGCTGAGTCTGCTGACTACGGGACACTCACTGAATGTCTTCGATACCCATCGCCTCAGAAGACAGCTGAAGGTCTCTGACAACGTCAGAGCACCTGTGGCTGGACGTTCTCTAAGGAGTGGAGATTCAAAACGGGCTGAACTCTTTGCGGAATAAATGGTGTACCCTATTCAACGCACAGCCAAGGATTGACGTGGGGCAGGACAATCTCCACTTGATCTCGTTCACCAATGTGGTGGATGATGGTGGGTTGAACAACGATATCGGGCGGTGGAGGTGGATATCATGACCAAGGCGCAAGCTGCCGCGTTACGCGAGAAGTGGGCGGAGGGGGACAATCCACCTTGTCGGCATCTGCACCTGGAATTGGAACATAACAACGACAACTATTTGACGGACAACTATCACTGTACGGCCTGCGGTGAGTTGGTTGCCGCCAACACCCGTGATCCCTTTCAAGTCATCTGACCGGCCAATCCATCACCCCACGCCTTCAGAGTCCGAGTGCGGCGTTCACTGAGCAAAAACATCGGTTGGCCGCGAATCCTCTCTGGGACTGCCTGAACCGGCACTGTCGCATTCCCCGCCGAGCAATTATTGACCGGCACTATCCGTGACGGCTATCGCTGACGACCTGCCGCACCAACCGCGCCGTCTCTCGGCTCTCTGCGGCAACTCTTCCACGATCTTGGCATACGGCTCGCCCGCTTCTTCGCGGCTGCATCAGGCATCTTCAACTCGGTGAGAAATCGGAGCACCGCAAGGTAATGCCGGACAGGCTCCTAGCGCGATCTGGTCATCTGTGCTATAGACCGCATCAGCCCTCGGCGAACAACCTCGGAAGACAGAAGCATGATGCCGACTTCCATTGGTGTGATCTTCATCGTGTTCTCCACCCTCGTCATTCTGAGCATTCTGACGATCAAGCTCTCGAATCGATTCGGCATCCCCTCACTCGTCTTGTTTCTTGCCATCGGCATGTTGGCAGGATCCGACGGTCTCGGCGGCATCTCTTTCGACAATCCGTCCCTGGTGCGGTCGCTGGGTATCACCGCGCTCATCTTGATCTTATTTTCCGGTGGATTGGACACGGAGTGGTCGGCGATTCGCCCTATCGTATGGCAGGGGCTGTCGCTCTCGACCATCGGGGTTCTGGTCACCGCCTTGCTAGTCGGGTTGTTTGTCGCCTGGGTCCAGGGGTTTTCATTCCTAGAGGGCCTCTTGCTCGGCGCCATCGTGTCGTCCACCGATGCTGCGGCCGTCTTCATGGTGCTACGGGCGCGAAGAACCAAGATTCCCCGGCGATTGATCCAATTGCTCGAATTTGAGTCCGGCAGTAACGATCCGATGGCCGTCGTGCTGACGATTGCGCTGATTCGACTGTTGACGGAACCCTCGACTTCGTTTGGAGAGCTTGTCCTATTTTTCGTGATGCAGATGAGCGTGGGAACGGTAATCGGCATTGCCATGGGCGAGATCATGCGACGTACGTTCAATGCGCTCGATTTGGAACTGGAAGGCATTTATCCGGTACTGTCGGTGGCGCTGGCGCTGCTGACCTACGGCCTGACCGACTACCTGGACGGGAGTGGCTTTCTTGCCGTCTACCTGGCGGGGCTCGTCATGCAGCGAAAGCCGTTTACTCACCAGCAAAGTGTCTTGCGTTTTCACGATGGGCTGGCCTGGCTGATGCAGGTCACCATGTTTTTGGCGCTGGGGCTACAAGTATTTCCGTCAAGGCTCGTGCCAATCGCCGGGGTGGGCCTCCTGGTTTCTCTTTTCCTGATCTTCATCGCCCGCCCTGCGAGTGTCCATGCGGCGCTGGCTTTTTCGCCGATGTCGCTTCGAGAGCAGACGCTGGTGGCCTGGGCGGGGCTCCGTGGGGCCGTACCGATCATCTTGGCCACGTTTCCCTTAGTGGCCGGGCTCGAAAAGGCCGACATGATCTTCCATTTGGTGTTCTTTATCGCGCTCACGTCCGTCGTCATGCAAGGGACGGCCATTCCGTTGCTGACGCGACTGTTGAAGATCGGAGGCCCGCCACCCAACCCGCAGCCGCCACCCAAACCAATGCCGTAACTCTCTCCTGGTTTGTCAGCTTTTATGGTAAGGCTAGGCGGGGGAAGGGTAGAAACCGTTTGGGAAATCCGGCGCACGAGGGCCTCTTTCGGAAGAGGCCCTCGTGGCCTTCAAGATGGCTGATCCCAGCTTTATTCCACGTCGACGGTGATGCTATCGGTGGCCGTGACAGGATCGTGGTCCTTGGTGGCGCCGGTCACGGTGATCTTGTGCGTCCCCCTGCTCAGGCCCTTCAGCGTCCCGGCAAACCCCTTCTGATACTGATCGTCCACATAGGCATGGACATGTGTCCCCTGTGATCCCTTGGTCAATTCGTATTTCACCTCAAACGTGTCGCTGACCTTGTCCCCGTCCTTGGGAGAGGTAATCACAATCTTCGACCCGTCCTCGACTGGTGCTTTAGCCGGCTTATCCCCTGCCAAAACTGGCGCCACACTGAGGCAGCCCGCCAACGCGATCCCTAACCCCATCAACCCGATACGTCCCATCCTCTGCATCGCAACCTCCTTGTTTGAACCGACTGAATGGACAGCACGGACTACCCACCCGCGCCGGACATCCTCTCGCCTGATGACCTGCCACCCTCCGAGAGATGATCGGCGACATTTTACTTTTCAACATTCTCTCAGTCAATCCGCACAGAGGCGCATCGACGCGTAAGCTCTCACCCTGCATCACCCAAGCAAACTTGGGCGCGAGGAGCGTTCGGCTGCGACCGTCGATCTGGCACTTCCAATTCTCTATGCCTCACGTAAAGGAGTGGCCAGGCTGCCCATTCCATCCTTCTCAGGGCGCGTGACATGAGCACAGAAGATCATCAGGCTTCATCCCCTCCTCTGCCGGCGCTGTCAGGGAAGAACGTTCTGTTATTTGAACGGGCCGGCTACGGATGCAGGGGTGGAAACGGTGTGTAAAAAAGGGCCCCAGGGCCTCTATTACTCGATGCCCTGGTGGCCGTGACAATGGCTGGTCGCCGCATTATTCCACTTCGACGATAATGGTATGGGTCGCCGTGACAAGATCGTGGTCCTTTGTGGCGCCAGTCACGGTGATTTTGTGATCTCCCTTGCTCAGGCCCTTGAACGTCCCGGAAAAACCCTTCTGGTACTGACCGTCCAGGTACACATGGGCATGCGTCGCTTGTGACCCCTTGGTCAACTCGTACTTCAGCTCAAAGCTGTCATCAACCTCTTCACCCTCCTTGGGAGAGGTAATCACAATCTTCGACCCGTCCTCGACTGGTGCTTTAGCCGGCTTATCCCCTGCCAAAACTGGCGCCACACTGAGACAGCCCGCCAACGCGATCCCTAATCCCATCAAGCCGATACGTCCCATCCTCTGCATCGCAACCTCCTTGTTTGAACCGACCGAATGGACACTGCAGCCTCCCCTCACGGATATCCTCCCGTCAAAAGACCGGTCAGCCTCCAGCAGGGAAAGTTCAGATATTTTACGTTTCAGAATTGCCTCAGTCAATCCGCACCTCCGCGCATCGAGCGACCCTACACGGCCCCTCCAGGCTCTCTTGCCTCTCTTGCAGCGCGGGCTAGTCGATCCTCACTGTGCTCGTTCCGCGAGCAAGAGGACGACCAACCCACCCTGTATCACCCAGTAATATGATACGGTGGAGAAACACAGGGACCCGACGATGACCATCCAGGCACAATTTCCCGATGAGCAAAGTGTCGAGGGCGCCTTCACCAGACAGCCGGATGCCTTTCAGAGCTGGGTGACCGCGAATGGTAACTCCGGTTACCCAGCGGCAAGCGACCGCTACCATCTCTATGTTTCCTGGGCCTGTCCTTGGGCACATCGGACGATCATTGTGCGAAAACTCAAGAAGCTCGAAGGGGTCATCGGCATGACGGTCGTGGACCCGATCCGCGACGAGCGGGGCTGGGCGTTCCGCGAAGGACCGGGCCATTCGCTCGATCCCATCAACGGATTTCAATTCCTCAGCCAGGCTTACCAGGCCACCGATCCGAACTATCGGGGGCGGTTCACTGTCCCTGTGTTGTGGGACAGGGCGACGAAACACATCGTGACCAACTCCGACGACGACCTCATGCGCATGTTCAACGGGGAGTTCAATCGCTTCACTGAGAGCAGGATTGACTTGTATCAGGACGGCATCAGGAAAGAGATCGACGACCTCAATACCTTCATCTACGAAAATGTGAACGACGGGGTCTATCGCGCAGGATTTGCCACATCGCAGCAGGCCTATGAACGGGCGGTGTTGCGCCTCTTCGACGCCCTTGATCGACTTGAGACCAGGCTGGCGCGCCAACGTTATCTCTTCGGCTCACAATTCGTCGAAACCGATTGGCGCTTGTTCGTGACCCTCATACGCTTCGACGCCGTCTACCACGGCCATTTCAAATGCAATCTTCGTCGGATCATCGACTACCCGAACCTCTTCGGCTACCTCAAAGACCTCTATCAAACCGACGGGATCGCCGACACCGTGAACTTCGACCACATCAAGCGGCATTACTACATCACCCACGACGACATCAATCCGACCCGTATTGTCCCCCTTGGCCCGGACCAAGATCTCACCACCCCCCATGGCCGCGAACGTCTGCGATAACGACCAGACTGTTGAGATTGGTCTGTCTGGTTCATCTGGTCTATCTCGTTTGTCTGGTTTAACCAAACAAACGAGATAGACCAGATGAACCAAATAGACGAGACAGACCAGAGCAACCCTGGCGGCCTTTTCAGCATCCTGGTAGAGTACATTTCTTTTTTTACAGAAAGTCGGCCCCCCATGTCCATCCAGTGGTTTCCCGGTCATATGAATACGGCGCGCAGAGAAGCGGCCAAGACGATGGAGGTGATCGATGTGGTCGTCGAAGTGCTGGATGCGCGCATACCAAACGCCAGCTGCAATCCCTTGATCGAAGAGCTGCGCCTGGCCCGTCAGCGGCCTAGCCTAAAAGTCCTCAACAAGGCCGATCTCGCCGACCCCACTGTCACTCAGGCCTGGCTCGACCTCTATAATCGGCAACCGGGCATCAGCGCCGTGGCTCTCTCATGCAACCATGCGGGCGATGCCGCCAAGGTGCCCCAGTGCTGTCAGCCGCTCGCCCCCCATCGCACCAGCAGCGCGAAGCCGCTACGCATGCTGATTATGGGAATCCCCAACGTCGGCAAATCAACCCTGATGAACATGCTCCTCAAACGCCGTATCGCTCGTGTGGGCGACGAACCAGCCATAACGAAAGTTCAGCAGCGTCACAAACTGAACGACCACATGGCCATCACCGATTCACCTGGGCTGCTGTGGGGGACCATCAAAGACCCTCACGTGGGGCTCCTGCTCGCGACAGTCAACGCCATCGGCCACAAGGTCGTGGATGACGAAGCGGTCGCCGAGTTTCTCGCCGGCATTTTGCTTGCGCGCTATCCTGCCAGGCTCACAGCCCGTTACGGTTTTGCGGTGGAGGGGCTGACGAGTATGGACGTGATCGACGCGATCGGCAAAAAGCGAGGCTGCCTGCTGACCAGGAGCGGCGGCGGGATAGACCGAGACAAAGCGGCGAGAATACTCTTATCGGACTACCGCAACGGCACACTCGGTCGCACCAGCTTGGAAACACCGGCGGGTTGATCTGGTTTGTTTGGTTTGTCTCGTTTGTTTGGTTGAACCAGATCAACCAGACAGACCAGAAAACGGCGACTCCCTCACACTCCGACTCTCACGAAGTCGATGTACCCTCGCTCGACGTCCGTGCTGATCAGCTCTACTTGCACCTTATCTCCAACGTCGAGCCCACGCTCGCCCGTCACCAGCCGCCCTTCGACCGGCGGCTCAAGGAGCCGGACCCAGGTACCTTTGTCTGATGCACCCGTCACGATGGAATCGAAGCGCTGCCCAATCCTCGATTCGAGCAAGAGGGCGGCAGCCGATTTGCGGAGCCGCCGCTCAACTTTTTCCGCATCCACTTCTTTCTCGGTACAGTGGTCAGCCAAAGCCTTCAGCTCTTCCGGCTGATAGGGTGTTGGCGCGCCGGCCAGTGCCGCCTTGATCAGCCGCTGGGTGATGAGATCGGGAAAGCGCCGGTTGGGAGCCGTGGAATGGGTGTAGCCCTGCACCGCCAGCCCGAAATGTTCCGCAGATCCCCCTTTCGACTGGTCCACCACATATTCACCTCTGCCGATCAACTTCACGATGGTCAGGGACAGGTCGGGAAAGGTGAGGGGGTCGGCATGCTGCCGCTTCACGAGGAACTCTTCGAGCGCATGCGCGTCCGCCTCTGAAGGCAACTGCTCGTCCCAGCGCGCGGCCACTTCCCGAATCCGCTGCCAGCGTTCGGGAGAGCGCAGGATGCGGCGGAACGAGGGTATATTTTTCCCCTTGAGATAGGACACCGTCACCTGATTCGCGGCGATCATAAACTCTTCGATCAATTCCTTCGCGCGATTCTTCTGCTCGACCCTGAGATCGGTCAGCGCCTCACCCTCAAACACGGCTCGTGGCTCGATCGTTTCAAGACTCAACGCTCCCTGCTCGTGTCGCCGCGCCTTGAGCCGCTGCGCGACCTGGTTCTGGAGCCGGAGTTGCATATCGAGGCCGGAGACGGCATCGAATCCCTCAGGCGCAGGCGCCTCCCCTGCAAGCCACGGGGCAATGCTGTTATAGGCGAGCTTCGCATGGTTATGGACCAGAGCCCGAAAGAGGGTCGAACTGAGAACTGCCCCATCCTCCGCAATCACCATCTCCACGACGATCGCGAGGCGGTCTTGTCCTTCGCCAAGCGAGGTCAGATCGGTCGACAGCTTTTCCGGCAGCATGGGAAACATGCCGCCGGCCGTATAGACCGACGTCGTATTGTGCTTAGCGTGAGCATCCAAGGCCGAGTCCTTCGCGACCAGCGCATCCACGTCGGCAATCGCGACGAGGATCTTCACAGACTGGTCGGGACCTGCTTCCGCCACGGTGAGTTGGTCGAGGTCTCGGGAGTCGTCGTTGTCGATCGACGCCCAGAGCAGTCCCGTTAGATCGCGCCTACTCGCCTGTCGATCAACGGCGGCAGCCTGTATACCGGCAAGCTCGCTGATCGATGCTGCAGAAAAATCCGGCAAGAGGTCCCGCTCGATCATGGCGCGGCGGGCGATATTTTGGAGATCTGTGCGCTGACTTTTCATCTGTTTCCTTTCAATCTGGAATGAGACCCGGTTGGTTATTGGATGGGAAGGAGCAATGGACAGGCCGACGAGAAAAGGCTCCCGACCAACTTTCTGGACCCTATGCAGAAGCTATCGCTTTATCAATAACAGAAAAGTCCCCGTCAGTCGGCATCACAAACAGGCACCGCCCTCCGCTCCTCGATGCCCACACCTGGCCGACTGCCCGCTTTTCTTCAGCATCCACCGCGTCGTACAGATGTTTTCCTTTGTATTCGACCGCCAGCACTCGCCCATCAGCAAGTTGGCAAAGGAAGTCTGGGTAAAACCAGTCTGTTGAGGTTTGCAGCCTGAACGACGTGGGCTTACGAGGGAGGTTCCGAACCCAGAACTGCACTGGCGGCACACCATCGAGGAACTGCGCGCACCGAAACTCTTCCGTGGTCTGACCATCGGATGTCTTTTCGGATAGTTCTCCAGGCTTTGGCCCGAAATAGTGCTTGTGAAACTGAAAGCCTCCTTCATAGACACGGCTCGGTTCATAGCCCATCGTCTTGAAGTTGATCGAGCGTCCTTCCTCTACGGTCAGCGGCGAATCCGGGAGAAGCCACAACTGAAACGACGCCTTGCGCTCACTCTCTCGATGATGCTGGATGCGCGCCGCAATCTCATCGCGGAGCCGAAAACGATCGAGCGCCAGAGTACCGACATCCATCATGCCCAACTTCGCCATGAGTCCTCGAATGACTTTCCTCAGAAACTCCGCCGATTCGCCGACAGGGATGTCGCGATGGTCAATTTCCCGGTCCAACCATGCGACCAGGCTTTCGAGCGACCATTCATTCGCACCACCGAGTTGCAGCACTTGCTGATGCAACGTGCCGACAAAATCGGCTCCCGGAGTTTCTCGGATCACGCTGGTTTGCACCTCGCCTTTGACTCCGATGTCCACAAGTCCGGCCTTGCCGTAGGGACGTACCAGAGGGCTATAGTCTGCTGACAGCGAGGCATCTTTCTCGCTGAGTTTCCAGGGGTGCTCGATCAAAAACGTGCTCTCAAACTCATAGAGAGTCCCCTGTTCGAGGACACAGAGCAGCGGTACGAGAAAATCCAGTTGCCGTTCGTAGGGCGAAGGGACACGTGTGGTCCCACTGCCGCCGAACGCCTTCTCCGCTTCTCGCACAAGTGCGACCGCTTCCTCCACCTGAATCTTGGCTTCAGGAGTCCTGACGCAGCTCTTCAGCTTCTCGGTATCGGCATGATCGAGCGGAACCACGATGGTGATCTCGCCTGTTGCGGCATCGATTCGTACTTTGCCGGCAAGGGCCAATACCTGGATGGGTGCCACCGTCGCATCAATGACACTCGGCGCCACCCGCACGGTCTGTGGCTGCACACCGAGCGGGAGAGTGCCTTGCGGCACCGGAATGATGATGCGCTCGGCCTCTGCTTTCGTGAAACCGTTATGCTCCAACGCCTCGCGTAACTCCGCGAGCACGTCCGTAATAGAGTCCGACACCGAGAAGGCATAGGCGCAGTTGAGATCGGGATGCCGTTTCATCTGAGCCAGTGGCAGCCGGAGAATGCGTCCGACGATCTGCTCGATGGCTGTCGCTGAACGCATCTCTTTGAGACTGCATAACACATAGGCAAAGGGGCAATCCCATCCCTCCCGCAGTTTTTCCACCGTGATAATCACGCGTACCTGGCACTTCGGCGACGAAATATTCTTCACGTCTTTCAACTCATCGAGCCTGCCGACGGAGATTTTCACCTCGTCCTTCGATAGGTTGAACTCGCGCACCAGCCGGTCGCGCAGCGGCTCACAGGCATCGACCCGTTCAGCCTGGATCAAGAGAATAGGCCGGATATACTCACTCGTCTGTTGTCCCTCGGTCACAGCCAGCTTTTCGAGATCGGCACGGAGCGTGACCGCCTCCGCCAACAGTTGATCGCGCTGGCCTGGATGGCGAGTGATAACTCGCAACGGCAATTTCACCATTTGCGCGGTTTTCAATTCCGCCGCCGAGATGCGATGCAGCACGTTCGATGGAGTCTTTTCTCGCGCCGGTGACGCCGTAAATTCAACGATGCAGGATGGCAACACATCGCCGAGTGTAGAAAAGGATAAGTCGGTACGAGCGTTGTGCGCTTCGTCCACAATGACAATAGGCCGGCGCAGCCGCAGCATGTTCACGAGCGACGGCTTGGGTTTGCCGTCGGCGCCAGGCAGCAGATCAGCCAGGCGGTCTAACGGTATGTTGAGCAAATGTTCTGCAAACGCGCCGTTTTGGTCATAGACCTTACGCCCTGTCGTGTCCTCGACACGGAACGATTGAATGGTCGCCACGATCACCACCGTCTGCCCCTCCACGGTTGCGCGCGAGAGACGCAACGCCTCCGCAATGGTCACCACTTCTACCGCGCTACAGGCCAGGTCCAAGGCGCGGCGATAGGGATGGCGCGGATCGCGCAACGCATCGGCGGTCTGATCGAGGATGGTGTTGCTGGGCACCAGCCACAGTACTACTGCATGGTCAGCTCGCATGAAGTCGTGCAGGGCAAGGCCTGCCGCATAACAGGCCAGTAGCGTCTTGCCGCCTCCCGTAGGCACGCGCAGGCACACATACGGCATACGCGACTCCAGCCCTGCAACCGACACAGGAAAATAGGGCATCGCTTCGCCGCACACGCGACGTGTCACATCTCGAAACGCCGAATCGGGGTTTCCCGTCTGAGCGGCCAGGCGAAAGAACTCGCGCAACGAATCCAACACGCGCTCTTGATAGTCTTTCAGCGTAATCACGGCTTGCCTTTCGACTGAAAGCCGATACGCCGCTTGGGATGATCCGGGAGAGGCTGAAGCAGCGGGAGCAACTTCTCGTACAAATCCAACAGCGCCGAATCGTGCTGAAGCAGTGTGCGGTCGATTTCAGCCAGCCGCTTGAGAATCGCCGCATTGGCGGCAATGTGCTCACGCATCAGGATAAATGCCCGGACGACAAAGACGCTCATCGAAACAGCCTGCGGACTGTTCAAGACCGTGGCTGCCATAATCGCACCATGCTCGGTAAATGCGAATGGCGGATTTTTCGCGAATTTCAAGCGGCTGAGGTGATCACAATTTGTGATCACCTCGGATTTCTCGCCGGCCGTGAGTCGAAACATGAAATCCTTGGGAAAACGATCGGCATTGCGCTTGACCGCCTGGTTCAGCGTTCGCGTCTCAACGCCATAGAGGCTGGCCAAATCGGCGTCAATCATCACCTTGCGGCCACGAATCGTCAGAATAAAGGATTCAATGGGCTTGGATCGCTTCATTGAAATAGCTTCCCGACGCACCGCGTCTCGCGGCACTCCCTCTCCGCATCGAGCCAGTCAAGGCGATCAAGCATCTCATACGGAAACGGACTCGGTGAATGACGCAACCGGCGCAGTCCACGCTTCTGGCAGTAACGGCGCCATATCATTTCATCTTTATTGAACCGGCAGGCAATTTCTTGCGGGTCGATGGACTGGTTCATGACAGCTTGATCTCGTAGGGAGTCTGCCGAACGAGAATGCGCTCTGCTTGCAGCCGATCTTTCCCCAACAAACAACCGGCACAATAGATCACTTTCTGACCGTCGAATGTAGGCAGTTTCGCCAACGCCGAACGCGTGAGCACGTTGCCGCCCTGTGCGCTCTTATCGCCGAGAATGCCGTTGAACAATAAATAAATCCCAACACCCCGGCACTCGCCGATGAACGGCGACTTCGTCACGCGCTCGCGCGAGAGCGGCTCACCTGTTTCTGTGAAATACACATGGCGCGCAAGGTCGGCGAAACTTACCGCCTCGCGAATCTTCCCACTCTCGTCGAACAGCGGTTCGCCTAACTCACAATAGCGGAAGCTGCCACCGAGGCCGTCCACCTTCTCGCCCTTCACATTCTTGTATCCTTCCGCCACTCGCCGCACACGCTCGGCTGTGATGTCGCGAGCAATCTTCGGTTCCATCTCTACCAAGATGAAACGACGGTGGCCACCGTCTTGCTTGTTGAGACTCAAAACCGCATGCCCTGTTGTTCCAGAACCGGCGAAGGAATCAAGCATGATCGAATCTTGGTCGTCACTAGTAACGTAGCGAATTAGCCTGGAAAGAATTTCATGGTCCTTCGGATTCTCAAACAACTTCAGTCCGAAAAGCGCTTGAAGAGTATTAGATGCTTGCAAGGCACTTCGATAAAAGCAACTGCCCATAACCTGCCTGCCGATGTCATTTTCATCGATGTCCTCGGTATCATTACCTCTAACAAGATACGTCTTTCTAATCGGCGGTTCTTTTTCAGTTTCACGAAACACCACAACCCCTTTGAAAATCATTTCTTTCATCTTCGCCAAGGTTGCATAACGCCAACCTCCATCCGGCACAGCACATGGCTTACCGGTGACAGGATGAATCACGTCGTATCTAGGGCCCCCTCCTCCCGGCCAAGACATATTGTCGTCACGCCAAACACCGCCATCGTCAACATTGCCGTAGCGAGAGTGCTTTTTTGAGGGATGCCCCTTTGGTAACATTTTGTAAAACTCACGTAGGCCGGTCTCAATGGCTCCTAAGCCTTTGCCATGAATGCTCTTTAGTCGGAGGTACTCGTCGTGAATCTCTTTTGCACCGGGTTTCTCCTCTCGCCAAACAGTATTCTCCTGTCTAAGCCGACTAATTGATCTTCCATAAACAACTATGTATTCGTGCCCGACTGAAAAAAGTTTAGCATCGTTCTTACGGCCTTTCTCCCAAACAAGTTGCGCGATGAAATTTTCTCGCCCTAAAATATCGTCCAGGAGAATTCGTAAATTTGAAATTTCGGAGTCACCCATGGAAACCAACATGACTCCATCTTCTCGCAGAAACTGCCTGAGCAGAGCCAGGCGTGGATACATCATGCACAGCCAGCGGTCGTGCCGATCGAGCGTCTCACCCTCCTTGCCGACTACCTTGTCCAACCACTCACGGATGATGGGGCTGTTGACATTGTCGTTGTACGCCCAACCCTCGTTACCCGTGTTGTAAGGAGGATCAATGTAGATGCACTTCACCTGACCTGCGTAGTAGGGAAGGAGCGCCTTGAGCGCAACGAGGTTATCGCCCTGTACGATGAGATTCCCGTCGCCCGGCTGGCCGCAGGCAAGGTCTGGCACGTCTTTGAGCAGGTGAAACGGCACCTCGTGGTGATGATTCACCACCGCCTCTTTCCCAATCCAATTCAGTGTCGGCATAGAGAGAAACCTGCCAAGGTTAATCGCCGAAGAATACCCGTTTCCCCGCGAGAAAGCACCCGCCTTGCAAGGGGCATGGAACGTGCGGCGTGAATGGTGATGCGTATCGCGTGAGTGCGCAGCTGGTTGGGTTGGTCTGTCTGGTCTCAAGCTTACCGCATAAGAGAGCCAGATAAATTTAACAGTCTGCGGGAAAATTGGGTCTATACAGAACGCGCGGTTGGCATATTCCGTATGGCGTGAGAGCCAGCGTCGTCTCGGGACGCTTACAGTGACCCACGATCCGTGAGAATGACGCGGGCACCCCGCCGACGTCCTCGACCTGGCGGCGGAGTGCGCCGCTCTTGAGGGAAGAAAGTATGAGCTTGTTGTCGCCCCAGATGAGTTTATTGGTCCAGCCCTTGACCGGCCGTCCGCCCATGTCGAAGCCGAGTTCCTCCTGGTCGCGTTGTTCTTTCCGTGGCTCGTCAATGTGTTCGAGGGTCTGGAAGGGGAGGATGGCAGTGCAGACTTCGCGGGACTTGCCGTTCCAGACGAGTTCGACCTCGCGTTTGTCGGCGAAGAGGAGGAAGCGGTATTTCTCCGGCAACGACTTGCCCTGCTCGATGAGCTTGATCAAGTCGCGCTTCTCGGCGTCGGAGAGGTCGTATTTCTCGCTGTCGTGTGGACGGGGCATGGTGCCTTTTGGGGCTACGGTGTGAATGCAGGGATGGCCCGGCGCATGAACTCGTCAAACAGAGGCACGGTGAAGGCGATGTCGCCGTGGGCCGGGCTGTAGATCATCCCCTTCCTGATCAGCTTGGCGCGGACCGGCCCCAGGCTGCTGATCTTGACGCCGACGGTATCCGCGATGTCGCCCGTGCGTTGCGGTCCTGCTCCGAGTTCGGCAATGGCGCGCAAGAAGTTCTTTTCGCTGGGAGTGAGACGGTCGAACCGCACGCGGAAGAAATTCTGATCGAGACGTGGGATGACCTTTGCGGTGGCGTTCTGAACAATTGGCAGAGTGATCGGACTGGCCGTGGCCAAATTCCATGACTGGTAGCCCCACTCCTGGAGGAAATATGGGTAGCCCTTCGTGAGGCGGAACACGTCGGCCAAGGCCGGGGCCTCGAAGACCACGCCCGCTGCGTGCGCCGGCTCGCGGAGCGCCTTGGCGGCGTCTTCTTCCGAAAGCGCGCCAATGTCAGGAAAGCTGAAGAGCCGCTCGGCATACGATTTTGATTCACCCGCCAAACCGGGAAGAATGGGCAGACCCGCGCCCAGCAACACCAGCGGAAGCTGGCGTTGCTGCACCTTGTGCATGGCCATGATGAGCGCGCCCAGTTCCTTCCGATTGAAGTATTGCACTTCATCGATCAGCACGGCGACCGCACTCTTCCTTTCCTCGGCGGCTTCGGCAACCGCGACGAAAAGATTGGGCAAATCAATCTCCAGATCGCCGCTGTCGGCGGCTCCCTTTTCCGGGTCAATGTCTAAACCGAACGTGACATCACCCACTTCGACCTTGAGCGCACCGATGAAACTCCGCAGGACCGCCAATCCCCGCTTGACCTTGTCCCCCGCTCCAGCCACCCGATTCAGTTCGTAAAGGACCGTTCTCAGGTAAGGAGCGATCAACGGCCCCAGCGGCTTGTCCTCGTGAGCTTCGATTTGGATGGTCCGATACTCTTCCGACTTCGCTATGCGCTCGATTTCGTTGAGCAAAACGGTTTTGCCCACTCCACGAAGGCCGGTGAGCAATATGCTTTTCTCGAATTTTCGTTGCTTCACGCGACCGAGGAGCACACGGGCTTGGGCGAGGATGGGGTCGCGCCCAACGAGTTCCGGAGGTGGCGACCCGGCACCGGGAGCAAATGGGTTTTTGATAGGGTCCATATTCGATTTGTAACTAAATCTATCCGTATATACCTGAAAGCGAGTATATATTACTACAAATTCTGGAAATGGACTTGAGCCAGCCGGCGTCCTCGATCTGGCGGCGGAGCGCGCCGCTCTTGAGGGAAGAAAGTATGAGCTTGTTGTCGCCCCAGATGAGTTTATTGGTCCAGCCCTTGACCTGCCGTCCGCCCATGTCGAAGCCGAGTTCCTCCTGGTCGCGTTGTTCTTTCCGGGGCTCGTCAATGTGTTCGAGGGTCTGGAAGGGGAGGATGGCGGTGCAGACTTCGCGGGACTTGCCGTTCCAGACGAGTTCGACCTCGCGTTTGTCGACGAAGAGGAGGAGGAAGCGGTATTTCTCCGGCAACGACTTGCCCTGCTCGATGAGCTTGATCAAGTCGCGCTTCTCGGCGTCGGAGAGGTCGTATTTCTCGGTGTCCTGTTGGCGTGCCATGGTTAGGATTTCTTGGCGGACTTGCCGGCCAGGCGTTGTGTTTTTTTCGTTGATTGCGTGAGTGCGAGGTAGTTATCGCTGGTGACGACGTTGCGACCGCTTTTCTTTTCGAGTTCGCGGCGGGCGTTGCCGGCAACTGTGCCGCCGGAGTGGGCGGCGTGTTTGTTTTGCGGGAAGCCCTTTGCATCGCGGTTGCGGGCGATTTCGGTGGTGGCCGCTTCGCCCAGCATGGAAAAGATGAGTTCGAGGTCGGTCATGTGATCGCGAAGATTCTCGCGCTTGAGACGCTTGAACTCCGCGTATTGGCTGGGCGTGAGGCCGAAAGTGGCCTTGGAAATTTCAGCGGTGAGGATGGCGTATTCGCGCTGTTCTTTAACGCCGCGCTTCTTCCATTCGCCGGTCAACTCGTCGCGAACGGCGATGGAGCGCATCCGTTTCTCGATCCAGTCGTCGGAGTAGCCTTTGGCCTTGTAGAGGGCGCGGGTGCGTTTGGTGGCGAGTTCCGGGTCTTCGATCTCCTGAATGCGTTCGTAGCCGATGCGGGCGAGCCAGCGTTTGAACGGCTCGGCCTTGGGGCTGGGGATGGATTGGATCAGGCGGAAGACGCCTTCAGTGTTCCAGCACTGGTGCATCTGGCGTCCGCCGGGCGTGTCGAATCCAAGGCCAAGGGGGGGGACAAGTTGTCCCCCCCCTTGGAAAGCCTCGGCGAGGGAAGGATCGCGTTTGCGAAGCTTCTTGAGGTAATCGCCTGGGTCAACCGAATCGGTGAGGACGGCAACCACGTCCACAATCGCAAACCACCATTCGTTGCTGTGAATGGTGCGGCGGACTTCCTTGCGCTGGAACAGGGCGATACGGGTTTCAGGATTGAGGTCGGTTTTGCGCATGCTCATCCTTTGTCATGGCTGAAACTCGCAGCCAGCACGGCGAAATTGTTCGGCTGGTGCTTTTCAAAACCGGTTCGGTCTACGAAGACGAAATCGTAACGCGGGCCGTGCTCTTCGGCGGTGGTTGCGTCGGCACAATACGGCTTCAGCCGTGCCAGTTTTTGCGGCAGATCCAATTCCTTGCGCCCCTTGGTTTCCACAATCCAGACTGTGCCGTCGTGTATTCTGGCCATACACGTATTCCTTGCTTCATGACAGAATCTAGTTATTACCCTCTCTGCTACTCTCTTTTAAGGGTAGTACCCTCTTTCGCCATTTGGCCTCCGACCAGCGTTTGACCGAGTTACTACCCTTACCACTACCCTTACTCACGAGTTACTACCCTTACTCCCAAAATAACGCCATCGCGCTGCCGGGCCCTTGCCCTGGCAGGTGGCTTCGCCTGCCGATTTCAACTCGGTGAGGAGGGAGCGAATCCATTCCCGACCCACGCCGGGACAAGCCTGCTCGATGTCGGTGAGGCGGAACTCGCCGGATTGCTCGCGGATA
Source organism: Nitrospirota bacterium (assembly GCA_034440335.1). Lineage (GTDB taxonomy): Bacteria > Nitrospirota > Nitrospiria > Nitrospirales > Nitrospiraceae > Palsa-1315. Next base: position 27,195 of record JAWXBV010000004.1, on the reverse strand, counting down.
GCCGCGAGCACGAGCACGGCCTTTGCCCCGCGCGGGACCTTGACCTCACCGGCGCGCCGCTCGAATTCGCCATAGGCGCGGCGGGTGATTGCGAGGAAATGGTTGAGCCACGGGAGCAATTCATGTTTACCCTCGTGCCAGCGTTGGGAGCTTTCTTGGAGGACGCGGTAGTAGTCTTCTTTCGCCTCCTCGATGAGCCGTTCCAGGCTGATATACCTACCCACTTCATAGCCCTGCTGATAGAGCGCCAGCAGGGTAAGCAGGCGGGAGACCCGACCGTTGCCGTCCCGAAACGGGTGAATGCAGAGAAAGTCGAGCACGAGTGCGCCGATGGCCACGAGCGGCGGAATATGGTCTTGGTCGATGGCGTGGCGATAGACAAGACAGAGTTCATCCACGGCAGCGGGTGTGGCTTTGGCGGTCACGCATTTGAACCTGACGATGGGCGCGGCGCCGGGTCGCAGTTCGATGACTTCGTTGTCCACTTTCTTGAACTGACCGGCATCGCCGCTGCCTTCCTGACAGAGCCGATGCAAGCGGCGCAGCAGATCGGGGGTGATTTGCAATGTCTCCGCTTCGGTGTGGATGAGATGCAAGGCGCGGCGATACCCAGTGATGTCCCGCTCGGACCGGTCTTTGGGCCTGGCGTGACCAAGGACGAGCGGGCGCAGGCGGTTCGGCGCGACGGTGACGCCTTCGATGCGGTTGGACGATTCGACGCTTTGGACCAGAGCCATTTCGCGCAGGGCCTTCAATACTTGTGGCGACTGGCGGGTGTAGAGTTCCTGCTTGCCTTTGGCTTCGGTCAGGTCATTGAGCAGCCAATTCGTGCCCATCGGCACGGCGAGGTCACGAAGGCGATGATCGCGGAAGGTCATCATGATCAGCGTATGTATTCGGTGAAACTTACGGCGAGCGCGGCGAAACTGTTCAGTACATACGGTGAATGTGGAAAATCAGGGTGAAGCGACATTGAGGTTTCAGAGGGTCGTGGAACAGGAGAACAATAACGAGTCGGGCGATGGAATCATACAGTCATCCCGAGATCAAAGACTCCGCCGCTTGCTCCCGGCGCCATCTTCAGCAGGCTAGCCCGCATTATTCATGAAGGTTCGTCGCCCTTCGACAAAGCTCAGGGTCCCGAGCACAGTCGAGGAACGAAATCGCCAGGAAAACGCGTTCCTCGTGTAAGTGTTTCGAGTTTCATGTTTCTGGTTTCAGGTTCGAGACCGGAATTTCAGCAATCCGAAACGAGCAACTTGAAACCTGAAACCTGAAACTAGAAACTAGAAACCAGCAACTCCACTCCCGAATGCCGCTTCACGCCCAAGAGCAGCGGATCGGCGATGGCAGCAGACGTGTTCATGAATCATGCAGGCTAGGTATCCACTCAACGGTCACGCCAAAGAATACCCCTTTCCCCACGAGAAAGCACCTGGGCTACGTTGCGTGAATCGCTGTCCCTGGTGCGAATGGGCTACGTCGTCTCCATCGAGACCGTTGGCATCGCCGAAGACGGTGGCTGTTTCCTCGAACGAGACATCATGTTTCTTGGAGGCGGCAATGGCCTTCACCAATGATGCAGGCTAGGAGGCGCATGGTTCTGATTGCGTTCTCGGTTTGTACCAGCTATATGATAGGAATTGTCCCCGTGAGGAGAACCCATGAATCATTCCGAGGTCCACATCAATTGAATATGCGCAACAATCCAGCGATCGATATACTCAGATGGGCCATTGCCGTTCCGGCAGGTATCATGCTGTGGTTCGCCGCGAACCATTCTATCGGCATCGCATTCGGCATTATCCATGGGATTGAACGTGTTGAGGCTTTTTGGGAGGCTCCGGATATGGATGGGGTGCCGATCATCGGCACCTACATCATATTTGTCACGAGGACGATTGCCGCGGCTTCCCTTGTGGGCGTGATGATCTATATCGTGCCGCGTTATCACAAACAGGTGGCGATCGTTGCGGCCTCTCTTCTCTCTGCCGCTGCCATAGGCTTCTTAGGTTTCGCCTTGTTTCAAGCGGCGGGTGTGGACTCCGGCCTCAGTCCGGACGGCTGGTACAAACACATTCTTGACATACTGAGCATTACATTGGGCGCAATCGTCGGTGCCTGGCTGTCCTATACAAGTCAGAAACGTCGAACGCGTCGGGCTTCGTGAGTACTTCGATTCACAGGTTGCAAACGGCGATCTCTTTCAGAGCGTTGCTCCCTGAGACCACCTATTCCTCCATCCAATCACCCCGTCCAACCGCTCGAACCTGATGCTGAAACAGCCGGCTTGCGCCAATGACGGTGGCATGTTTGCGTGAATGAGAACAACCGGCTGCCCCAGATCAGCCAGCCCCACCGCCAGTCTTGCTATCCTCGTGTGTCATGGCGGAATTCCTCAGGCTTACTTCTTCCTCATCCGACTAGTCCCTGCCGTCCCCACCATGACGACGACCTTCGTCTGGGGAGAAAAGGCCTGCTCGATGCGTTGCTTGCCGTTGGTCGTGAGGATGACGATTCCGTTGTGACGCTCAATGCGCTGAAGGAAATGGACGGTCTCCGCATTGGCGAATCGATCATGCGCATCCTTAACGGTATCGCGTGCCCCGAACAGCGCGTCTGTTTCATCGAAGAACAGGATCGAACCACCGGCCTCTGCTTTATCGAAGACGTCATTCAGATTCTGCTCCGTCTCGCCGATGTATTGGCTCACCACCGCCGACCCATCCACCCTGAACAAGTCTGTTTTCAGTGTTTCGGCCAAGGTCTCGGCGGCCTTTCTTCGGCGGAGTGCCGTGGAACCTGATAGGACCAGGACCGCGGCGAATGACGCCTTGGACTTCTTCACCCGACGAACCGGCGCTGACTTCTTCACCGCTGCCTTCTTCACTGGGATATCCGTTTTCTTCTCTTTGATTCCCTTGGCTGCCATATTTTCCTCTCATTCCTCTTCGTATATTGAATTCCCTACCCCCCGGCACCGGCGGTCGCTCACGAATATCCAGACGACGGCTTGCGGATTTTATCCTCAATTGATCACAATGGCCAGTAGCATCCTGCAGAAATTTAGCGATGACAAGGATCTCGCCTGATGACCACAACCGCATTGATCGAGCAGGAACTCGCGGCAGCCGAGACCGCGAGACAGGACCACAACGATGGGAGGGCGCGAGTCTGTGCGCGACGCGCCGTGGCCCTCGCCACCGAAGCGTGGTTGGCGCGGCTCCCGATTCCACGATGGCGCGGGGATACGATGGCACATCTCCGGCAGATTCAGCAGGACACGTCCTTCCCTCTTCCCATCCGCCAGGCGGCTGAGCGATTAAGCACCCCGGTGACCCGTCAGCACGCAGACCCCTTCACGACAGATCCCGTCGCCGACGCGAGACTCATCATCGCCCACCTCGGCAATACCACTTCAGACAACGCGCCTTGATGACGACGCCTCGCCCAGTTCATCACCGAACCAAGCAAAGACTGGATTCCGATAGGCGCCTAACGTGTTGTTGTGCCGCGCCGCCAACGCAACAACAGGAAACGGCGAGCTGTCCCCGGCGTCGGCACGAACAATTTGTTAGGCGTTCGTTCTCGACTTGTGTCTCGAATCACGGATTGCGCACCAATCTATCCTTAGGTTCGAAAGTTGAGTTGCAAGCGACACAATGGAATTGATAACTCCGTCCATCTCGGCTTTCGATGCTAGCGCATTCTGACTTGAATCGCGTCGTTGCAAGTCGACTATACCTATGAAATCCGGTTCGCCTTCCTCTGCTTCTTTGTTCCAACCAAATGTCAGCGGGCTATGAGCAATGCGATTTCTAAACTTCGCCAGATCGAGCGCCTCGTTCCAGAATTTCTGTGCCTCTGCTTCCCATATTTCTGAGTACGCTCGTTTCTTAGCGAGCTCCATGAGCTTCTCCACTCGTTGCGCGAACCGCAATTTCGAGAACTCCGGGAGTTTTTCAGTGTCTTCAGATAACTGAACTAGCCAGAGATAAGTCTCAAGCTCTAAAACACCAAAATTAAGAATTAACTTCCCAACCCTTGCGATCCAAGCGGTTGAAAGTGGAGGGTCTATTGCGTGCTTAATGCGACCCATGTCGTCTCGATCTTCTAACGCCTAACAATGTTTAGGCCGATCCGCATAAGAGCGGATTTGCCGATTTCTGTCCGTGTAACACACCGTCGAATGTTCCGAGCATAATGCCATTGTCGTTGTCGTTTCAATGAGATACGATTGTGGAATCATTTACCACGGGTTCTTATGCGGATCGGCATAACACGCTTTCTTGAATGGGTTCGCATCCCGTCCAGGGGACTGCGGATACCTGTCGTGCAAAAAAGACTCCCAGTACATTTTCTGACCTTTTCGCCCACTTAGAACACATCCGTCTCAATGACATGAGCCAGGCGTGAATGCCCTAACCAAGTCGTCACGCAGTGATTGCTTGATGCGATCGAGGTCATTTGACGTTGGCCGACTACCCGTCAGGTGGGTGATTGCAGCAAGCAGAACCGGTCGGCGCGATGACTCGCCCCACACTGACGTATAAATGCGTCGACCTCGTTTCCCCAGTTTGTGGACCGGTAAGGGGTACTTTTCTTTCATCCGCCCATAGAGGCGGTCAAATACCAATATCGACTCACATAAAACCACCTTCGGGCCAAATACTTCAATCATCCGTAGCACCAAAGTAAGGCATGTTTCCGCATGCTGCTGGGGAAGGCTGCCCCAATTCCGGCTGCGAAAGAAGTTAAGGTTCGTCTTTAGTGATGTGGTCAACGCGGGAAGCATACCAATCGACCGAAACAACGCGACCGTCTTTCCTGCCAAAGGGTACGACCGATCGTGTTGACACTCTACATACTCCATCGGCTGCTCCGGTGGCATTAGCCACTCTTTTTCGCCGTGGAAACATTCGGGGCCGCCGCCGGGGTTTAGCCCGACGAGCATTAAATCTGGAGTTGATCTCGGCACGCTATAGAAAACAGCGTAGCCCGCAGGGTAGGTTTTCTTGTTCAGCTCCCAGATGCTGTGGACGTTATCAATTATGGCTTCCGCTTCCCTCATCACTCTACCCAGAGGCCGAACGTTACGCTTGAGCCGCCGAGCTTGCGAGGTCGGCTCCAAGCGCTTGTTGGGCCTTCACTGCAACAAGTACTGCCTCTGCTCTTCTGAACAATTCGATGGTCTTCTTGAGATCCAAACGCTGGCTCTCATCAACAATGCGGAATTCTTGATCCATAATTGCCACTGTCATGTAGTTTCCGTTGCCGAACCTGTCAGGACGTTTCACCTTTATGTCGTGACGAGAACATTCATTGACGATCTTGTTGTGCCAGAATTCGCGAAGCTCCCGTCGCTTCTCGGGGTCTTTCACCCAAATTTTGAAACAGAACTTTTCCTGCTCAAGTTGGAGGTACTGTTCACACTGATCGTCTCCCTCGAAATGCCACCAGAACCCAAGGAATCCGCCAGACGGATTTGCGACATAGTCCCAGGTTCCGTCCTCGAGTGATTTCTGAAGTTCGGTATAGAATCCTTTCCATGCGTCCCAGGACCAGTCTTTTGGCGGAAGCCTTCTGAAACTTTGGACATCATCCTCGATCTTCCTGAGATAGCCGGTGTAGCTTGAAAGAATGTCGCTCTTCTCACACGCAGCAATTCCGGCAGCACTTTCCAACACTTCGAGCAGAGTCTGTCTTTCGTAGACCATATATCCATGCTTCTCGACTTCACGGTAGTCGCTTTGATCTCTTGTCTGTAGGTATACCGAAAGTATTTTGTCTGCGGGGAATTTCAATTTCGATACATGCTCTTTGTACCGAGGTAGTTGTTCTGAATGCTGTTTGGTTCCTACCTTGTCTTCTATGATTATCGCCGTATCCCCGTTAACGATACAGAGAATATCAATTCCGCCATCTTGCTGGCGGATTTCAATGCTTTCATAGCTTGATGGTGGTCTTTGAGAAGCTTTTTCATAGATGGAGTCAATGAATGCTGTGCCAACCGCATGAAGAATATTATCTTCTGATTTCTGCTTCTTGTCTGCCCAGGACAGCAGCCAACACAGCATAGCGTCCTGAGACAATTCCGACGTGGCGTACCAGAAGAGATTTGGTCGTATGGTCATCTTTCCCCTTTTCTATTGTGGCCCAACAATGTTTAGGCCGATCCGCATAAGAGCGGATTTGCCGATTTCTGCCCGTATAACACACCGTTGAATGTTCCGAGCATAATGCCATTGTCGTTGCCGTTTCAATGAGATACGACTGTGGAATCATTTATCATTGGTTCTTATGCGGATCGGCATAACAGGCTTCCTTGAATGGGTTCATAACCTCTCAGGGATGGAGGCTGAATGATCTTCCACTGCGCGCGACTTTCTCACCCGCCCACCCACTGGCAGATATTTTTCATCCGCCCTACCCTCCGATTGCTTCGCAATCGATTTCCCGAGACGTGCCATGAGCCCGCACGAGCACCTTCTACTTCCCTAAACTTTTTTGCAAGGGAGTGGCCGAGGCTGCCCTTTACTGCGCGCATCGAACGAGCACTGTTTTATCGTGCGCGTTCTGCGAGCAAGAAGGGCACCTGGCTACTCGCGCTCCTTCCAATCTTGATTGATCTCTCTCCACATAGAAGGGTGGCCTGATTGGTCTCCTACTGCGCGCGTCCAACGAGGGCCTTCGGAGGCCGCGCGTTGCGCGAGCACGGGAGACCAACAGGCTACCATCCTCTTCACCAACCCAATCCCCACCGATGCCCATTCTTTTCCAGCAGCGCATCCGCTTCGCTTGGTCCCCAGGTGCCGGCGGTGTAGAAGTGGAGAGATCTCTCGCCGGTCAACAGCGGAGCATAGAGGCGCCAAGCCGTTTCGGTAAAATTCGCGCTGACGAAGAGGGTCTGATCCCCGATCATCACGTCGCGAAGCAACGTCTCGTACGCTTCGGGGAGCTGGCCAAAGGATTTTTCATAGTCGAACTGCAGCGCATGGTCGCTCAATCGGAACGGCCTCCCAGGATTCTTCACGGAGAAACAGAGCGAGAACCCCTCGTTGGGCTGGAGCATGATCAGCAGCTGATTGGACGAAATGCTGCCTGGCTCAAGGGACCGAAACACTTGGGTAGGCGCCTCGCGAAAGGTCACCGCGATCTGGGTCACTTTGCGCGGGAAGCGTTTGCCTGTCCTCAGATAGAATGGTATGCCCTCCCATCGCCAGTTGTGAATCTCTGCTTTCAGGGCGACATAGGTCTCTGTAGTCGAATCGCTCGGAACCCCAAATTCCTCGCGATAGCCAGGAATCTTTTGACCGGCGATCTCGCAGGATGTGTATTGTCCGAAGACAACATCCTGATGAGTGATCGGGGCAATGGAATGGAGCACTTTGAGCCGTTCATCCTGGATCGAAGCAGCATCGAAGGACACCGGCACTTCCATCGCCACGACCGTCATGAGCTGGGTCAGATGGTTCTGAAGCATGTCGCGGAATGCCCCGGCCTGGTCGTAGTAGGCCCCACGATGTTCCATGCCAAGATCTTCGGCCACGGTAATCTGCACGTGCTCGATGATATTGCGATTCCAGAGCGATTCAAATATCGGATTCGCGAAACGGAACGCCAGGAGATTCTGCACCGTCTCTTTGCCGAGGTAATGATCGATACGGTAGATCTGGGACTCCTCGATATATTGATGCAGGGTCGTATTCAGGCGCCTGGCTGAATGAAAGTCGTGACCAAAGGGTTTTTCGAACACGACGCGAACCCACCCGTGGCTCTTGAGCAGGCCCACCTGATCCAGCCTCTCCATGGCGATGGGGACGATGTCCGGTGGCAATGCCAAGTAGAATATCCGGTTCTCCGGCATGTTGTGCGTACGCTCCAACCGTCGGATGTGCGTGGCCAACGCCCCGTAGTCCTGCGCCCCCCCTCATGCAGGGTCTGGTAGTACAGACATTCCTCGCACCAACCGCGCAACTCCGGTTCATTACCCCAGCCTGCTTGCTGCAGACCTTCGAAGGCCCAGAGCCGGAACTCCTCTTCACTCATCTCGGGTATGGCGGCGCCGACGATCAACGTATTGCGCACTTCTAGGATTCCCTTATCTCGCAAATGATACAGCGCGGGCAGGAGCTTCCGACGCGTCAGATCGCCGGTCGCACCGATGATGACAAACACATGGGGTTCAACCTAATGTTCCGACATCCTCAGGTTCTCCGCGTGAACGGTCGACCGCCCATGAGTCTACAGTATTCATGAACGGTTCTGCTGCCGGCCCCGATGTTCGGCGAGAGGCAGGGTCCTGTTCAGAACCAGGCTCGCACCCCCACGACAAATCGAACCTGAGTCGAATCGCCCCCATCCTGGCGCACGAGGGTCGCGGTCTCGCCAAAACTCCGGTCGAAAGAGATCCCGACGTAGGGCGCAAACTCTCGTCGAATTTCGTAACGCAACCGAGCCCCGAATTCGAGGTTGTTGAGGCCCGATCCGGTCGTGAACCTCTCGACTCGTTGAACGGCAGCGTTCGACTCGAAACGAGCCTGGAAGATCAGTCGTTGTGTCAGCAAGAGGTCTTTCGTGAACGACAGCCTGGCGGAGACCGCGCCGGCTTGATCGATAAATAGAGCGGACTCGAATTCGTAGTTATATGGGACCAGTCCTTGGATTCCGATCACTCCCAAACCACGCGTCACATTACGCCCCTTGAAGGACTGCGTTTCAACACGGCTGCCTATTTGCAGATCGTAGTGCTTCTGGATAAACCGGCCATATAGTAATTGAACGTCCACGTCGTAATCCGCTTTGAAGGCCGTGTCGCGCTGCCCTTCGCTCTTGAACCAGAGTCGGTTGTAGTCCCCTCCATACCAGCCCTCAACGTCCCACCGATAGTCGTCATGCCCTTGGCCTCCGCTGATTTTCGGGCGGTAGTCGAGGACGTCGATGAGCGTGAAGAGACGGTTCTGCTGATCATTGACAGGAGGGGGCCATTGTTGTGGTGGAGGGATAGGAAGTCGCGTGCCTCCTTGCGCGGTGGAGGGGCTGGTCGCAGTGGGCGCCGTGGAGGGCCCTTGTCCAGTTTGTGCAAAGACAACCGTCACGGCGATGCCATGGCTGAGCATGCCGGTCAGCATCATCGCCAGCACCGCCCGCAGAAAACCTCCCACCTGCGCACCCCTGTTATGGATCGGACACCTCGACGACGCGGAACATTCCCGCCTCCATGTGGAGAAGCAGATGGCAGTGAAACGCCCAGGACCCCGGGGCGTCAGCGGTGACGGCAACGGACAGCCGCTCCGCCGGCTTCACGATGACGGTATGCTTCCGCGGCAAGTATTCGCCGGCGCCATTCTCCACATGCATCCACATCCCGTGCAGGTGGAGCGGATGCTCCATCATCGTATCGTTCACAAACGTCAGGCGCACCCGTTCGCCGTACCGGAAGCGAATCGGGTCTTTCGCTTCCGAATAGGTCTTGCCGTCGAAGGACCACATGTACCGAGTCATCTGGCCCGTGAGATGGAGCTCGATCTCACGCCCCGGCTCTCGCTGGTCTGGGTAGGGCACAAGACTTTTTAAATCGGTGTAGAGCAGCACTCGCCGATCGCTGTCTTCCAGTCCTCTCCCTGGTTCCCCCATCCGATTCTGCGAATACTCGGCCACCGTTTGATTGCCCGGTCCATGGTGGTCGGGACCATGCTTGACGGGTCCGGCGCCGGGTATCGTGGAGCCGCCGTGGTCGTCCGCGCCCGTAGCCGGCATGGTATGCAGACCTTGCAAAGGCTGTACGTCAAGACCATGCTCTCTGTGTGGATTGTCGTCAATCTTCTGGATGGTACTGGAGGGCTCTATGCCAAGCATCGTCATGCCGCCACGGGAGTCCTTCACCCCTCCCATCTCCATCCCCTCCATCCCCATGCCCATATCCTCCATCGTACGGAGTGGTCTGGATCGACGTTCAGGGATTTCGGCGCTCATACCCTGGCCCGGCGCGAGTGTGCCCCGCGCATAGCCGCTGCGGTCCATGGTCTCGGCAAAAATGGTATAGGGGCGATTCTCGATAGGATGGACGATGACATCGTAGGTCTCCGCCGGTCCCATGCGGAGCTCATCCACGACGACAGGTTGAATATTCTGCCCATCGACCTGCACCACCGTCATGGTGAGACCGGGAATGCGCAGGTCATAGAAGGTCATGGCGCCCGCATTAATGACACGCAGACGCACTCGCTCTCCAGAACGAAACAACCCGGTCCAATTGCCGTCCGGCGACAGGCCGTTCATCAAATAGGTAAAGGTGTGGCCGGTGACGTCCGCAAAGTCGGTGGGGTCCATCCGCATCTGGTCCCACATCAAGTAGTTCTGCAACGCAGGCCAGAAGCCGATGCGCCCCACATCGGTCAGGAACTCGCCGGCTGTGCGTTTCTGGAAGTTGTAATAGCCTCCTTGCTTCTTGAGATTGGAGAGCAGCACCTCTGGCGACTCGAAGCTCCAATCCGAGAGCATCACCACATAATCGCGCTCGTAGCGAAACGGCTCCGGTTCGATGGGATCAATGATTAACGGCCCGTAGACGCCCGATTGCTCCTGTAAGCCCGAGTGGCTGTGGTACCAATAGGTGCCGCTCTGACGGATGAGAAACCTGTAGGTAAAGGTCGTGCCAGACTCGATGCCGGCGAAGCTGACTCCAGGCACGCCGTCCATGGCGGGCGGCAGGAGCAATCCGTGCCAGTGAATCGAGGTGCTTTCTTCCAGGCGGTTTGTGACGCGCAGCGTCGCCTGCTGACCTTCTGTCAGACGAATGACGGGGCCGGGGATCGTCCCATTGATCGTCATGGCGGTTCCCCTGCGCCCGTCAAGGCTGAATAACTGCTCGCCGATCGTCAGATCGATGGCATGTCCGCTGAGCGCAATCTGTGAACCGGCATCGGCGGCGCTCGTCGAAGCATAAGCAGGCACGAGTCGATCCACCGCTGCCAGCAGCCCCAACGCCGCCGCGCGCTTCAGCAACAGACGCCGCGAAAGAGGGTCTGGATTCATGGTGTGGGAACAATCGTGAGCAGACTCATCGACGACAAGCCTCTTGACTGAACACAGTGACGACATCGATCAGCCGTCTACTCTCAGCCTGACCCTTCGGCAGCCACTCATCCTCGCACAGCCATGTTGCGTCTCATACGTGGCGCGATTGCGCCGTATGCGCCGCCCCATCCGGCTGATCGATGGCCGGCTGTGGCACTTGCGAAGGACGCGGAACGGCGGCTCGCTCCTCCATCCACTGGTAGAGCACCGGCAGGACAATCAACGTCAGAAATGTCGAACTGACCAGTCCGCCGATCACCACGACGGCCAGGGGCCGCTGAACTTCCGATCCAATTCCATTGGCAAAGGCAAGCGGCACCAATCCCAGTAACGTGACCAGCGCCGTCATCAAGACTGGCCGGAGACGCATCACGCAGCCAGACAGCACCGCCTGCTGAACGTCCATCCCCTCCTGCCGACGAAGCGAATTCATATAGGACACCAACACGATTCCGTTCAACACGGCCACGCCGAAGAGATTGATGAATCCGATCGAGGCCGGCACACTCACGTATTCCCCCGTCACCCATAAGGCGACAATTCCGCCAATGAGGGCAAACGGGAGATTCAGAATGATCAGTGCTGCCTGCTTGAGCGAGGAAAACGACGAAAACAAAAGCAAAAAGATCACGCCGATAGTGATCGGCACAATGATCTTGATGCGACCCAGCGCCCGCTGCATATTTTCGAACGATCCGCCCCAGACAACCGTGTACCCCTCCGGAAGCCTGATCTCTCTGGCCATTCGCTCCTGGGCCTCAGCGACAATACCCCCGATGTCGCGTCCGTGTGTATTAAAGCTGACCGGCAGATACCGCTGAAGTTGATCGCGGTTGATGCGCCCCGGACCCTCGTGCATCCGGATGGTGCCAAGATCGCTGAGTGGAATGAACGCGCCGCTGCCGTCAGTCAGTCGAATGTTCCCGATCGTCTCGATGCTGTTCCGATACTGTTCCGGAAACCGCACGACCAAATTGAACCGTCGATGCTCTTCATACACCCTGGTCGCGGTTTCTCCTCCGATCGCGGTGGCGATGATCTCGCGCACATCCGCGACATTGATGCCGTGTCGAGCGATCTTGCCGCGATCGATGTCGATCGTAATGTAGGGCTGGCCGAAGAGTTGCTCGACTTTTAAATCTTCGACACCTCGAATCGTGCCGAGGACAGCGGCAATCGCATCTCCCGTGTGACGCAGCTCATCTAAATCCGGCCCGAACAGTTTGACCGTGACCTCAGCGCGCACCCCCGAAATCAATTCATCCACCCGTTGCTGGATCGGCTGGCTGATCAGAAAGTTGGCGCCGGGCACCTTGGCCAACCGTTCGCGAACTTTCTCTTTCAACTCTGCCATGGTCGAGGCCGTCGTCCAGGTGTCGATTGGATGCAACACGGCGACTGAATCGCTTTCGTTCGGCTCTTGCGGGTCATTCGCCAATTCCGTACGTCCGATCTTGGACACCATCATCTGCACTTCTGGGAATTCCAGCACCGCCCGCTGCACCTCCCGTTCGATCTTGATCGATTGCTCCAACGAAATGCTCGGCAAGCGAATCGTGAGAGGGGCCATCGTGCCTTCATTCAGAATAGGGACAAACTCCGACCCCAAAAATGGAAAGAGCGCTAGACTTCCTGCCAGCATGAGTCCGGTGACCGTCAACACTGTGATCCGATGTCCTAACGCCCAGCGCAGCATAGGAAGATAGAGACGCTTGGCCCATCGGAGCACGAAGGGTTCGGAGTCGGCGTGCCCTGCCCGCAAACTCAGCAAACACAGAACCGGCGACAGGGTGACCGACAGAACGAGCGATACCATCAGGGCAATCATGATGGTATAGGCCATCGGCTTGAACATTTTGCCTTCCATGCCCTGGAAAGAGAGGATGGGCATAAAGACGATGATGATGATGATGATACCGAAGACCACGGGGCGAGCAACCTCCCGCGCGGCATTGAGAATGAGGGCCTGTTTAGGCAGGCCCTGATGACGGGGATCCGAGAGATGCCGGTGGATGTTTTCCACCAGCACCACAGAGGCATCGACCATCATGCCGATGGCGATGGCCAGGCCACCCAATGACATCAGATTGGCTGTGAGATCGAACCGATCCATCACGAAGAACGTCACGAGCGGTGTCAGAATGAGCGTCGCCGCCACGATCAAGGCGCTCCTGGTATCGCCCAGGAACAAGAACAGCACGACCACCACGAGAAGAATGCCTTCGCCTAATGCCTTATACACGGTCTTCAACGCGGCGGAGATCAATTCAATACGATCGTAAAAGGGCACGATCCGCCACCCTGCCGGCAGCAGCCCCCTGTCCCGTATCTCGGCAAGCTTGACCTTGATCCCTTCTACGACATCGCGGGCGTTTGCGCCGCGCAGCATAAGCACGATCCCTGCCGCCACCTCGCGCTCACCGTTCAAGACGACAGCGCCATGGCGAATGGCATGGCCGATCTGTACTTGGGCGACATCATGGATGTGCACGGGAGTGCCGCCCGCTTCCTTGACGACGATGTCCTCGATGTCGCTCAGTCTCCGAATCATCCCTACGCCGCGGACAATGTACTTTTCTGCATGTGTCTCCAGCACGTTGCCCGCGGCATTCGCATTGTTATTTGCCACAGCGGCAAACACCTCGTGCAGCGAGAGAGCGTATTTGCGCAACAGTTCAGGCTCGACGAGCACCTGGTACTGTTTGACATATCCACCTTGCGAGTTGACGTCGATCACTCCGGGAACGCCCTTGAGCAACGGCCGGATGATCCAGTCCACCGCAGTTCGCTGCTCTATCAATTCGCGTTCGACTGCGGCCTTGTCCAGCCCGGCATGCGAAGGGCCTTCCAGATAGTACTGATATACCTCTCCCAGTCCGGTGGTATTCGGCGCCATGCTCGGCTCAGACCCGGGAGGTAGGGACTCCTGCACTTCAATCAGCCGTTCGAGCACGAGTTGGCGGGCAAGGTTGATGTCCATCTGATCGTCGAACACCACCGTAATCAGCGACAATCCCACTTTCGTGAGCGAGCGTAGTTCCGTCAGATGCGGAATCCCGGTGACTTGTTGTTCGATGGGAAAGGTCACCAGCCGTTCGACTTCTTCGGGGGACAGGCCGGGCGCTTTGGTGACGATTTGCACCAGCACGCTCGTCACATCGGGAAACGCGTCGATCGGAATCGTGCGGAAGGCATAGAACCCCAGAAGGGTCAGCAGGCCGGCGAACGTCAGGATCAGTAAGGGGCGGCGCAGAGAAAAGGCAAGAAGTGTTTCGACCATGCTCAGTCTTTGGGCTTCAACAGCTCAGATTTCAAGGTAAAGGCGCCTTCCATGACGACCACTTCCCCTTCCCGCACCCCTTCGAGGACCTCGGCGAAGGTCCCATTTCTGTCGCCCAATCTGATCGTCCGCGCTTCAAAGACGCCGAGTTCCTTTTGCACAAACACGAAGCTGCGATCCCGATCGTGCTGCACGGCTGCTTCGGGAACGACCAGGACATCCGATGCCGGTTCGGACGAGACGCGGATCGTCGCGAACATTTCCGGCTTCAGCAGGCCGGTGGGATTTGCCAAGATGAGGCGCACCTGCATGGTCCTCGTCGCGGCGTCCAGGACATCGCCGACATACGAGATGGTTCCCTGGAACACGTCGTCGGGATACGCAGCCACATGGACCTCGACCGGCTGATTCGGAACGGCGGTCGCCTTGTGCAGGTAGGAGATATCTTTTTCCGATACATTACCCACCACCCAGACCGTCGAGAGATCGGCCACCGCAAACAGTTTATGGGTCGTTTCGAGCACCTCGCCTTTGGTGAGGTCACGCGCGATCACCCGACCGGCAAAGGGCGCCACAATGGGAACCTGCGAGCGGATCGTTTGGGTCCGCTCTAGGATTTTCACTTCTTTGTCGACCATGCCGAGCAACCGGAGCCCTTCGCGAGCCTCCTGAGCCTCGGCACGGATACTGATCATTTCTCCTTCGCGGCGCTGTGCCTCCGCCTGTCCGATGACTTTCTCTTGGAACAGATACTGCGCCCGCTGATAGGCCTGCTCCGCGACATGTCGCCGTGCCCGGGCCTTGAGGTACGCAGACTGGGCGAGACCGAGATCGCTGCTATGAAGCACCGCCAACAACTGGTTAGCCTTGACCATCTCTCCCAAATCGGCATGGACCTCGGCTACCCGTCCACGCACGAGGGTCGTAATATTCGCCAACGCATGTTCGTTCGGCCGTACGACGCCGGGAAAGGTGCGGTAGGTGCGAAATGCCGTTCGTCTGATCGGCTCCACCGTCACACCGGACCTGGTGACTTCATCCAGCGGGAGCCGAACAAGACCCGGCACGTTCGCCGAACGTTTCGGCTCACTCTGCTCCGCTGAGGTCGGCGCACGGTCACAGCCCATGGGGGCCGCCAACAGCAGTATGCCGACACAGGCTCTGCACATCGCACTCAGACGGCTTCTCGGGCCCGCATGACGCTCATACCGATGGGGACATCGTCCATGAAACATAGTCATACTTCTCATCTATTCATGTCGAACTGTTAGAGTGGGCCGCCCACGGCGCGCTCAAACCGCGTGAGCGCCAGAGAGAGTTCGAAGCGCGCCTGGTTATAATCCACGGCAATCTGGCGTTGAACCCGTTGGGCATCGAGGACATCCAAAAGACTGGAGGCGCCCTGGCGAAAGCTCAATTGGGCGATGCGAAGCGCTTCCTGCGCTTGTTTGAGGAGCCCTTCCTCATAGACGAGGATCTGTTCCTGCGCCGTTTCCGCTTCTCGCGCATGTTGGTTGATTTCACGACCGAGGTCGTTCTGGGCGCGAATCAGCTCTGCCTCCTCTTTTCGTTGCGTGCCGAGCGCCTCCGCAATGTGTCCTTGCTTCTGATACCAGAGGGGTGTCGGCACACTCACACCCGCCACCACCGATTTAACATCGACCTGTGTGGTATACCCGCCAAACAGTGTCACGTCAGGGACACGAGACTGCCGCTCCTTGGTGACAGAAAATTCAGCCTGCTCCACCCGTTTCCCTTGGCGTTTGAGGACAGGATGCTGCGACAGATCCCTCGCCGCCATCTGTTCAGGGTTCAGACGATCACGAAGGGATCGGAAGTCGCCTTGCACCTTGTAGCGAGGCCCCAACCCCCCCGACGTCCAGGTGTCTAGCGCGACGAGTTTGACGCGCACGACATTCTTCGCTTTCGTCAGCTCTTGCTTGGCCTTGAGCACCTCGACCTCTGCCTTGACCGATTCGAATTGAGGGCCTTCGCCGGATCGGACCCTGGCCCTGACAATACGCGCCACTTCCTGAACAATCTCCAGGTTCTGCTGAAGCAGGTCGACCGTCCGTTCCGCCAGCAGCAATTCGTAGAATGTTCCCCTTACCTCGGCAACAAGATTGAGCTTGGCTTCATCGAGGCTAAAGGTCGCGCCGGTCAAACCGGCGGCTGCCGCGTCCTTACGGGCCGCCCGCATACCAGGCCACTCCACTGTCTGCTCCAAGAGCACGCCGCTCTCGACCATACGCGTCCTGGTCCTGGTGGCTCGAGTCGAGGCATCCGCAGCCTGGGCCACGATTGTGGGGTTCGGATAGGCGCCTGCTTGAATCTGCCTGCCCTCATTTTGCTCGATCACGCTCCGGGCGCCCGCGATCGCCGGGTTTCGTTCCAGCGCCAACTCAACGATACGGTCGAGGTCGAACGTGGGTATCGGCCCTGTCGTCTGGGCGAAGGACGGCGCCGGCGTTCCGCCTATCCCCGTCACCATCACGGCCATCAATAGGGTACAATTCCAAAACCGAGCCAGCATCTGCTGCCTCCTTCGGCGTCACGATGAGGTTGTATGATCGAGATTGAAGGCGACAGGCGCCTTCGACGTTACCCTACCTGCCTGCGGTCGGAGGATGTAACAACTGAGAGACGAGCGGAGTGGACGGAGGAATCTCGTCCATCCAGGCATGCCAACGGCTTGATTGGCAGTCTGACACATTCACTCGAGAAGTGACACAGTCTTCCGGCGTCTCTTGCGGCGAATCGTCTCCGGAATCAGTCGTCTCCCCGGCGTCACTGAAATCGCAGGCTTGCCCAGTCCCAGTATCGCCGGTCGACCCGCATAGGCCATTGAACGACCAGCCGATCTGCGCAGCCGGGAATAGGGTGCAGAAAAGCAGCACAAAGATAAAAATGGAGGAAAATGGACGAATCGTGCTCACAGCACCTTTAAGAACATACAAGGATGACGAGGTTGCCAATCTACCTTGGGTTGAACGATGAGGCGGCTCCCATCGCGCTTGTGGCACAACGACGACATTCGCCGCTATAGTAGCTGCTCGCAGCTTCGGTTACAAGATCACGCTCCCCCTAGCAACCTACTCCGCCGAAGTCGTCACGTCCACTACGAAGGCTGAATGCGACGGGGTATTCGGCGAAGGAGATCTCTTAGCAGGCTGCGGAAAAACTCGATTATTGCGTCATACGTCGCGATTCTCACACAGGCTCTTTCGCGTCAGAATAGCCCGCAGGATGCACAAAAAGGCCAGACTTCTCACCCGCCCAACCCCGGCGCACCAAGACGCGCCGTTCCGCAGGCAAGGCCGCAGCGAGCGAAGAGGCGAGGAGGTACGGACCGCACTTCGTGGGGCCGTTCGCCCTTGTCGTCGATCTTGGCGAACGGAAAAGCCCCTCCAGTACTTTCGAATTCCGGGAAACTCACGTTGAGCCTCTGAGCGATGCGAGAACGCCGCTGGCGGA
Source organism: Nitrospirota bacterium (assembly GCA_034440335.1). Taxonomy (GTDB): domain Bacteria; phylum Nitrospirota; class Nitrospiria; order Nitrospirales; family Nitrospiraceae; genus Palsa-1315. Next base: position 9,362 of record JAWXBV010000004.1, on the reverse strand, counting down.
CTTTTTCCGCATCCTGTTAGGCTCTTGCGCAGCGTACGCGGGAAGACGGGGGGCTGCTCGGCAGCCTGTCGCATGCTCTGTGGCGCCGGAGACGATGCCCGATTCGGTCGGTCTGTCCGATTGTATGGGCTACAGCGGTGGGCCAGACGTACGAGGCGTTGAATGTCGCAAGACGTCGCCTGCGACCTTCTCGGCTCCTACGTCGCGATCCAGCCGCCCCTCGTCTTCTGTTCAGATGGACAGGTCCAAGAGGTCGCGCAGGCGCGAGGCCAGAATGTCGAGTCCGAACGGTTTTTGAATAAAGGCTGTGTCAGGTCTATCGAGAAGGGCGGGCTTTAAGGGGTCGGTGTAGCCGGACATGAACAGGACTCGAAGGCCGGGCCAGGTATGCCGTAGCCGCTCCGCCAGCTCGGAGCCGGACAGATTCGGCATCATCACGTCTGTCACCAACGCCTGAATCGGTTCAGACAGCGTGGCCACGACCCGCAAGGCGTCTTCGCCATCTACCGCTTCGATCACCCGATACCCATATCCCGTCAATGCCTGGGCGACGAGCGCCCGAACCGAGGCATGATCCTCGACGAGGAGCAGCGTTTCAGAGCCGGTCAGGCGTCGACTGTCCGGCAGCGCTGTCGCCGGGGCCTGAACCTGGGCCGCCATCATGCGCGGGTAATAGCAATCGAACGTGCTTCCGTGACCGAGCTTGCTCTCGACAAAGATGTAGCCGTGGCTTTGCTTGATGATTCCGTAGACCGTGGATAGCCCCAGTCCCGTGCCGTGCCCCACCTCTTTGGTCGTAAAGAATGGCTCGTACAGATGTGAGAGCGTGTCAAGACTCATTCCCTGGCCGTTGTCGCGAACGCTCACGTTCACATAGTCATTCTGCGGCATGACCCCATAGGGATCCGGCCGCTCCGGCGTCACTGAAACATTGCGCGTGGTGATCGTCACAGTGCCTCCATGCGGCATCGCGTCGTGGGCATTGACCACCAGATTCATCGTGACCTGGTCGAGTTGCCCCCTGTCTCCGTAGATCGGCCAAAGATCCGGCGCAAGGTCCATCGTCAGTACGATACGGTCGTCCAGCAGCCGTCTCAGCATTGAGCTGATCGCCCGCAGCGAATCGTTGAGGTTGAGCGGCTGCGGGATAAAGATCTGCTTGCGGCTAAAGGCGAGTAATTGCTTGGTCAGCTCTGCGGCCCGTTCTCCTGCCTGCAAGGTCTCGGCCACCAGCGCATACCGGTGGTCCTCCGGAGCCAGTTGGTCGATGAGCAACTGGCTATATCCATTGATGACGGTGAGCAGATTATTGAAGTCGTGCGCCACCCCGGCCGCCAGACGGCCGACCGCCTCGATCTTTTGCACCTGCCGGAATTGGACCTCCAGCTGTTTGTGCATGGTAATATCGATGAGGGCGGTGCGCACAAGGGTCTCCTCCCCTGGGGGATTGTGAATGGCCACACTTTCGAACCTCACCGAGAGAGCAGCGCCGTCTGGTCGTATGAGGTCCAGGTCGCAGCTCTGCCTGTTGAGTGACCGCAGCAACGCGCGAATATGACGGATGTACTCCGCCTGATCGCCATCCGAGATATACGCGATCAACGGTGTTCCGATCAGATGCTGTCGCGTCACACCGAGTAGGGTGCAGGCCGGCAGATTCGCTTCGAGGATCTGCCCACGGGAATTGACCGTCAGGTAGCCGGTCGGCGCGCCGTCATACAGTTCGACATACCGGTCACGGGCTCCTTCGAGTTCCACCTGGGTGCGGCGCAGCTCCTCGTTCTGCATCTCGAGTTGGATCTGCTGTACTTGTAGTTCATGCACGAGTTGTTGCACGTCCTTGACCGGCATGGCCGCAATGTCCTGCCTGGTCGCCCGCAGCAACATTTCCACCTGCGTGCGAAGCTTCGTATCCTTGGTGGGTTCGTCCGGTTCCTTATTCATCCAGCTTGTCCTTCTTCAGAATGCCGGCCTCGCGGCTGACGGGGGTAATGGCATCGAGGTCCTGAACGCGTCCACCTTCAGCCGATTCCACAGCCTTCCCCTCAGGCCCTCGCATCTCTTCCATCGCCAAGAGGATCCTTTGTGGTTTCGTCGATTCCTGCTTCAGGATGCGGCCATTGAGCGCGAAGACCTTTCGACCGATCTGCGGAAACGTCCTGTCCACGATGAAGTCCTGGAACGACCTGTGTTTCGGCAGCACCTCCTCCAGCACATGGCGTAATGCTGGAATGTTCCAGGATTCGCGACAGAGGTGGTAGAGGAGCTGCTGCTCGACCTCGAGCGGCGTCAGCAGAAAGGTCCGATAAAAGGCCAGGTTCGCCGTCACCACGCGGCCCTGCTCGTCCAGCACCAGCAGGGGTTCACGCACCGTGTCCACAATGCCGGCGGCCAGGCTCTGCGTGCCTTCGACGATCTCCTCCGCGGCTTTCATCGTGGAGATGTCCTGAAACGTCAGCACGAGCCCATCGATGGTGCGTCTGGCGGTCCGATAGGGCATGATCCGCATGAGAAACCAGCTCCCGTCGGTGGCCTGGACTTCCCGTTCCCTGGCGACGAGTGCCTCGAGCACCTCGCGCGCATCGTCCAGGATCCTGGCATCCGTCAACTTCGAGACGATGTCCGCCAGTGGGCGCCCGATATCGACAGCGGTCAGGTGACTCACCCGCTTCGCCTCTGCGGTGAACCGCTTGATATGCAGGTCGTTATCCAGGAAAATGGTGGCGACCCCCGTGCTGTTCAGAAGATTCTGCAAATCGTCGTGCGCATCCGCGAGCGCGTCGAGCTTACCCAGGAGTTCGGCGTTCACCGTGATGAGTTCCTCATTGAGGGATTGCAGTTCCTCCTTCGAGGTCTCCAGTTCTTCATTCGTGCTTTGCAACTCTTCGTTGGTGGATTGCAGTTCCTCGTTGGTGGACTTCAATTCCTCGTTGGAGGTTTGCAGCTCCTCCACCGTCTGTTTCAATCGCTGCTTGGTGAACTCCAGTTCCTGTAAAAGCGCGGCATTCCCCTTGTTCAGCGGCGCACCCGCGCGCGTCCCGGCCTTCGCTGCGGAAAGCCTGTCCGGCTGCCCATGGTTGAACGTGACCAGGAACAACCCTTGGAGGGCCTCCGGCTCGATAAGGCGACTGACGGTCAGGTCGACTAGGATGACGTGGCCGAAGGCTCTGACTCGTATGTCGCGGCGCACGACCTCGCTCTCCTCGCTCACCGCCTGATAGAGCGCTTGGGCCAAATCCTGCCGCAATCCTTCCCGCGCCATCTCAATCAGCTGGTTGGTCGGCGAGCCTGGCGCCGGTTGAAGATAGTCGCCGGTCTGCCCGTAAATGTAGACGACCTCGCCACGGCTGTTGACGACGACCGTCGCCGGTGCGTAGCGCGAGACCAACAACTCCTGGATCTGATTGGGAATCGAGGCCTTGCTGGTCGTTCGGAGGGGCGCCTTGGGCATCAGGGGGAGCTCGACCGTCGCTGTCGTCAATCCGGACGGAAACGTCTTGAGATCCGACAGGGTGCTGAGCGCAACCGTCCTGAGAAAGAGCTTCCATTTTCGGTCCATGACGCTGAAGAACTGTTCGAACCCGCTGACCGATTCGGATGTGCCAAGGAACAGGATGCCCATCGGCTTCATGGCGTAATGGAACAGCGGCAGGAGTTGGTGTTGGGCCTGCGCGTTCAGATAGATCAGGAGGTTGCGGCAGGACAAGAGGTCCAGCTTTGTGAAGGGCGCATCGGCCAAGATATTATGCACGGTAAAGACGACAAGATCCCGAATCTCCTTCTTGACCCGGTAATGGCTATTTTCCTTGGTGAAGAATCGCTCCAGGCGGCTCGGGGTGAGATCGCCGGCAATGCCGACTGGATAGAGGCCGGCCCGCGCCGTCTCGATGGCCTTCCTGTCGAGATCCGACGCAAAAATCTGGATGGTGCGGCGGAGCTTCTGCTCCGTCAGGTATTCGCGCAGGAGGATGGCCAGCGAATAGACTTCTTCTCCGGTGGAACAGCCGGCGACCCATATCCGCAGGACCGTCCCCTCGGGCTTGTCCCGCAAGAGCCCTGGGAATCCCTTCTGCGCGAGGACCTCGAAGGCCTCAGCATCCCGAAAGAAACTGGTGACCCCGATGAGCAGATCCTGGAACAACGCATCAATTTCATGCGGATTGTCCAGCAGATATCGGCGATAGTGGTTTAGGCTCTGGATCTGGTGCACCTGCATCCGGCGTTCGATGCGCCGGTGAATCGTATTGTCTTTATAGAGTGAAAAATCGTTCTTGGTTCGTTCGCGCAAGAGGAGGAAGATTTTCCGCAAGGTCTGAGAGGTCGTGGATTCGGGAGTCGGCAGGACCGGCTTCGTCAGGTTCTTCGCATAGCCGAGCAATAGCTCCGACATGTGGTCCGCCGGTTTGACCACATCGACCACCCCTGCGTCGATCGCGTTGCGCGGCATTCCCTGGTACTTGGCCGACTCCGGAGCCTGCGCGATCGTCATGCCGGACTCGGCTTTGATCGCGCGCAAGCCCACTGTGCCGTCGCTGCCGGTCCCGGAGAGGATGATGCCGACCGCGTACTGCTCCTGATCTCTCGCCAACGAACGGAGGAAATAATCGATGGGCAGGGGCACTCGCTCCTCTGTGGGAGGCTCCATGAGGTGCAGGGCGCCGTGCAGGATCCCCAAATTGGTGCCGCCCAGCGCCACGTAGACGCGATTTGGTTCCACCTGCATGCCGTCCTTCACGTCCATCACCGGCATCGTCGTGCATTTGCTGAGCAGACTGGGCAAGAGACTGACATGGCCGGCATGCTGGTGCGAGACCACCACGAAGGCCATCCCGCTGTCGGGCGGCATATGGCGGAAGAACTCTTCCATGGCCTCCAAGCCGCCGGCGGAGGCGCCGATGCCGACGATCAGAAAAGCAGGAGGTCCTGAAGAGAGGGGAGAGGGGAAAGGTGCAGCGAGGAGGGGCGGTCGCTTCGATCGACGGGTGGATTGCGCGCGCGCGACCTTCTGGCTCTCCTTGGGACGGGCCGACTGTTGGGGACGTTTCCCTTTAACCGCCATAGTATTGCTGGTGCATGAGCAAGGAAAGTTATTACGTATAGACCACTGAGCGAGTGAATGCAATGGGGCCGGATGGCCTCTGTAGTGGGTCCCTTTCAATCAAGTAGCCCCATCAACTATTCCATGCTCCAGGCATGATCCGCAATTCCCGCTTCCATCGCCGGGGTGACGCGGAGCGTTTGATGAATCAGGCAAAAGTTATACTGCATGACATGCAGGGCCACGGCATGGGCCTGATTCTCAAGCTTCTTGCTGAAGCCGTTCGTCAATCGGGTCATCCGTCGCATGCTCATCCGCATGGTCACGTTGTGGCGTTCGACAAAACTTGTTGAGACCTGAGCCATATCGGGATCGCCCTGGACGTTGATCTTCCTCGCTCCGCAGCAGTCCGCCTGGCTGTAGCGGGCTTGTCCTTCGCGTGGAGGAGCCGCATAAATCTTTTCCAGCATGGCATAGTCCACTTGCAAGTAGGCTTTGTGGCCGTCGGTGGTCAGTTGAATCCGATGGGTTAATCGTGAGGCCAGATCATCGATGAACTTCTTCGCATACTCCGCACTTCGTCCACCGACCAGATACGCGGCGATCAACGTCGTATCGGCGTCAATCGCTACCCAGGTCCCAATATCTCCAAAGCCGGGCTTGCCCTTGAACCCTTCAGAAACATTCTTTTCCTTCGCGAACAGAAGCTCCAAATCTCATCGCACTGGATATGCTTCCAAGACAGCTTGCGCACATGCTCATCCCAATATCGCGCACAGGCCGTGCCGAGATCCACCAAGAGTTTCAGGACCGCTTTCCTGCAGACGCCCCGTCATGCGGCACGTCGCACGAACGCTATTGCCCTCGACCAGCGCGGCAATGACTTGGACTCGTTTGGCTTGCGTCAATTTGTTCATGGCGTCCTCCGTGGTAACAGAGGTCTTGTGCGTGATCGCTCAAGCAATACCAACAGCGAAGTTGTTAGTATACTAACTTGACATCAGATAATAACTGACGGATAGTCATCTTGCAAATGATTATCCATCACACGATAGGCACATGTTATACACAGCACCAGAGTTATTACCACTTGAGCACGACGTTCTCGGCCAGATTGGCGAGATAAGGAAAAACCTCAAGTACGCCCTAGGAATACCGGCGAAATGGTATGGATCGCTTCGTCGATCCACCTTTGCGCGGGCGATTAGAGGATCAAACAGTATTGAGGGGTTTCATGTAAGTGCAGAGGATGCGCTAGCAGCTGTTGCGGGGGTAGAACCGACCGACGCCAAGGCTGAAACATGGCATGCCATCAAGGGCTATCGAGATGCAATGACTTATATTCTGCAACTCGCTCACGATCCTCACTTTTCATACGATGAAAGCTTATTTCGAGGATTGCATTTTATCATGCTCTCCTACGATCTTGCCAAAAATCCAGGGCGCTGGAGGCCTGGGCCTATCTCGGTAATTGATGAAGCGAAAAGAGAACGGGTCTATGAGGGCCCCGATGCTGAAATAATTCCAGGACTTGTTAAAGAATTAACCTCTTGGCTCCAGAGCGGAAATAACCATGTCCCTGCCATGGTTCGTGCAGCCATGGCTCATTTGAACTTAACAATGATTCATCCTTTTTCAGATGGAAATGGGAGAATGGCCCGGTGTCTTCAGACGCTTGTGCTGGCGCGCGAAGGTATATTGGAGCCTGAATTTTGCAGTATCGAAGAATATCTTGGACGTAATACACCCACTTATTATCAAGTGCTTGCAGACGTAGGGCAAGGATCATGGCATCCTGAGAACGATGCACGCCAATGGATACGGTTTTCCCTTACTGCGCACTATCGCCAAGCAACGAGCCTGTTACGTAGAAGTAAGGAAACAGCGCGTGTTTGGGATCAATTAGAAACAGAAGTGAAAAGACGTGGACTTCCAGAGCGAATGATTTTAGCTCTTGCTGATGCTGCATTTGGGTATCGAGTTAAGAACGCGACGTATAGATCGGCAGCCGAGGTCTCAGAGAATGTTGCCAGTAGAGACTTGAAAGATCTAACGGTTCAAGGATTGCTTATACCATCAGGTGAAAAACGCGGACGCTATTATGAAGCAACTCAGTTCGTGAAATTAATTCGTCAAAACTCTCGTGAGCCAAAGAGTACGATCGATCCATTCTCAATTGAAACCCTTCCACTTCCTGGCATCTGACCTACTTCTTTTTTGATCTCGCTCTCGCTGCTTCACTCGCTATTTCCGCTCTTCTTTTAGCAGATAGGCTTGCCATTCGAGCCCCCCACCTTCAGCCCTCCTAAGCGACCCAAAGCCACAGCGGCGGGGTCTTTTGCCGGCAGGGCTTTCTTCTTGGCAGGTTGGTCATTCCCATCATGGGAACCGGCAGGTTCTCCCGTCACCGCCTGAAGGATCTGAAAGGCCGTGACGTTCACATCGGACTCAGGTTTTGCATTTTTCGCCATGCGGTCACTATACCTGACCGCTTAACCCGCATGGTGCATGACGGTTCGTCGCCCTTCGACAAAGCTCAGGGTCCCGAGCACAGTCGAGGGACGACATCGCCAGGAAAACGCGTTCCTCGTGAAGCGTATCTCGACAGGCTCGGGACGTCCTGAGCCCGTCGAAGGACGTATCTCGTGTAAGTGTTTCGAGTTTCATGTTTCTGGTTTCAAGTTGTGTGAGTCGAATTGGAGAAATTCAGAGGTCGAACCTGAAACTTGGAACCTGAAACTAGAAACTCCACTTCCGGACGAACGACGTTTCAGGCTCGTCGTCTCAGCGGATCGGCGATTACGGCAGAAGTGTTCATGAGTAATGCGGGTTACGCAGTGACAAGATCCTCAGAACTCAAAGGGGCCCACTACCGAATGGCCTCTCACTCTCATCCAATCTGTGAGCTTGGGTCAACGGAGGCTGAAGGCGTCGATCGTGCCATGCCTTCATCCCCGTATCGGGCGGGCAGTCGACACATGGGAAGAGACGAGACAGACCAATCGGCGCCACGATCGTGCAACGGGCGCTCGACTTCGCCCGTATGGTCGCGACGCACCTGGAGGAGGTGACCAGGTTGAGCCAGGATTGCGCAAGGGCAAGGAGGTCGGGGACAGAGGTTTCGTCTTTCGTCGATTTTCCCCTCCTTCTGGACCGTCACAATCCGTACCATCTGCTAGACTTGTCTAACAGGATGCGGAAAAAGTCCGCCAGCATCGTTCTCGCATCGCTCAGAGCCTCAACGTACCGAAGCGTACGCCTCGCCTCTTCGCTCGCTGCGGCCTTGCTGGACGGCCTTTTTGCACATCCTGCGGGCTATTCTGACGCGAGACGGCCCCTGTGCGAATCGAGACGTATGACTCAATATTCGAGTTTTTTCGCAGCCTGCTAAGAAAAGACATCGGGGTCTCGGCACAAGAAGGAGCATCGGTATGTGGTTACGTTCTGGATCCTGGCTCTTGCTGACGGGGATGCTGGGGGGCTGTGTCATGGTGAATGGTTCACCGCCACCGATCTCTGCGCCGATATTTCAAGCCGATGCGAACGACACGGTACTCGTGCAAGCCGTACAGCGAGAACACCACAAGCTGCTGAGCACCTGTGCGCAACGTCAGTCCTGCGATCAGGTCCATTTCACACGGGCGATGATCGCATTGTTCCAGAATGGAGAGGTGGCAACGGCCTCCTTTCAGCAGGCGATTGCCGTTGCGCCGAATGGTCCATTCGCGGATTCAAGCGCGCGCTGGGTTCGGTTTCTTACCAACCGGGCCTCCCACCCCACTCCCGCCGACGAGCCCAATGGCCCGTTCGCGGTGATGAAGGGGCTGGTGCGCACATGGTTGGGACAACAGCGTACGGCAAGTGCGGCTGCCACATTGCGGGCTGTGGACATGGCCGACAATCCGAAGCTCCCAGTCCACAGTCTTCAGCGGCAGATTCGCGATCGCGATAAGCGGATCGCGGAATTAACGGATCAGCTCAGTACCCTCAAGCAGATCGATTCGGACGTGCGTCGGCTCAATGAGCTGAGTCTGCCGAGGACTTCATCCAAATAACAACTGCTCGCTCGCACTGTTCACCAACGGCAACGACGACAGAACAGTCCAGTATTCAGGTGAGCGGCCCTTCTGTGGACCGCTAGCAGGCTGCGATAAAACTCGGTTTATGCCTAACATGCCACATGATCTTCCCTAGGGTGCCGATGTCACAATCGCCTCAGGATGCTCAAAAAGGCCAGACTTCTCACCCGCCCAACCCCGGCGACTAGTTCACCCTCCCGCCTGAGTCTGCCGAGACAGACTCTTTACCCCCGGACGCGCCTTGT
>JAWXBV010000003.1:0-19092 GCA_034440335.1 Nitrospirota bacterium | reverse complement strand
GTGCCTAAAAAAAGTGGCGGGCATCCTCCGCCGCAGCCAGCACAGAGTCTGGCTGGCTCGGCAGACTCAATGAATGGCTTACGTCCGGATTAGGGGAGGGATCAACCAGATGTCTGATGCTCCCTCAATGCGCGCGGTGAGGAACCAATCCAGGCCACCCTTTTGAGAGTAGGCAAAAAGGAAAAGGGATGAGCTGCGTATGTGGGGTGTGTATCAATAAACGGTAATTGACAGAGTTTCCCGAAGCGAGGATAGTGCCTGAGACTGTGGCTCGACAGGGCCCAGAGTCCTGCCGAAATGGGCTGCCAAGCGCGCGACACCCGGTTCGGTGTGAGCTGCGCTCGCCCAGTCGACCGAACAACCTATAGCCACGTTTGAGGGAGGTGAACCATGAGCCAAGCAAGTTTGTATGAACGTCTGGGCGGCGAAACAGGCATCAGAAAATTCGTTACCGACGTCCTGAAGCTGCACCACGCCAACCCGATCATCTCGCCGCGCTACGACAACGCCAAGAAAAGCGACGCCGAACTGATTGAACTGGTGGTCGACTTAACCTGCGCCGGAACCGGTGGGCCGCAGACCTACAAGGGCATGAGCATGCTCGCCGCTCACAAGGGGATGAACTGTTCCGAGCAGGAATTCATTGCCGTGCTCGACGACATCGTCTCAGCCATGAAAATGAATGGCGTCGATCCGCAGGCACAAAGCGACCTGTTCTGGATTCTATGGCATGAAGCCGGACATCGTCCGCGGCTGATACTGCTGAAATGGAATTTCGTTCGGAGCTCACCGTTGCACTGGCGAAAATCATTCAAGCAGGACAGCTCACCCATGCTGAGATTGCAAAGCACGCCGGCACGTCGAGAACATGAGTGACCGCGATTGCTAATGGAAATACTCACGGCGTTTCAACCGATGTGCTCATCAGAGTTCTCGCCGCAACAGGCCACCGCGCTGAAGTAAGGGTGGAAAAGGCCGCGGTATAGGACGGGTAGCCTGGTCGTCCTCCTGCTCGCGGAACAAAGGAAGCATCATTTACATCATTCGACACGCGCAATCGAGGGCCGACCAAGCGATCCTATTGAGAACGAGTAATAAACTGATGCGGCCTCGCTGGATGGTCTGTTTGAGCATCCTCACCTGAGCGTGCGGACCACCCGCCGTGAAACCACGTGGCAGAATCTCGCCCGCCCACACTGGACGCGCTTCCCTGGTATCCGGTCAAACAACGATCCCATTTCACTTGCTTTTGTTTCTGAGTCCTTCTCAATATTCCCATTTGCGATCTTGCGCTTTGGCTATGACAGGCGTAAAGGATTGACATGACTTATGAAATTCAACAACGAATTGAAACCCTGGCTCGCAATACTGTCGGTATCCTAGATGGGAACCCCCATTCATGAACAGATGATAGCCAAGGCAATGGCACTCGCAAACCTAGCCCGACCAATGGACTGAGGGATAATCATGAAGCCAAAAATTTCAGAGCTAGAGGAGCAAACATTTTACGAAGACGACTACGCCGAAGTCCCTCCGCCGGATATTGTCGCCTACAACGAACTTCGCTCCTGCGCAGACCTATTCCGGATGCACGAGCAAGGCATATTGGAGATTTCGCCAGAATTCCAGCGAGACATCGTCTGGAAAGGTCCAGACCAGACCCGATTTATTGATTCGTTGATTAAACAACTCCCAATCCCAAGTATGTGTTTCGCCTTGGACCATAAGCAGCAGAAGTGGATAGTTATTGATGGCCTTCAACGCATCTCGACGATCGTCAAGTTCCTCCAAGGTGGTGATTGGAAACTCTCGCAGCTCAACGACATTGATCCGGAAATTGCAGGCAAGTCGGTGGCGGCAATAAAAACATCAACTGCTGCACTTCATCAATACTACACCCGAGTAGAGAACCTCTCAGTTCCTGTGACAGTCCTTCGATGTGATTTTAAGAAAAAGCCCCACATGGAGTACCTATTCACAATATTCCACCGCCTAAATACGGGTGGAATGAAGCTAAATAATCAGGAGATTCGCAACTGCATTTACGGCGGGACTTTCAACAATCTTCTCAAAGAACTTGACGAGCATGCTCCTTGGAGGCGACTAAACAAGATGCGCGCTGGGCAAACATACCGGTTCACTAAACAGGAAATCATACTTCGTTTCTTCGCGTTCATGGATTGGCGAAAAAACTACGAAGGACACTTGGCAAAGTTCCTTAACGATTACATGCATGCAAACCAGTATGCCTCCGATCCATCGATCGAAGAGAAGCGAAATTTGTTCATCAACACAATCAAGCTTGTTGCAGACGGAGTATTCGAAGAGAAGGCACCTCCAAAACTATCATTAACGGTTCTTGAAGCACTGTTGGTTGGTGTTGGCTCTAATCTACCGAAAATCATAAATGTTCCTGTTTCGAAGTTGAGGCTTCACCACAATGACCTTCTCGCGCATCCAGAGTTTTCTGAGGGAGCTTTAAGAGAGGGGCTTTCCAAAAAACAACGCGTAATTGAGCGCCTGAATACAGCAATTAAAATATTCGCTCTGTAGGGCCATGATTGCGCGCAGCTACATTCTCACTAATCTCAAAGCGCTTGACCGGAAGTATAATGGGGCGACCTCAACGAGGGATTCTCTCTTCTACTCGAAGCTCGCCATTCTTGAGTTATGTGGCTGGATAGAGGAATCCATGGATGACATTGTTCTCCGCTGTGCATGTCGTCACCTGACTGACATCGACAACATCACCTTTGTTAAAAGGCAAATCATAAAAAGGAATTATGGTTTCGACTACAAGGATAATTTCCGGAAAATGCTTATCCAGCTGTTGGGCATTATTAATGTCGAGAAAATTGAGAAGAGTGTAGATCAAGGCAAGCTAATGAAGCTTGCGGCAACACTGGACGGGTTGAAGGAGATTCGCAACACAGAAGCACATACGCATATCAAGGGTGTAACGCGATCCATAAATGCGCCTTCCGTAACGCTCGCTCAGTTTCCCGCACTGTACGACGGTCTTCTTGAGTTTCGCACTGCCTTGAGGCAAACGAAGTTTTGAAATGAGTATACCTCTCACAGAGGACAACTAAACGGTCCAGCCGCCAGACTGGCCCTCACTGCGCAAGTCCAATCTTTCCTCTTGAGGCAGGCCAGGTGAGCCTCCCGCTGCGCGTATCCAACGAGGGCTCTCTGATTCTTCACTTTCTCCAGACGGAGCAGGCAAAACGTCCTTCACTGCGCGTATTGAGCGACCGTTATCCATCTAATTGATCCCTCCAAGCTCGCTCGTTCTCTCTTCAGTGATGGGGGCTGATTGATCTTCCACTGCGCGCAACTTTCTCACCCGGCCCACCCACTGGCACGCCGAGACGTGCCATTAGCCCGTGCGAGGGTCTTTGGAGGCCGCGCGTTGCGCGAGCACAGAAAGATCATCGGCCTCCATCCCCTCCGCTGTTCTGCGAGCAAGAAGGATGGTTGCCTGCTCCCTCACACAGCCTTGGCGGTCTTGAGATGCAACTCTGCCTGCACTCGTTCGAGCACAAAGAGTTTCAGGAGCGTCTGGTAGGGGACATCGCGCTTGTTGGCCAGCGTCTTGAGTTGATCCAGAAGAGATTTTGGCAGCCGGAGTGAAATCGTTTCCGTCGACGGCTTGAGCTTTGGGAAGATCATCCTGCGGCTTTTGGAGTAATCGATATACTCCGTTGAGTCGTGCGAGGCCCAAAAAGCGGCTTCCTGCGCTTCACTCTTGAACGTCGGTCTTGGCTTTAACTTGCTCATCGTACGCCCTCCGTTCTTTCACACTCAGCTTCCCTTCACGACTCCCATTCCCAGTGACATTGTGCCCGCCGAGCACACCACTATTCTAGCTTTTCCCTTGAGGGCGGGCTAGATGAGTCTTCCACTGCGCGCGTCCAACGAGGGCCTTCTGTTTCTTCACTTTCTCCAGAGGAAGCAGGTAAACCGTCCTTCACTGCGCGCATCGAGGGCACCCACGTTGGTCTACGTGCGGCCGTCGAACGAGGCCCTTCCCAGGGCGCGCGTTCCGGAAGCACAGGACCAACATGGGTGTCCTTCCCATCCTTTTTATCGTGGGGGCTCTGCGAGCAAGAAGGATCGGTGCCTGCTCCCTCACTTACCCATCGTCAGCACCACTCGAAATCGCGCCTTGCCGCTCAACATGCGATCGTAGGCGGCCGCGGCTTGTTCGAGCGGGAAGGTCTCGACCATGGGACGAATACCGGTCAGCGCACAGAAGTTGAGTGTGTCTTCCGAATCCCGGGCGGTTCCCGATGGCCAGCCCTGAATCGACCGGCGGGCGCCGATGAGTTGAATGGGCGTGACGGTAATGGGGTCGGCTGATGCTCCGACTACCAGCAGCTTGCCACCGACACCAAGCCCATCGATCAGCTCCGACATCGATTTACTGTTCGGCGCGGTGGCCAGAATGACCGAGGCGCCGCCCATCTTGGTCAATTCGTTTGCCGCGTTGGCCTTCTCGGTGTCCAGGTAACAAGCTGCGCCTAACTTCATCGCTAATGCTTCCTTGTCTTGCCCTCGGCCTATAGCCACGGTACGAAAGCCCATCTTTGTGGCAAACTGAACGCCGAAATGTCCCAGCCCACCTAATCCCTGCACCGCCACCAGATCGCCTGATTTTGCCCCGCTATGACGCAAGCTGTTGAAGGTCGTGACGCCGGCGCAGAGGATGGGCGCCGCCTCCACCGGCGAGAGAACGTCTGGAATTGCAGCGACAGCTTCACTCCGGGCAATCATGAACTGTGCATACCCACCGTCTTCTTGGAATCCCGTGACTTGAAAGCTCTGACAGCCCATGAAATCCCCACGGCGGCAGGAGACGCATTGCCCACAATGTCCACCGTGCCACCCCACGCCAACCCGTTGGCCTTTCTTCCACATCGTCACGCCTGTTCCAACGGCATCGATCACACCGGCGACCTCGTGCCCCGTCACCCGTGGGTATTGCAGGCCAGGCCAGTGCCCTTCCTTCACAAAGACGTCACTATGACAGACGCCGCAGGCCTCTATCTTGATGCGGACAGTCTGAGGCCCCGGTTCCGGTACCGAACGCTTCACTGTCTCGAACGCGCCGCCGAGACCACTGACTTGCACTGCAGTCATCTGTGACATGCCGACCTCCTTGGGTTGGATTGCCTATAATAAGGGACGCCTAGTCCACTGAGAGCGTTGAGGGCAAGTTGGCTGGGAACATCTCAATGCTGCCAGACCTCCCACTGTGCGCAATATTCTCACCCGCCCACCCACCGGAAGATATTTTCACCCGCCCTACCCTCCGATTGCTTCACAATCGATTTCCCGAGACGTGCCATAACCCGAGGAGCGCTTATGAGAGTCATTGCTTGACTTGACACCCGGTCAGCGACAGATTTCCCGAGCGCTATCCGTGGTCAGATGCACGGTCAAGAAACGACCCTGGAAACTCCTCGCCGTGTGTTTCCCAAGATGTCGCGTCCATGTGGCCCCAATCCTATGTTCTGGCCTCGATGCTGTTATCATGATAGAGTCATTCCCATGATAATTGAAAAACAATGGAGGAATGCCATGCCGATTATTAAGCCGATCTCGGATCTGAGGAACAAAACGAATCACATTTCCGATCTGGTACACAAGAGCCATGAGCCCGTGTTCATCACCAAGAACGGGGAGGGTGACATGGTGCTCATGTCGCTGGCCAAATACGGAGAGATGGAACGGACGTTGGAGCTCTATGAAAAACTGGCCGTCGCAGAATCGCAAGCGACAGCCGGCAACCGGGGGCGCCCGCTCGACCGTGTCATGGCCGATCTGAGGAAGCGCATCCGTGCCTTCAAGTAGGTACACCGTCCGCCTGCTCTCGATCGCCGAGCAGGATCTGGTGGATCTCGTGTCGTATGTGGCCGCGGAGAATTCACGGGCCGCGGTTGACGTGTTCGATCACATCGAAGCCCGTTTGGAAGCGCTGCAATCCCACCCCTTCGTCGGTCGTGTTCCCCACAATCCCAAGCTCACGGCGCTTGGTTATCGAGTTCTCGTCATCGACAACTATCTGGTCTTCTACAAAGTGAAGGGCAACGCCGTCCTGGTCTATCGCATCCTTCACGGAGCGAGAGATCTCCTGCGCGTGCTGTCCGAGTAGGGTGCCGGGGCGGGGCAGAGGAGGTTCAAGACGAACCGGCTCAGGCGGGTGTGAGGGACTAGCTACCCCGCATTATTCATGAACACTTCTGCTGCAATCGCAGATTCGCGGCTGCAACGGGCCTTCGGCAGGCAGGCTCGCAGCCCCCCCCTCAACGTACTGTTCAAATACGCTTCGGGGCCTCGCGGCTCTGCATGCTTGTCCCGCACTCCCCACCGCGCGTGTCCAACGAGGGTCTTCTCAGACCGCGCGTTGCACGAGCACAGGAGACCTTCCCCTTGTTTGGTTAATCCTATCTATCTCTTCAAGGGGAGCAGCCGGACCGTCCTTCACTGCGCGCATTGAGGGAGCACATTCTGATCGTGCGGCCTCAGCGAGCAAGAAGGATGGTCTGGCCGCTCCCCTCTGTCGCTGAAACGACCACGGCGAGGCGTGGGACACCCACGCCTCGCCGTACACTTGACGCCAGCCAGGCGGCTGACGCTGTTGCCCTAGCTTCGGATTGAAAGAGATATCGACGTCTGACTCACTGACTGATGCGCAAAGACTACACTGGCGCTTGTGGCGCCCGGTGTCTGCACCTGGTTTGCGGGCTGATCGTGATTGCGCTCACCCCTCAATTCCTTCCCCAGGTCCTCGCGAAGCTTCTCAAAGAAATCCGGCAAATACTTCCGTACCTTGTGCGACTCCACCTTCGCTTCCTTCAGCGCATCCAACACTTGCTGAACCAACGACCTAGGGCTCTGCGTCTCCTGTGGAGGGGTACTGATGTGCGACGCCGTGGTACCGGTGGACGGTCGCGGGATCGCCGCAACCGCCGAGGGCGCCTCACCCGGGGTAGCGGTGTGAGACGTCGAGGCGGGTATCTGCAGTTGCTGGCCCGTCGGCAGCGCAGGTTGACCAGTCACTTCGGAAGCGAGCTGCGCGGCGAGGACCGTGATGGATCGCTCCACATCCACACGAACGTCCAGACCTGACAGAGATGAGAGTGCTCCAAACCGCTCGGCCAGATTCGCCGTCTTGGCCAGCACTTCGTCATCCTGTCCAATCAAGAATTTCTTGAAGATGTCGACGACGGTTCGGAACAGTTTCTCCAAATCCTCGACCTCTTGTTCGTTCAGATCGCCTTCCACCGTCACGCCAAACTCTTGTGTTAGCGAATACTCGGCATACTTCGCGTCGACATCTACCGTCGTGTCATCGCCTTCAGCCCTGGCCTTGTAATTCACCGCACGGAAATCGGATTCAATATTCGCCGAGAGGATAATGGTGTCCCCTTCCGTTGTCGTCACACTCAAGCGTCCAGAGAAGTCGTTGGAGACGGCGACCCCGCTGACCTTGGTATCCAATCGTTGGGCTCCCGTGCCGTTTGCAGACGGCAGACGAAAGAACTCTGTGGGATGGAATTGAGTCAGTGCTTGGACGGACATGAGGTGTCTCCTCGATCGATAGGCTCCCGCAACGTATCGCTTTCCTATCGGTGGACATTCAGCTGAACTGTAGCGTACTTGTGATATAGTGACACCAGTTTCTCATGAAGGGGACCATCCCCTTTCACACCGAGGAGGTAAGAGAATGAAACGTATCGCTGTTTGGACCATCGTACCGATGCTCATGCTGCTTGCGTCAGGCTGCACCCTCAAGGGAACGGTCAAGCAAATCACCGACACGACGTCGAACGTGACCGGCACAACTTCGGGCCACGCCTGGTGGAATGAAGACGGACTCTTGCTCCCGGAGCATAAGGCCATTGCCTTTGCGACATATAACGAAGCGAACTTGGAGCAGGACCTCGCACGTGGACAGGGGGAATATGTCACATCCCTCGCGACCCTCTTGGGAGTCCCGAGCGACCAACAGTTGACCTTTCACGCAAAGGCGCAGGGATCGTTCGATATCCTGATTGCACAGAATCACGAGGCCCAGATTCACCGGTTGAGGGCGCTGGCTCATTGACGATTGGCCGATGATCGACACCCCAATGCTCCCCTTTCGCCGAATTTTTCATCCCACTGATTTCTCCGCCGCAGACTCGGCGGCGTTCGCCCATGCGATGAAGCTCACCTGCCTCGTGCAGGGAGAGCTGACGATGATGCACGTCGACCCCACGGTTGGGCGCCAAGGCTTCGAGGATTTCCCCCGCATCCGGCCACTCCTCGCTCGCTGGGGAGTCTTGCCGGAAGGCAGCTCGAAAGAAGATGTCGCGAAGTTGGGCGTCCACATCAAACGTGTCCGCGCCGTCTCAGGCGATACCACAGGCACCATCCTCCAGCACCTCACAGCGCGCCCCACAGAGTTGCTCGTGCTGTCTACCCACCAGCGTGAAGGCCTCGCTCGTCTCACCCACCCCGCAGTCGCCGAGCCCGTGGCTCGCGGCACCCATGCGCCGACGCTCTTTGTTCCAGCCGGGGTCGAGGGGTTTGTCTCAGCAGAGACGGGCCGCACGAACCTGACTCGAGTCTTGATTCCGCTCTCCCATACGCCGCACCCGCAACCGGCCATCGATCTTGCCGCAGACCTAGCACAGACGCTGGGCAGTGAGAAAGTCTTGTTCGAGCTGGTGCA
Source organism: Nitrospirota bacterium (assembly GCA_034440335.1). Classification (GTDB taxonomy): domain Bacteria; phylum Nitrospirota; class Nitrospiria; order Nitrospirales; family Nitrospiraceae; genus Palsa-1315. The sequence goes on along the minus strand of JAWXBV010000003.1, from coordinate 10,370 downwards.
TTTTGGAGAGGAAGCCGATCTCCAGAAATTCACCAAGCCCGAGCGCCCAGGCTGGTCGTGGAACACGCTTGGCGCCAAGGGCGATCCGGTCGAGTGGATCTTAGCGGCAGGAACGGATTTCGATGTGGACCTGATCGTAATGATGACGGAAGGGCATACCAGCCTGTTTGATCTGCTTCGCGGAAGTACCACTGAGCGGGTGGTCCGTGGCGCGCGCTGCCCCTTGCTGACTATTCCTGCCAGACCAGATTTGCCCGTCCTCGCTGGATAGCCTGCTCATTAAACCTGTCCGCTGCCTCCCGTCCTAGCCAGGACTATTCATGATTGCTTCGCCCGATCCACTCGCCCGGCTTGGCTTTTCTCGTTCGGCCTCCTCGACGGACTGCCGGTACGTCTCCGTCGGCCTTACGTGCGAGAAGCCCCGGCGGCTTCGGTCTCGAACGCCTCATGACGATATGCATGAAGAGTCCGAGCTTGCACAGCTCGCACCACTACTCCGTCACGAAACACCACAAAATTCGATGGCACGGCAGGCACGCGCGGACCAGGCACAATCACTCCTGCGAGGTTCAACGGATCGCTGGCAGAGAGTGTGATGTCGTGAGAGGCAGCACCGGGCTCATGTCGTTTTCTCGCCGCCCGTAACGATTCAATGGCTTCCGGCAACGCGAATTGCTCCCCCGTAACGCCACTCACAAACCTTCCTCCACGGATCTCGCCTTGCAATTCCATCCGACGGTACTGCACCAGCAGATCGCGCCAGGACTGAACCAGCGACTCCCGTACCAGCAAATCACGGAAGACGACGCCGTAGCGACGCAACAACTGGCGCGCGACGGACTCGACCGAGCGTGAGGCGTGAGGGGCGGGACGCAATGTTGAATGTTCAATGGTGAATGGTGAATGAGCATCGATTGACAAAGGACGATTGGCGGTTGACTGATCCCTCCGGAGCAAGGACCATCGCCCGGCTGTGTGTCGAGGCCGCCGAGATCGCGCCCGTCCTTCCGCACGGCGACGACGCGGGTCCATGAGAGCACGGAGATTATCGAAGCCGTCGGCCGTGACCAGGCCGGCAGCCACGAGTTCCCACAGTCCTTCTTCCACTTCCGCCGGTAGATGGTTGGTCATCCGAACCAGGTCGGGAAAGAAACTCGCGCCTCGTTCGTGCAAGGTGCAGCGAAGGTCTTGCGCCACGTGACTCAGCTGGGCAATGGGACCAGAGCCATGCGATACTGCATCATCTTGAAACACAGCCCTCAACCATTCGCTCTCCTCCCGTGGAAAGAGACTAATCGGCGCCACGCTCGTCGGGATAATCCGACGTTGTGCAAGATCTCCGACCTGCGCAAGTCGTGGATGAGGAGACAGTCTGCCCCAGCTGACGGCCCCGCTCAGACAGAGTCGATCCAGCCACTCAGGCTCATACTTCGCCAACCTCGTCCGGAGCAAATGCGGCTCCCAGGCCGAGGATGCCGCTTCGAAGCCGGCCAGCTGCGCGACGATGGCCAAGAGACCGGCCTCGCCATGGAGACGCGACCCAGGAGCCACATGTTGCCATTGAAAGAGAAATCGCATGAACTCGGCTGCGGTCACCGGCTCGACTTCTTTTCGCAGCCTGCCGATGGTCAGACGATGAATGCGCGCCAGCAACCGGCGGTGGCACCATTCCGGCGTGGAAGCCGCCGCCGCGCCGGAATTTTCAATTTTGAATTTTAAATTTTGAATGAGGTCCGCGGGCCGGAACCGGCCCCGGAGGACTTGCCCGGATACTTCGAGGCGAATCAATGATTGATCAATCGCCTGATCAGGGCAATGCAATCGTGTGGCGAGCTCAATCGCCGTCGTTGGACCGATGCTTTCCATCCACCCAAGCACCGTGGCATCGGTGGCGGCTTCATCGCCCGACGCAAACATCAATTCCACCTGAGCCCGATGCTCCATCGCGACCCACCCTCGTACTTCCTGCGCCTCACTCTGCACGTTGAGTTCAACTGCTCGCCCCTCTTCGATCAAGTGCGCCAGGTGAACCGCCCAGTCCTGTACCTCCTCTACCGGCAGCCAAAACAACGTGAGCAAGGCGTCGTGCAATTCGTCCGGATCGCGCACGACGGGCCAGGACTCCTGTTGCACATCCTCAATCGCCGCAGGGTCCAAGGCCCCGATTTCGCCGGCCAGCTGAGCCGGAAGCGTGCGCCGCATCTCCACCGCCCGCGCCCGCCGTTCTTCCAACGGCGCATCGTCGAGAAAGGCATAGGGGTTGGCATTCAAGATTTCGTGCGAGAACGGAGAGGGCATCGGCGTATCGACCGCCACACAGCTGATGGCCCCGGCTTCAATCTGCTTGAGGAGCGTGGTCAAGCCGTTGAGATCCATCGCCTCGGTGAAACAGTCCCGCAACGTTTCGTTCACGAGCGGATGGTCCGGAATCAGGCGAGTCCGTTCTCCGACCATATTGTCCTGACAGGCCATCGCGTCAGGGAAGACGGCGCCAAGCAGATCCTCCGCTTTCATCCGTTGAATCTGCGGCGGCACCTTTTTGCCATGGGAGAAACGAAGCAAGACCAGGGCGCGGCTGACATTCCAGCGCCAGCGCGTCATAAACATCGGCGCTTGCAGCACGGCGGGAAGCAAGACCTCACGAAGCGTCCGGCTATGCAGGAACCCAAACACCGAATCGAGCGGGAAGCTATGTTTCTCGCCAAGCGAAATTACGATCCCGTTGTCGGTCGCCGCAGCTTGCAATTCAAAATCGAAGGTCACACAGAACCGTTTCCGCAAGGCGAGGCCCCAGGCTCGGTTGATCCGGCCTCCGAAGGGCAGGTGCAAGACCAGCTGCATTCCGCCGCTTTCATCGAAGAATCGCTCTGCCACGATGGTCTGCTGCGTCGGAACGGTCCCCAGCACAGCCTTGCCTGCCAGCACATACTCAATGGCTTGTTGTGCCCCGCGCTGATCGAGCGCGCATTCTTGGCGAAGCCAGTGAATGGGTGACGCGTAAGGGGTGAGGGGTAAGGAGGTTGACTCAAGAGCGTGATCGATATCAGATCGAAGACGAGCCACCTCCGCCGAAAGCTCTGCCGTCCGCGATGGCGCTTCACCGCGCCAGAAGGGAATATTGGGCGGCGCTCCATGGGCGTCCTCCACCCGCACCTTGCCCCTCTCTACACCCTTGATCCGCCAGGAGGTATTGCCCAGCAACATGATGTCGCCGGCCAGACTCTCCACCGCAAAGTCTTCATCCACCGATCCCACGACCGTCCCTTCAGGCTCCGCGACCACGACATAGTTCGCCGTGTCCGGGATGGCCCCGCCGGAGGTGATCGCCGCGAGTCGCGCTCCTCGCCGGCCTTTGATACGACGATTGATCCGATCGTGATGCAAATGAGCCAGCCCCCGACCGCGATCGGTCGCAATCCCATCCGACAACATCCGCAACACCTGATCGAACTCCGAACGAGCCAAGGCCCGATAGGGATCGGCCCGTCGGCAGAGATCGAACAAGTCATCCTCCTGCCAGGTCTGCGTCGCCGCTGCTGCGACCATCTGTTGCGCCAAAATATCGAGCGGAGCCGGCGGCACGGCAATACGGTCCAACAGGCCTGCCTGAATGGCTCGTATCAGCGCCGCACATTCGAGCAAGTCATCCCTTGTCATGGCAAAGAGACGGCCCTTGGGAATGGCCTTGATCCAATGGCCGGCCCGACCGACCCGCTGCAAACATGTGGCAATCGCGCGAGGCGAACCGATCTGACAGACAAGATCCACTGCGCCGATATCGATGCCGAGTTCCAGCGAGGCCGTGGCAACGACGACACGCGTCTTCCCACTCTTGAGCCGTTCTTCCGCCGACAAGCGAATCTGGCGCGAGAGGCTGCCATGGTGGGCTGCCACGGCGTCGGCGCCTAAGTCCCGCACCCGTTCTTCCAGAGAGTGCGCCACTCGTTCGGCAAGCCGCCTCGTATTGACGAAAACCAAGGTCGAGCGGTGTTGCCGGACCAGTTCGGCGATACGATCATAGATATCGGCCCAAATGGCGTTCGTGGCCACGGCGCTCAGTTCATCCTTTGGCACTTCCACGGCCAGATCCATCTCACGCTTGTGGCCTATGTCGATAATCCTCGGCATCGGGCGCCCGCCCACCAGGAACTGTGCAACGGTTTCGATCGGACGTTGAGTCGCGGAGAGTCCGATCCGTTGAGGTTTCGTGAACGTCAGCGCTTCCAATCGCTCCAGCGACAGGGCCAGATGCGCGCCTCGCTTATTCGGCACAACGGCGTGGATTTCATCGACAATGACGGTCCGAACCGTCTGTAGTAGCCGGCGGCTCTTCTCTGCCGTCAGCAAAATATAGAGCGACTCCGGCGTCGTGACGAGAATATGGGGTGGCCGCTTGAGCATCTGCCGGCGCTCGGCCATCGGCGTGTCGCCGGTGCGGACCAGTACGCGGAGATCCGGCATCAAGAGCCCGGCAGACAGAGCGGCGGAACCGATTTCAGCCAACGGTTGCTGAAGGTTTTTCTGTATGTCGTTGCTGAGGGCTTTCAACGGCGAGACATAGAGCACCTGCGTATGGTCGTCGAGTTCACACGCGAGATCCTGTTTAAAGAGGCCGTCGATGCAGGAGAGAAAGGCAGCGAAGGTCTTACCAGACCCGGTCGGTGCGGCAATCAGCACATCAGCCCCCGACTGAATGGCCGGCCAGGCCTGGACCTGCACATCGGTGGGCGTACCGACATTCGAGCGAAACCACTCGGCGATGAGAGGATGAAAAATAGAGAGGGGCATGGCATGCGATTCTAACATGCCATCTGAAACGACTCTATTGCCCCGCACGATTCATGACGGTTCATCGCCCTTCGACAAAGCTCAGGGTCCCGAGCACAGTCGAGGGACGAAATCGCTAGGAGCGCGTTCCTCGGGAAGCGCAGCAGAGAGTGAAGCGTATCTCGTGAAGCGTGAAGCGCTGGAAGCAGGTGCGAAACATGAAGCGCTCGGTTCCGGAACGAAATACGCTTCACGAACGACGTTTCACGCATCGAAGACGCTTCACGCCCAAGAGCAGCAGATCGGCGATTGCAGCAAAAGTGCTATGAATCATGCGGGCTAGATTTCATATGGGGCATTCTCCTGCCAATTCCCCCGTTGAGACGATAGTTGTTCCATCTTGCCAACTGTGAAAAGATGCGCCAACTGTACGAATGGAGGTATTGAGTGACGGGACCACTCGTGATTCTTGGATCCGGCTACACAGGACTGGTGTTGCACAGAATGGGAACCGTGCAAGGGCGGACTGTCCATGCCTCCAGCAGGAATCCCCTGACCAACCTCGGAGGCATTCCTTCGGAACAGCGCCTGAGGTTCGATTTAGAACAGCCCTCGACCTGGCTGAACATTCCAATTGGCGCTGATCTCATCTGGTGCTTCCCCGCCACGCCGCTCGAACAGGTACAGGCTTTTACGCGCAGGCTGAATGCGCCACCTCGCCGCATCGTGGTCTTAGGAAGCACCTCTGCCTACGAGGTATCCGATCATTCCACCGACTATCCTCCAGCCTGGATTGACGAATCAGCCCAGATCGACCTGACCAAGCCACGCGTGCAGGGGGAAGAGTTCTTGCGCACCAACTGTGGCGCGATCGTGCTCCGTGTAGCAGGCATTTACGGTCCAGGTCGCAATCCGATCGACTGGATCAGAAACGGCCGCGTAGGCCCCTCGCGCAAATATGTGAACCTGATTCACGTCGAGGACTTAGCAGCCATCTGCCTCGTAGCGCTGGAACGCGGGAAGCCCGGCGAGGCCTACAACGTCAGCGATGGCACACCTCACACTTGGAACGAGATCTGCGTCACTGCGCAACAGCGATGGAGTACGACAGCGGCAGTAGTACAAGAAGACCAGCCAACGGGAAAACGAATCAGCAACGCCAAGCTTCGCGCAGAACTAGACTACGTCCTAAAATACCCAGACTTATACGACGCTCTCGATCTGATTGATTCAACGGACGGGGTGGAAGCGCAGGATGGTCAAAATGGCTTGCAGCAAGGCCCGAGGCGAGAGGGAACCGGAGACGTACCCTAGCGGTACGTTGAGGATTCCGTCGAGCCGAGAACGACGCTGGAAGCCATTTTCACCATCCTGCTATCTGAGAAGGGCCATTACTGCTAAGCACACCAGCAGATTGTTGATCGCATGGGCGAGAATGCCGGGGAGAAGGCTTCCGGTCTTTTCGTAGATCCAAGCCCAGAGCACTCCGCTCCAACAAACACTCACGAGTCCCACCAATCCATAACCATGGGCGATGCCGAAGATGCCGGCGCTGATCAGTGCCGCCGGTAGAAAGCTAAACTTGCGGCGGAGAATCGCAAAGAGTAATCCACGAAATGCCAGTTCTTCGAACAGCGGCGCAAACACCACGTATTCGGCCAAGCTAACAGCCGTCAGAGCGGGTGTGGCCCAGACGAGATCCGCATCGAACCATTCGGCCCAGTGGCTTGTCAGATGGAACGATTCCGCTACCTGATCCATGACCCACCCGCCCCACAAACCGGCTGCCACTACCGCCAATACTGCCGCCAGGAGACGACCAGAACGAGCCCATCCGATTGCCAACCCAAAACCTTTATCGAACGTCATCCCGGACGGACGAAAGAGATGCCGGTAGGCCAAGAGGAGCAGCGGTATATTCGTCAATGGAATGGCCAGCGCCCGGAGCGAGGCATTGTCGTCCGGCACATAGAGGAGAAACATCGCCGTGAGCATGGCGCCGATCGCGCCCCCGCGCAGCAACACCGCTGCGCCGATGCCGCCGGGCCAAGGCGGCGGGACACCCGGTTCATGGAGCCGAAGGAAGCTGGACGGTTCGTTCCGTCTGAACCAGAGCAGCGCACAGACCACTGTGCCGACGGCCAGCGCGCTGAGTTCGACGAGCGTCAAGCGATACGACCTGGCAAACTGGCGGTCGACACGCACAGCTGCCTCTTCCTGAATTCTGGCCACCAACGCGACATCGTTGGCACGGCGCGCCAGGCGTTCAGCCAGTCGATCGTAAAACCAACCGGCAGGCAACAGCTCTGCCGCCTCTGCTTGCCACAAAACATATTGGTCCGCATCATGAACCGGACCTTCGCCATAGGCCGCCGTCACCAGACCGGCAAATTGAGGAAGCGGGTCTTGAGCCTTGGCCCAGTCATGCGCGGAGAGGAGCGCCTGCGAAATATGACCAGCCTCGGCTTGAAGAATCGTCAACTGAAGCGGGACCATGGGGTCTTCAGAGCTCGCCGCGAGTTCCTGATACCATTCAATTTCGTTTGCCCGTTCGGCCTTGTCATTGCCGGAAGTCAAGGCCGAGAGCTGCTGTTGCCACTGAGGCGCCCGTCTGAGTCCTTCCTCCACTTCCCTAGTCCGACTGACCATCAGACTGAGGGCTTGCTCTGGGGACTCGATCCGATCCAGCTTCGATGCCGATGTCGATAGCCCTACCACCGACCCTAGGGCCACCATAAGAAAGAGCGCCGACAACAGCGTGACTGTGGAGGAAAATCGTTCGGAATAGATCCCGATCGGCTGCGGCACGTCTGTGGCTCGCCACCACGATCTCGGCTGCTCCGGCGCACTGGAAGCAACTGTCGCTGTTTCCGTCATGGCTCGAACTATACCATGCGGTCTTTCAGGCTCGTAACCTCTCAGCGTGGCTCACAGAAGGCCGATGCGTGATATGCGAGGACCGGCCAGTCTCTCTTGTCTGTCTGGTCTATCTGGTCTGTCTGGTCTATCTGGTCTGTCTAGTCTGTCTCGTGTGGGGGGGAACCAGATGAACCCTCCCCCGGCCCGCCAGTCCAGCTAGTCCAGCACTCCCATTCAGATACCCGTGGCTGAACGTGATTGAAGTCCACTATACTCTGGTCTGTCTGGTCTATCTGGTTATTTGGTTCATCTGGCTTATCCGGTTAGTCTGGTTCAACCAAATAAACAAAACAAACCAATTAAACGAGACAGACCAGACAGACCGAACAGACCAAGCGAACTAGATTCGGAGTGATATGTCAGTTCAGAACTTCATCCCCCCGCGCCGATTGCTCCTTGGCCCAGGACCGAGCATGGTGCATCCACGAGTCCTGCGCGCCCTCTCGACTCCTCTGCTCGGCCATTTGGATCCAGCCTTCCTCGCGATCATGGACGATATTCAAGCTCTGTTGCGCATCGTCTTTCAGACCGAGAACCGCTTCACCATCGCGATCTCCGGCACCGGATCGGCCGGCATGGAAGCTGCGATCGTGAATGTCGTTGAGCCAGGCGATGCCGTCATCGTCGGCGTGAACGGGGTGTTCGGCACACGCCTCGCCTCTATTGTTGAACGCTGCGGGGGCAAAGCGATTCGAGTCGAAGCCCCCTGGGGGCAGATCGTAGAACCAGAGGCCGTTGAACAAGCCTTGCGCCGATCCGGGCCGGTCAAAGCCGTGGCCATTGTCCATGCCGAAACCTCGACCGGCGCCTGGCAACCGCTTGAGCCGATCGGACGACTGTGCCGCGACCACGACACGCTCTTCATCGTCGATGCCGTCACGTCTCTGGGAGGGACGCCGGTCGAGGTCGATCGTTGGGGCATCGATGTCTGCTATAGCGCCACGCAGAAATGTGTGAGCTGTCCGCCAGGATTATCTCCCTTCACCCTCAGCGACCGTGCTATGGCCGCCATCAAAGCTCGGCGCAGCCCCTGCCAGAGTTGGTACCTGGACATGGCCTTGATCGCGGACTACTGGGCTGAGGGTAACAGGGCCTACCATCACACAGCGCCGATCTCCATGCTCTACGGTCTGCGCGAAGCCTTACGGCTTGTTGTAGAAGAGGGATTGCCCGCCCGTTTCGCTCGCCACCAGCTCAACGGCGAAGCCTTGGTCGCGGGATTGACCGAACTCGGGCTTCCACCCCTTCCCCCGGCAGGCCGGCGACTCCCGATGTTGACCTGTGTCACGGTCCCCGCTTCTATTCCTGAAGCGGAGATCCGAGCCGACTTGCTCTCGATCTATGGGATTGAAATCGGCGGCGGGATCGGCCCGCTCAAAGGGAAGGCCTGGCGCATCGGCTTGATGGGTGAATCATCGACCGAGGCCCATGTCTTAACCCTGCTCAATGCGCTGGAAGATCTGTTTATCCGCGGAGGCTGGCTCTCCACTCCAGGAGTCGCCCTCCAGGCAGCCGCACAAGTCTATAGCCGCAGAGCACCGTAATGGCAGAGGACATCGATCGCATGAAAAACAGACCATCGCTCTGGATGCTCGCTGTCGGGGCCTTTGCCCTTCTGGCTATGATCGCGTACTTGTTCTTTGCCCTGACGCTGGCCGAGCACTGGGAGCCCTATCCCGTCCCCCCGGACAAACCCACGGCTGGACCGTCGGGGGTGTGAGGGACTGTCTCGTCACCCTTCGGCGTGATACACCATTATGAAACCCATTGCCATTCGCTCAGTGCGCGTCATCGATGGAACCGGTCGGACGCTCGAACGGGCCACGGTGATTGTTCGCGGGACCACGATTACCGCCGTCGGATCGGATCGAGATCTTTCTGTCCCGCGTGGCGCAACCAAGATCGATGGCCGAGGCCTCACGCTATTACCGGGCTTGATCGACTGTCACGTGCATCTCTGCCTCGGCGCTGAACCGGATGTCGTCGAGGCGATCGCCCAAGAAACTCCTGCGCTGACCTTACTGAAATCGAGCCAGGCTGCGCGTGAGACCTTGGAGGCAGGCTTTACCACCGTGCGCGACGTGGGGTCGCGCGACCACTCCATCTTTACCTTGCAACGAGCTATCGATACAGGTCTCGTTCCCGGGCCTCGCATTGTCGGCGCCGGCCTGGCCATCTGCATGATCGGCGGTCACGCCCGATTTATCGGTCAGGAAGTGGAAGGAGCCGAGCAAGTTCGTGCCGCCGTACGAACGCAAATTGCCGCCGGGGCCTCCGTCATTAAAGTCATTGCGTCGGGCGGCGTCCTCACGCCCGGCACCTCGCCGGACCAAGCGCAAATGACTGTGGAAGAACTCCAGGCCGCCGTAGACGAAGCGCAACGAGCTGGACGAAAAGTCGCCGCCCATGCCCATGGATCGTCGGGGATGAAGAATGCCCTCCGCGCTGGAGTCCATTCGATCGAGCATGCCACCCTCATGGACGAAGAAGCCGCAGCCATGATGAAACGGCAGGGTGTCTTCATCGTGCCGACCCTCTCGGCCCTCGCCACCACTGCCGCCTGTCGACTCGGGTGCGGCATTCCAGAAAGCGCCTTGGAGAAAGCCAAATCCATGACGAAGCGCCATCAAGCAAGCTTCAAGAACGCCCTACGAGACGGTATCCAGATTGCCATGGGAACGGAT
>JAWXBV010000002.1:0-26398 GCA_034440335.1 Nitrospirota bacterium | reverse complement strand
AGTCCGCCAGCGGCGTTCTCGCATCGCTCAGAGGCTCAACGTACCGAAGCGTACGCCTCGCCTCTTCGCTCGCTGCGGCCTTGCTGGACGGCCTTTTTGAGCATCCTGAGACTCTTGTGACGTCGGTGCCATAGGAAAGACTCCAACGGCATTTTGTGCATCAACTGAGTTTTTCCGCAGCCTCCTAGTCCCAAGCAAGGCCGCAGCGATCTATCACTTACTAGGGGTGGCTGGGACGATCCCACCTGCGCGCGTCCAACGAGGGCCTCGGAGGCCGCGCGTTGCGCGAGCACAGGGATCGTCGCAGTTACCCCGCTCTTTTTTTTCAGCAGTCTGTTTTAGACGATCCCATGTTTGAGTAAATCGTGCAGATGCACAACCCCGACAATCCGCTTGGCCTTGTCTGCAACCACGAGCGTGGTAATGGAGTAGCGCTCCATCATTTCGACCGCCTTGGCAGCCAGCTCATCCGGTCCAATCAGTTTCGGGTGGCGGGAGGCTAAGGACCCGGCAGTGGCCTTGGAGAAATCCCCCCCCTGCTGGAGAAACCTCCGCAGGTCGCCGTCGGTAATGATTCCCACCAGCGCGCCGGCACGATCGACCACCGTGGTCATGCCGAGCTTCTTCGCCGACATTTCGAGAATGGCCTCCGGGGCCGAGACCGTCTCCTTCACTTGAGGGAGCGCTCCCCCGACATGCATGACGTCACGCACTTTCACCAGCAACCGGCGTCCGAGCGTCCCACCTGGATGGAATTGTGCAAAGTCCTGCTCCTTAAACCCACGCTTCTCAAGCAGCGCGACGGCTAAGGCATCGCCCATGGCGAGCGTCGCGGTCGTGCTTGCCGTCGGCGCAAGCCCCATGGGGCAGGCCTCTTCTGCGACAGACACATCCAACGCGACGGCGCTATGCTTGGCCAGCGTCGAACCCATGCGGCCGACGATGGCCATAACAGGAATGCCCATGCGCTCCATGAAGGGCAAGAGCTGCAAAATTTCCTGCGTCTCGCCGCTGTTTGAAATCGCAATGAGGACATCACGGCGCGCCAACATGCCCAGGTCGCCGTGGAGTCCTTCGGCTGGATGGAGAAAAAACGACGGCGTCCCTGTACTCGCCATCGTGGCAGCAATCTTCTGCCCAATCAAACCGGACTTACCCATGCCCGAAACGACGACTTTGCCCTTGCAGTCGTAGAGCAGGTCCACGGCCTTCGAGAACTCACCATCGAGCCGCTCAATGAGGGCCTGAACGGCGCGGGCTTCGATGTCCAACACACGCCGGCCTACGTCCAGACTCGTCCGGCCCTTCGGCGTCGCTGATCGAGCGCCGCTGTGCTTGGTTACTTTCGTGGTTGTGACGCGTCGCATATCCGCATGATCCGTTCAAGCAACGTTTTGAGCTGATGGAGCGGCACCATATTGGGTCCATCCGATAAGGCCTCATCGGGATTGGGATGCACTTCCATGAAGAAACCATCGACTCCGACCCCGGCTGCCGCGCAGGCCAACGGTTCGACAAATTCACGCTGGCCGCTGGACTTGGTTCCCCCACCGCCCGGCAACTGCACACTATGGGTGGCATCGAAGACCACCGGGTAGCCGAAACTCCGTAGGACTGGAAAGGACCGCATATCGACGACCAGATTGTTGTAACCGAATGACGAGCCCCGTTCGGTCAACACGATCCGGTTGTTTCCTGAGTCCTCCACTTTTTTCACCGCGTTACCCATGTCTTGCGGCGAGAGGAACTGACCCTTCTTCACATTCACGACTTTGCCGGTCTTCGCCGCGGCAATGAGCAAGTCAGTCTGCCGGCAGAGGAACGCGGGAATCTGGAGCACGTCCACGATCTTCCCTGCCTCAGTCGCCTGTTCTTCCGTATGGACGTCCGTCAAGACAGGAATGCCCAGCTGATCCTTCACCTTCTTCAGCACCGCCAAGCCTTGTTCGAGACCAGGCCCGCGATAGGAGTTGATGGAGGTCCGGTTCGCCTTATCGAAGGACGATTTGAAGATATAGGGCATCCCTAGAGCCTTAGCAATTTCAGCGATACGCGCCGCCGTCTCCAGCACGAGCTGCTCGCTCTCAATGACACAGGGTCCGGCAATCAGAAACGGCCGGTTCCCCGCACCGACTTTAAAGCTTCCTATCTCGACTTCATGTGCCATTATTCTTAAGACTACCCATTTCTGTTGGGATGCTCAAACAGGCTATCCAACACGGCCGAGGCGGAAGACAAGACCGGAGGCGTAGCCTCTTGGCTACGTTGAGGATCTTGTCGAGCCGAGAACAAAGTTGGGAGCCTGTTTCAGCATCCCAAACTAGTGGCCGCATTTGCGGCGTAGAGCCGCCCCCACAAATCCACTAAACAACGGATGCGGGCGGTGTGGCCGCGAATTATATTCCGGATGGAACTGCGTCGCCAGGAACCACGGGTGATTGAGTAGTTCGATGATCTCAACCAACCGGCCGTCCGGGGAAAGCCCGCTCAGGACGAATCCCTTGGCCAGCAATCGCTCGCGGTACGCGTTATTGAATTCGTACCGATGCCGATGACGCTCACGCACCTCACTCACTCCATACATCTTTTGGGCCAGGGTTCCCTCCCCCAGCACACAGACATACGACCCTAGCCGCATCGTCCCACCCTTATCGCTGACGGACTGCTGATCCGACATTAAATGAATGACGGGATCGGAGCAGGTTTCGTCGAACTCCGAACTGTTGGCCCCGGCCAATCCAGCTACGTTCCGTGCAAACTCGATCGTCGCGCACTGCATGCCCAAACACAAACCGAGGAACGGAATCTGATGTTCCCTGGCATAGCGAATCGCCGCAATCTTGCCTTCGATCCCGCGCGCGCCGAACCCGCCCGGCACCAGGATGCCATCGACTTCGCGCAGAATACGCTCAGTCCCTTGCCGTTCAATCTCCTCCGATTCGATCCACTCAATGTTGACCCGTGTTTCATGGTCGATGCCGCCATGGACCAGCGATTCCGCGAGACTCTTGTAACATTCCTTCAACCCCGCATACTTACCGACCAAGGCGACCGAGACTTCATGCTTGGGATACTTGATCTTCTGAACCATCGCATCCCATTCACGCAGGTTCGGCGGGCCGGTCTCGAGTTGGAGCAGGCGCACGATCAACTCGTCCAACCCCTCCTTCCGAAACACAATCGGCACTTCATAAATTGTCTCGACGTCCTTGGCGGTAATCACCGCGTCTTTCTCGACGTTACAGAACATCGCAATCTTGCCCTTGAGTTCGGGCGGCAGATACCGGTCCGTCCGGCACAGAAGAATATGCGGCTGGATACCGATCTCTCGAAGCTTATTGACAGAGTGCTGCGTCGGTTTGGTCTTCAGCTCACCGGCTGTGCCGATGTACGGCACCAGCGTCAGGTGGACATACAGCACATTCTCACGACCGACATCGTACGGCATCTGGCGAATCGCTTCGAGAAAGGGCAAGCTCTCGATATCACCCACCGTGCCGCCGATCTCCACGATCGTCACATCGACCCCCTGGGAGATGCGCATGATGCACTGTTTGATCTCGTCGGTGACGTGAGGCACCACTTGCACCGTCCCACCGAGATAGTCGCCGCGACGTTCTTTCGTGATGACCGAATGGTAGATCCTGCCGGTCGTGTAGTTGCTTTCTTTGGTCAGGGTGAGGGACGTGTACCGTTCATAGTGGCCGAGGTCCAGATCTGTTTCCGCGCCGTCGTCCGTCACGTACACTTCCCCATGTTGATAGGGATTCATCGTGCCGGGATCCACGTTGATGTAGGGATCGAGCTTGAGGAACGTGATCTTCAACCCTCGGCTTTCGAGCAGGTTGCCGATCGAGGCCGACGCGAGCCCTTTCCCCAAGGAAGACACGACTCCGCCTGTGACGAAAATAAACTTGCTCATCGTCGCCCCCATCTTGTCGGATCGTATCATGTTGACAGACTTGCCATCGTTACCTGGAAGGCACGGCCTTCAGCGCATCCAGCTCTTTCTTGATAGCGTCGAACTGTTGCAGCTTCTCCGCGACCGACTCGACATCCTCCGGCGTATCGACCCGTAACGAGGCATGGGTGGTTTCCCAGACTCTGATGGGAATGCCATGTTCCAACGCTCGCAACTGTTCGAGCTTCTCCGCATCCTCCAACCGTCCGGTGGGAAGGGATGCAAACTTCAAGAGGGTATCGCGCCGGAACATGTAGAGACCGAGGTGAATATAATGCAACCCTTCGACCGCTCGCCGTCCGGCGTCGTCTCGCACCAATGGGATCGGTGCGCGCGAAAAATAGAGCGCATGACCGAGATGGTCCGTGACGACTTTCACCACCGAGGGATTGTGGGCGTCCTCCGTCGAATCGATCGTGCGCTTCAATGTGCCCATTCCTGCGCCGCTCTCGATGAATGGCTCAATGAGGTCCGTCAACAAATCAGGCTGCAGTGGGATTTCATCTCCTTGGAGATCGACAAAATATTCTCCGTCGAACATGCGTGCGACTCCGGCGACTCGATCGGTGCCTGTCCGATAGTCTCCGGCGACCAGCACGGCGCGTCCGCCAAATCCTTCCACGGCCTGTTTGATCCGTTCGTCGTCTGTGGCGACCAGCACGTCCGTCACGACGCGACAGGCCGCGGCTTGTTCATACACATGCTGGATCATGGGCTTCCGTCCGAGCATGACCAGGGGTTTCCCTGGAAAACGCGACGACCCATACCGGGCCGGAATCACCACCATCACGGATGCGGTGGCCTTAGTCATGGCCGAGCGCCTCCGAAAGCTGTTGTGCCGAGAGGGTCGCAGTACCGACCATGCCGACGACGATACCAGCGGCATGGTTGGCCAACGTCGCCGCATCTCTCATCGAGGCGCCGGTCGACAGCGCAAGAGCCAAGGTCCCGATCACCGTATCGCCCGCGCCGGTCACATCGTAGACTTGGCGGGCTTGTGCGGGAATATGCCAGGAGACGTCCTGCCCTTCGTACAAACTCATCCCTTTTTCTCCGCGCGTAATGAGCACCGCGTGGCATCCTAACCGCTGTCGAATAATCGCACCGGCCTCGTTGCTGGCCTGATCGTCCTCGCCATGCACCCCGGCAGCTTGTGTCGCTTCGAGATGGTTCGGCGTGATGACCGTCGCCCCTTTGTAGTAGCTGAAGTGTTCGACCTTCGGATCGACGACCAGGGGGATGCCGCGAAGTGCGGCGAGCCGTGTGAGCTCCAACATCAGCGTGGCGCTCACCACCCCCTTGGCATAGTCCGACACCACAAGACAGGAGATCTCTCGTAAGCGCGATTCCACGTAGCGAAGAATGCGCCGTTGCATCGCCGGCTTCAGTTCCGCTCGGCGCTCCACGTCGTACCGCACAATCTGCTGATTATGGGCGATGACGCGGGACTTTCTGGTGGTCGGGCGGTCCTGGTCGATCACGACCCCGCCACGCCCTGAGCGGGTCCCACCCAGCTCCTTGAGGAGCATCCGGCCGCTTTCGTCCGAGCCGATGACGCCGCAGAGGTCCGCTTTCCCCCCCAGGGCCAGAATGTTATTGAAGACGTTTGCCGCGCCGCCGAGCCTCAAGGATTCGGAATCGACGTGGACCACCGGCACCGGGGCTTCCGGCGAAATGCGGCTCACACGGCCCCAGATATAATGGTCGAGGATGAGATCGCCGATGACCAGCACGGAGGCTTGCGGAAACCGAGCGATATATTGCCGAAGCACTTGCGGGGACGCCGGACCTCCGGCACCCTGAGCCCCAGAGCCTGCCGCCGTCTGGCGCGTCACTTTCCCTTTACCTACTGAATGGCTTTGCCGAATCGATCCCATCTGACCCACTCCGTCATGTGCCCTTGCCCACTCCACGACCAGTAAATGCGGAACGCCTTCCCGCGAATTTTTTCCTCGCGCACGAATCCCCAAAACCGGCTGTCCAGACTTTGGTCACGATTGTCGCCCATCACAAAATACGCGCCCTCAGGCACGGTCACCGGCCCGAAATTGTCGCGCGGATTAATCGTACCGTCGATGATCCCCGGATCGATCCGCTGGGTAAACGATTTGTCGTCGAGCACGACCCCGTTCACCAACACGGCTTTATTGCGAAGTTGAACGGTATCGCCTGGAGTCCCCACAATCCGCTTGATGAAATCCTTCTCCTCGTCTTCGGGAAACCGGAACACGATGATGTCTCCCCGTTGCGGCTTGCCGAATTCGATGAGGGCCTGTGAGGCGTAGCAATTGACGGGAGGAAAATCCGCTTGAACCTTGCACTGGCTGGGCCATTGAATGCCATAGGACAACTTGCTGACCAGGATATGGTCCCCGATCAACAGCGTGGGAATCATGGAGCCGGAAGGAATCTTGAAGGCCTGGACGACAAACACTCGGATCGCAAAGGCCAGGAGCATCGCCACGACGATGGCTTCCGCATACTCGCGAATGAGCGACTTCCTGCGCGGCTGTGCCACCGCAGACGGTTCGGCGAACACCGCCGGCGCTCCTGCAGCATCCGTTCGCCCCTGCTGGGCTGAGGGCCTGAGGTCCTCCGATGGGGGAAGCTTCGTGTCCCCGCTCATTCCTCACCGACTTTCAAGATGGCAAGAAAGGCCTCTTGCGGCACCTCCACGTTCCCGACCGATTTCATGCGCTTCTTGCCTTCCTTCTGCTTCTCGAGGAGCTTGCGTTTCCGCGAAATATCGCCGCCGTAGCATTTCGCCAGCACGTTCTTCTTCATGGCGCCGATCGTCTCGCGTGCAATGACCTTACTCCCGATCGCCGCCTGAATGGCAATCTCGTACATCTGCCGGGGAATCAGTTCCTTCATTTTCTCGGCAAGCAGACGCCCGCGCTGAATGGAACGATCTTTATGGGTAATAAACGACAGCGCATCGACGGCCTCGCCGTTCAAGAGAATATCGAGCCGCACAAGATCGGACACGCGATAGCCGAGCAGCTCATAATCGAGCGAGGCATAGCCCTGCGTGCGCGACTTGAGCTTGTCGTAAAAATCGAGAATGACTTCGTTGAGCGGCAATTCATAACTGATGATCACCCGCGTCGGATCGAGAAACTGCATGCCGTGCTGAATACCTCGGCGCTCCTGACAGAGCTTGAGGATGGCCCCCATGTACCGCTCCGGCGTAATGATCGACGCCAGAATAAACGGTTCCTCAAATGAATCGATACTGCTGGGAGGCGGGAGCTGCGTCGGGTTATTGACCTCCAGCACGTCGCCCTTGGTCGTCAGCACGCGATAGACGACGGTCGGCGCGGTGGTGAGGAGCGTCAGGTTATATTCACGCTCGAGCCGCTCCTGAATAATCTCCATATGCAGCAGACCCAAAAAGCCGCAACGGAAGCCGAACCCAAGCGCCAGCGACGTCTCCGGCTCGTAGACAAACGAAGAGTCGTTCAACCGCAGTTTCACCAGCGCATCGCGCAAATCTTCATACCGGTTCGTGTCGGTGGGATAGAGTCCACAGAACACCAGCGGCTTCACTTCTTTATACCCAGGGAAGGGCGTGCTCGTGGGCGACACCGCATCCGTGAGCGTATCGCCGATTTTCACGTCCGCCACTTCTCGCATGTTCGCGCAGAGGTACCCGACCTCGCCGGTCAACAGCTCGGTCTTTTTCGTCCGTTTCGGCGTGAATTGGCCGACTTCCATCACTTCGAACATTCGGTCGTTCGACATGACTTTAATCTTCATCCCAGGACGCAGCGCCCCGTCCACCACTCTCGTCAGCACGATCACCCCTTGATAATTGTCGAACCAGGAATCGAAGATGAGCGACTTGAGCGGCGCCTGAGGATCGCCTGACGGCGGAGGAATCCGCGCAATCACCGCCTCCAACACCTCCGGCACGCCCTTTCCATCTTTTGCACTGATGGGCAATGCGTCGCTGGCATCAAGCTGCAAAATTTCCGAGATAGAGTGCTTCGTCCCTTCGACATCCGCACTCGCCAAATCGATCTTATTGATGACCGGAATGATCGTCAGGTTATTGGCCATGGCCAGGTTGACATTGGCAATCGTCTGCGCCTGGACCCCCTGTGTCGCATCCACGAGTAAGACCGCACCTTCACAGGCCGCCAAACTGCGCGACACTTCATAGGTAAAGTCGACGTGACCCGGCGTATCGATCAAATGCAAGGCATAGGTCTTCCCGTCCTTGGCCTTATACCGGACCGCAACCGCGTGGGCCTTGATCGTGATCCCTCGTTCACGCTCCAAATCCATCGCGTCGAGAATCTGCTCTTTCGATTCTCGGGCCGTGACTGCGCCCGTGGCTTCCAGGAACCGGTCAGCGAGGGTTGATTTGCCGTGATCGATATGGGCAATAATCGAAAAATTGCGTATCAGGCTTTGCAAATCCTAACTCATTTCCCAATAAAATCGATTCATTATAGTGAGCCCCCCCGATGTTGTCAAAGAAATCGCCCCCCCGTATAATCCGCTCCGCACGAACGAAATCCTTTAAGCGCGTATGGCCGATAGCGTATAGCGAATGGCAAGAAGCAGGAGACTGGCTTTTTAATTTCTCGCTATACGCCATAAGCCATTAGCTCTCCTCTAACTTTTCCACTATGGCTCAACCACCTTCGACGAAACAATTACGCGACTGGGATCGCCAATACCTCTGGCATCCCTTCACCCAAATGCAGGAATGGGAACAGGAGGAGCCGCTCATTATCGAGAAGGGAACAGGCACCTATCTGATCGATACGGAAGGAAAGAGGTATCTCGATGGCACCTCGTCCATCTGGGTCAATCTCCACGGCCATCGCCATTCGACGCTCGACCGTGCCATCAAGACACAGCTGGATAAGATTGCTCACTCATCGCTGTTCGGAATTTCCAATCCACCGGCAATTGAACTCGCGCGAGCCTTGATCAGGATCGTACCCAAAGGATTGACGCGGGTATTTTATTCCGACGATGGATCGACAGCAGTCGAAATCGCGCTCAAAATGGCGGTCCAGTACTGGCAGCTACGACGGCCTGAGGCCGGCCCCAAGAATACCTTTCTGCATCTGAAGCTGGCCTACCACGGCGATACCGTCGGCGCCGTCAGCGTGGGCAACATCGACCTCTTCCATGGACGGTTCAAATCGCTGTTGTTTCCCACCTCCGAAGCAGACCCACCCTATTGCTATCGTTGCCCGCTCACTCTAACCTTTCCCTCTTGCCAGATGGCCTGCCTCAACCCGATTGAACAGATCCTCAAGGATCGGCACCGTGAACTGGCCGGCTTCATTATCGAGCCGCTCGTGCAAGCAGCAGCAGGCATGTTGACCTCCCCTCCTGGCTACCTGAAGCAGGTTCGTGAACTCTGTACCAAGTACAACGTCCTCTTGATCGCCGATGAAGTCGCCACCGGATTCGGCCGCACCGGCAAGATGTTCGCCTGCCAGCATGAGGGAGTCACGCCGGACTTGATGGCGATCAGCAAAGGCCTGACGGGGGGCTACATGCCGTTGGCCGCGACACTCACCACCAACGAAATCTACCAGGCCTTTCTCGGCACATACGCAGACTTCAAAACCTTCTTCCACGGACACAGTTATACCGGCAATCCGCTCGGCTGCGCCGTCGCCCTGGCCAATATCGAAATCTTCGAGAAAAAAAAGACGCTCGCGCGACTGCAACCCAAGATTAAGGCGATGGCGCGATTGCTCAAGCCACTCAAACAATTACCCCATGTCGGCGAGATCCGGCAGCAGGGATTCATCGTGGCCATCGAGTTGGTGGAGGACAAACAGACGAAGAAACCCTATCCGCTCGAAGAGCGGGTCGGGCATCGAGTGGCAATGGACGCGCGCCGTCGAGGGCTCTTGCTGCGCCCAATCGGCAATGTCATGATTCTCATGCCGCCCCTCAGCACGTCACTTCTTGAACTTAAATGTATGGTTGAAATCTTACGAGCTTCCATCGAAACAGTACCCCATGCCCCTCATGCCAACACCGGCTCATAAAGCGAGAGAATGGAGCGGCCAGGTGCCTTCCTTGCTCGCAGAACGCGCACAATCAGAATGTGCTCGTTCGATGCGCGCACGGTAGGAAAACACCAGGCCACACGTTCGGCTGCTGAGAAGAAAAGGAGGGTAGTGCTCCTATCTCTTCGCCTCCCCGCGTATTCCTCAAGCATCGGGATTGACAAGTCAGAATGCTGCCCTATACTGTAACCATAGTTGCTCAGTCTTCAGTCTATTGGAGGCGAGATATGGCAGGCACCATACGCGCGCGTATTAAGGGAGGGCTGATCGAACCACTGGAGCAGATGGATCTGCAGGAGGGGCAGGAAGTCATGGTCACGATTCTCACGGTTCCGACCATGACAGATAACGAAGCCTTTCAGCGAAGTGCAGGACAGTGGAAAGGGACCCTCGATGCAGAGGAGCTTATTCGTAACATCTATACTGATCGCGTTGTGCTGACACGGCCCATCCCCGCCCTATGACCCTCCGCTATCTCATCGACACGGATTGGATAATCCATTACCTGAACGGCCATAGCGCCATCGTAAGCCGGCTGAAGACCTTGAGCGATCAGGGGTGCGCCGTGTCCGTCGTCTCCCTCGCGGAACTGTATGAGGGTGTGTACTATTCCTCCAACCCAACGGGGAATGCGCAGACACTCAACGATTTTCTCTTGGGTGTCACCACGCTGGGTATCGATGCAGAGACTTGTAAAATCTTCGGCCAGCACCGTGGACGACTGCGGGCTGCCGGCAAAGTCCTGGGAGACTTCGATCTGCTTATTGGATCCACGGCGCTTCGCCATGACCTGACCGTCCTCACGAATAATCGACGCCACTTTACGCTTATCGACGGGTTGCCGGTCGAATCGCAGTAACGATCCCTACGCTCCACGCACCGGACGGATACCCCCTTATATCCTTTCCCCGGCAAGACCACCTCCCCAAAATTTTTCTGTTCTGATGATCCTCATGCCGCCACTCAGCACGTCACTCACTGAACTCAGACGCGGGACGTGAAATAGGAGAAGGGAGCAGCCACGTGTCTTCCTTGCTCGCAGAACAGGGGACGGGATGGAGCCTGAGAATCTTCTGTGCTCGCGCAACGCGCGGTCACGGACTCCCCTCGCCCGGGTTACTGGCACGTCTCGGGAAATCGATTGCGAAGCAATCGGAGGGCAGGGCGGGTGAAAAATATCTGCCAGTGGGTGGGCGGGTGAGAAAGTCGCGCACACGATGGGAAAACGCCAGACAGCTCTTCCAGCTACTGAGAAAGAAGGAACGGCACTATGGCGCACGAAGAGTCATAGACCAAAATGCCCTCGAAAAAGTATACTGTCTCTGTTTCGGCACCCAATATCTGAGACACTTCGACGTCCAAGTTTTGAATTGCAGGGAGACCACCCTTCATGAAAATCGCTAAGAAACGACCGTTGGAAGAAATCTCCCTCTCCGGGTACAAATCCTTCAGAAAACTCCATTCATTCCAAATGCATTCCGGTCTGAATGTGTTAATCGGAGCCAACGGATCAGGGAAAACTAACTTCATTCGCTTCTTTGAATTGCTTGGCAACATCATGGATGCCAATAAAGGGTTGCAGAACTACGTCAGCAGCCGCGGCCGCGCTGACGCGTTTCTTTTCCAAGGCATGAAGGTAACGCCCGAACTCAACGCGCACCTGAAGTTTGGTCTCAACGAATACAAATTCACCTTGCGAGCGGCTGACGATCGGTCACTCTTTTTCGCCCAGGAATCTGCACCATTCGCAGGCCCTTTACATGGTCCCATTAAGAACGACCAAGGCAGCGGACACCTCGAAAGCCCCCTGGCTCGATCAACCAATCTCAGCAGCTCGCAGGAGTGGGTGGTAACCACGATCCGAGATTGGCGAGTCTATCACTTCCATGATACCTCTCCATCAGCCCCGGTCATGGGCAGGTGCAACGTCGTGGACAACGACGTACTGCACAGCAACGCCGCAAATATTGCTGCATTTCTTCTGCGACTGTCTAATCGCTACCCAGAACATTATGAACAAATTCTTGAGACTGTGCGCCAGGTCGCACCTTTCTTCGGCACATTTGTCCTTAAGGAAGTGGCGCCTGGGCAAACCCAGTTACTTTGGAAGGACCGATACTCCGACTTACTCTACTACCCACATCAACTCTCCGACGGAACGGTGCGATATATCTGTCTCGCCACACTTCTCCTGCAACCAGAGCCACCTTCGACGATACTTATAGACGAGCCAGAGCTTGGACTACACCCTCAAGCCATCAAACTCTTAGCCAGTCTCCTGCATGAAGCAGCTGACAGAGCTCAGTTGATCGTCTCGACGCAGTCATCGGTCCTGCTTGATGAATTTGAGCCCAACCACGTGATTGTGGCAAACCATCGTGACGGCGAAACGGTTCTGGCGCGTCAAAGTCAGGACCGGCTTGAAGAATGGCTCAAAGAATACACCTTAGGTCAGCTATGGGAAAAGAATGAATTGGGAGGTCAGCCCTAATGAAATGGGTTCGACTTTACGTCACAACTGAGGGGCAAACAGAGAGAAAGTTTGCCGAAGAGGTATTAGGCCCACACCTGGCGAAGTACAATATTGAGGTGAAAGCACGAGTGGTTCTAACCAACCGCAAACTTGGGAAACGTGGCGGTATCATGGATTACGGCAAGATTCGTGGAGACCTTCACCGCCTCATGCTAGAAGACCAGCATGAGGAAGCACGATTTACGACCATGATCGATCTGTATGCGTTACCGAATAAGTTCCCGGGTTGGACTGAAGCAAGGCAACCGACTCACTCGCAGAATCGCATAACGATACTGGAACGCTCACTTAAAGCCGACATCGAGGATCAACGCTTTCTTCCATATATCCAACTTCACGAATTCGAGGCGCTACTTTACTGCGATCTCTCGCAACTTCAAAAGCGCATCGCTGGATCAGCGCCTGGGTTGACCAAGCTTACTGAGGAAGTCAGAGGTATTCCTTCAGAAGAAATCAACGATGGCACAACCACAGCCCCCAGCAAACGGATTATTCGCCACGTGCCCATTTACGAAAGAAGCAAGGTGCGCGTTGGGGTAGCTGCTGCCGCCGCGATTGGTCTGCCAGCCTTGCGAAACAAATGCCCCCACTTTAATTCCTGGGTTAATCGGCTGGAGCTTCTCACCCCCAATGCTTGATACCATGGTAAACAACGGGCGCAGAGACAGATATGGGTAGGGGAACATAAAAGGGGTCGGGAGTCTTTTCATGAAAGGGTCGAGGCGATTTTGGTTGATCTCGGCCATCTGGCCTTTCTGGTTTGTTTGATTCGACAAACGAGCGAGACGAAAAATTGCGACCCAGATTTGGGGTCACGACCCAGATTTGGGGTCAGGCCTGACTGTTGACTTACTTTTGCGAGTCGAGAAGCCAGAGCGCCTCTCGCAACGCGTGGCGGGGAACTGGTCCATCTCGTCTATCCGGTCGTTCTGGTTTGTGTGGTTCGACGAACGAGAGAGCCCAGCCCGTACACCAGATAGACCGCCAGGAATCATCGCTCGTATCTCGTCGCTCGTCCCCTGGTTTCGGACTACGCTGCGCCTTTGCGCGATTCGCGATGCAGGGCCTCGGCCACTGCGCGGGGATTGCGCGCTGCGACACGCAGAAGCGCGAGCGCCGGGCCATCCGGTGTTCGCCGCCCCTGTTCCCAGTTTCGCAAGGTCGCCACACTGACACCGATCATGAGAGCAAACTCGAAGGCCAGAAGACTGGTGTCACAGAAGACTGGTGTCAGGCGTGACTATTGACTTATTCACGCATCCTCTCGCGATACACGGCGGTCCGCCCTTCTTTGCCACTCGCTTGACCGCCCCAAAGTCCTACGCACAAAGCGCTAGGGAACATAAAAGGGGTCGGGAGTCTTTTGTCCGAAGGGTCGAAGCGGTTTCAGACCAAGAGTAAGGGCCTTACACCCCTACACCTCGTGGAGTATGGCAAACCGGCCTTCTTCGTCATTCGTCTGGCCGCCCCACAAGCTCTGCGGTACAGAGAAGAAGAAAATGGAAGCGCTAGAGCTGCTTCGGCAGGATCGTAAACCCTTCGCGCTGGGCGGCTTCGCGCAGGCGGTGATCCAAACAGACGAATTCATGCCCGGTGGCCTGTCCATTCGCCCACACGATGGCTGCCGCCAATTGCATCGCATCGGCGGCTCGAAGCGGATGTAAGAGTAGGACGCGCCCTGACTGCTCTCGAACGATGACGCTTGGCTCGATTTCTGTCCATGCCGCCATTAAGGCATGCAGCACGGCTCGAGCTTGTGTCTCGTCTTCGGAAGTGAGCGCCTCTTCGCGTCGCAATCGGGCCAGGGCGGAATAGCATTCCACCGCTGTCCCCCACCACGCGACCACAGCGCCGTCGCGCGCACTGAGTTTTTTCAAGTTGAGCGTGTGCGGCTCGTGAAGACAGAGCGGCAACACGGCGGACGCGTCCCAGAACTTCATCGCCCCTCGGCACGTTCAGACAACAATGCTTTCACCACCTGACCCCGTCGATCTCGCGGATGGCGCATCTTCCAAAACCCGGCCGGCAACTTCCCCGTTCCCAGACGAGCCAATCCCGCGCGCGCAAGATCTCGAAGATGCGCGGACCCAATTTCTCCATGGCGAGGCAGCGGCACTAACTTGGCAATCGGCTTGCCCCGTTCCATGACGATGACTTCTCCTCCGGCTTTGACCTTGGCCAGGCACGCACTCAACGTCGCTTTGAGTGTAGACACCGCTGCCGACTTCATGATTGGGCCTCCATGGTCAACTAAGATATGACCACTATAGTCTGTTCTGGATGGGCAGACAAGCCTATTGCCTCACACAACATCGTGGAAAAAGTTCATTTGCCCTCTATGTGAGAGGGGAACGAGGTTTCGGCAGTGGCATAGAGGCCGAAGGCAATTAGGGATCAAGCCTTGTTATCATACATTTCGCGGCGAGGGTAGCTGGTTCATCAAGTGAGAGATACACGACAGACCTGCCTCCCCCTCGCGCGTTTGCCATCAGCTATAAGCCATTGCTCTTCTCTCCTTTTCACCCCCTCACCTCTAGGCTCTCCTCGTTACGATTGCATCCTCCAATGATCAATGGTATCACTATCGTTACCTTATATGTCTGACGTACGGGTACTCGAATATCTCGATCCACAAGCTCGTTCACCTTTCGCCGCGTGGTTCGATGGACTCAACGCCGTCGCATCGGCAAAGGTTACGGCGGCGCTCTATTAACTAGCGGGGGGCAACTGGTCGAACGTGAAAGGCGTCGGGGCAGGCCTATTCGAACGGAAAATCAATGTTGGACCAGGGTACTGGATCTATTTCGCCAAAGACGGTGATCGCTTGGTGATTCTGCTTGGTGGCAGCACCAAGCAACGCCAGCAACAAGCCATTATAACCCGCATCGTGCCTATCCGGTTAGCTCCACACGCACCAACAGATTGTGGGTTCGCACCCAGCAGCAGCCCACAACCTACAGCCAGTTGTATGGAGTGGAGTCAACCGGATAGGCATGACCCGCATTATTCATGACGGTTCGTCGCGGAATCGCGCAATCGCCACGCGAGACAGGCGCGCGGAGCCGTGAGGCGGGGCTTTGCCACGACTGGGAGTTCCGAAGGGGGTGCGCCCCCTTCGTGGGGATATTCCAAGGGGGCTGGCCCCCTTGGAGGAGTGGGCGAGGCAGGCTTCAGAGCCGAGCCTACGACGGGAGGGAGGCATACTTGAAACAGTATGGTGACCGACCGAATGGCGAGCCCGCCTGCCTGGACGCCGGACTACCGCGTCCAGGCTTGTCGCAGCGGCGAATCCGCGATTGCAGCAGAAGCGCTCATGAATCATGCGGGTTAAGACGGTGCAGGAGCGCTGGGCTGACTACCATCGTCGCAAGACCAAAGAGAAGATATAACGCAGAACGGAGATGCCATGGCACTCACACGGGAATTTAAAAACACGGTCGCGGCACGGGCGCAACGTGACCCTCGATTTCGCGAAGCCCTTTTCACCGAGGCGCTCAATGCTTACTTCGCGGGCGATACCGCCGTGGGCAAAGCAATCCTGCGGGATCTCGTCAACGCCACTATCGGGTTTGAAGAATTAGCCGCGACACTCAAGAAACCAAGCAAAAGCTTGCATCGGATGCTGGCTACGCGCGGCAACCCGAGCACGGAAAATTTTTTCAGCATCGTGTGCGTCCTCCAGAAGAAGGCCCACGTGAAACTGCACGTGACCGCTAAAGCCAGCTGAGCCATCGTCAGAACCATCTCGCGACGGAACAGAAAAGGGGTCGGGAGTCTTTTATCCGCAGGGTCAAAGCGGTTTCAGACCAAGAGTAAGGGCTTGCAGCCTTACACCTCGCAGCGCGCGGCGTGCCTACTCGTTAGTTCGTCACTCGTCTGTTGTTTCTCGCGTTCGCGAAGACTCCCTGACTGGACATTGCGTGGCGTCCGGAATAACATCGCGATATAGGGTCCGTTCCTTCACCTTTGAAAAATGACCATGAATGAGCTGATTTTTATGGCAGAAAGCGCGCCCGATGGCGAGTTCGTCGCACGGGCGCTCGGCATTGCCATTTCCACTGGAGCTGACACGATCGCGGAACGTCACGGAAAAGTTCGTGACGCCATCCGCTGTCACTTTAAAGAAAGACAATCTCTCAAGATCGTTCGACTCCACCCTGTCCGCGAGGAAATCATCGCGGGCTGAGGCTTCCCGTGATCTTTCGGGCAGCGACCTGGCCCAGGCACTCCACAAGCTCGGCTATTCCATCACCCGCAAAACTGGCAGTCAGCTTCGCCTGACCACGCAGGAGCAGGTGAGCATTGACGATCCTGCACCATACCCCACTCCGTATTGGAGCCCTGTCCGCCATCCTTGCTGACGTTGCGACACATTTAGCAGGATGTTGAAAAAGTCCGCCAGCATCGTTCTCGCGTCGCTCAGAGGCTCAACATACCGAAGCGTATGCCTCGCCTCTTCGCTCGCTGCGGCCTTGCTGAACAGCCTTTTTGAGCATCCTGAAGTTTTTGAAGCCGTTGCTCCGTCTGTCATATTTCACCGGTGTTGTATGTGTAAACCGAGGTTTTCCGCAGCCTGTTAAAGATCAGTCATGACAGCCTGCTTGAACAGCTCTTCCCTTAAAATTACAGGTGGCGCGGGCCCGTTCGCGCCGCGTGGCGGTGCAGCGTGAACGGTTCGTCGCTTCACTCACCCATTTAACCTTCATCATTCAACATTGACCATTCCGCCATACGTTGGCGGGTGCATCCTTGCCGATATGCTGCCACTTGATAGCATCATCATCAATCGCGCACTGGTCAAAAATGGCTGGGCGAGCCCGTCGACCGAAGGCTCGTCGTTACAGCAGATCAGCGATCGCAGCAGAAATGTTCATCAATAATAGTGACTTGCGACATTGTGGAGGCGATTTCTGGTGACGAGAGAAAGGCCGAATGAGCGGTAGGGCGCCCACAATAGGGTCGGGGCCGAATCACCCCATAGGCCTCTCTTTGCCGCTCGTGGCTCCTTGCCCAAAGCGTCAAGAAGCGGATGGTCTGGCCTATTTTACCTTCCACCGGCACCAGGCCTGTTTCACCAGGGAGTGATTGGCGATAATATTTACTGGCTCCCCCCAAACTACTAGTTGCCCTACAGAGGCTCTTGTGGTATCAATAGCCACGATATTGGGCACCAGCGAGTTCAACCGATTCAGAATAAACCACAGTCGATCCACCATCAACCAAGGAGATTATCATGGATGCTTCTTTCGCGATCATTGCAATCTTAGTCGCCGTGTTCGTTGGATTCGGGGGTCTGATTTTGTATTTCCCATACGACAAGTAGTCGCACACCATGAGCGCCTCCCCATCTTCACGATTAAGCGGGGCTCACCGTTCTTGTGGAGCTGTTGGGGCTGTGGGAGGCTGATGCATTTAGGGTGATGGTAGTGCAGGATTTCGAGAGTGTCGCCGTCGAGGAGGACGGCGACTGCTCACGCAATGTGCCATTTGGGATCTTGGGTTGCGGTGCCCCACATAAGCCGTTCTGGGTTAACGACTGAATACATTGTCAGAAACCAGAGGTTCTTCCATCTATCCTCTGTTGAGTGTGCTCGCATTGCGACATGGGCACCCAGGCCTGCTCTTGCGACGAGTGGGGGCTTAGACTTTGCGGCACTAACTGGTTATGATTTTGCCGGTTCAATGGATGGAGCTACATCCACACGCCTGATCTCACCGAATTTACTTACACCATACCGTTGACCCATTGAGTTGTTGTCTTGTCGTGACCTACTACACAGATGCACGGCTCCAAACACGTGCATCTGTGTAAAATGAAAACGTATGGGTTGGGAACCAATGGCTGCGCGCCCCTTCTCGTCAAGGGCACTTCTCTATGATTCAAGGCCATGCCGGGTGCTCCTGGTATCAGAAGAGACGACTTTGGGGTTCACACGTCTTTGTTTGACAGAATCACGGCTATTTCAGACCAAGCACAATAGAGCGGGCTTGGCGTAATTGACAGAAGCGCCATCTCGGCCAATGTCGCCCTGCAGTGTGTACCTGCGCTGGCTTGAGCCGTGCAGGCAAATTCTCACAATCGAACTCGTCCGCAGTTTTGTCGGCTAGTGATGAATGGGGCCTGTGCTGATCGCAGCGCGTGACGTACCGCTCCAATCCACTCTCTGCATCGTTCACGGTGTCTCGTAGACATGTAGCTGGAGATAGACCTCTTCGCTTTTAACATTCTTCCCTAGCCGGTCCACAAACACGTTCTCACGCCAGCAGCCTTTCCCCTCCATCCTGATCTGGATGCCGTGGCCTGTCAGCCGCCATGTCATTCCAGGATGGTGAACTGGCAACTTGGGTTCGTGTTGAAGACTTCTGGCACGCCCTTGTGTGTCATTGCCGCGCACGCTGCGATCCCGCCTTGGTGAGCGCCACTTCTCAACCATCAGGCTCCTCCGTGAGCGGCCCAATCTTGGCGTACCGCACGTGGATGGCCGGTTAGGAGGGATGCTTGTTGGCAGGCCCCCAGCCAACTATCTCTGCAGTACGATCCATCATTGTGGCATCCATTCCACGATCTGATTGGCATGCACATCGAACGCCTATGCCGGTTCTACCAGCATCTTGTCGCCTGTTCGTGCCGCAACGCCAATTGGGCCATGAGTTCCGCTGTATGGAATCCGGCTGCATGATTCCTTCTCGTCCTTACTCTTGCGCTTGACTCTCTGTTGGCCGTGCTCTGCACGGCGTGGGTTGAGCAAGACGATCACGTATCCACCTGTCCGAATTAACGAGGCCGCCTCTATGCACCACGCGCTTACAATCCTAGCGCCGCTTTCGCCTCGAGATACGAGGCCGCGTGCGGGAGGCGCATGGCATTGAGGGCCGGAATCAGATTCGCACCGCTCGCAGACTCGGTGAAGTAGACCAACAGGGCATTTCCCGTCCTTTCATCCATGGCACAGCTATCGAACACGAACGTATGTTGTGGGTGGAACAGCCCTCGAATCACTGTCGGCGTCAAGAATCCCGCTTGTTTCAAGTTCCATAGGTAGCAATTTCCGATATCGTGCGTTGCCGTTTGTTCAAGGCACCCATCCGTGAAGTCAAACCCACGCAACCCGATGGGACCAAAGTCAGGTTCTGGCAGGAAGCCCGACGCAAACGCCACCGCATCAGCCAGCCCTTCGTTCAGACAGCGCGGGTTGTCGAGGAACATGTCTGACATCTCGTTAAATAGTTCATGGGCGTACTCGTGAGCGAAACGAGCCAAGACCTGCGACGCGATGCCTCCGATCCGCTCAATATGCAGCGGATGGCCATAGTGCATCGTGACCGTGCCATTGCCGTAGGAAAAGTTCCCTTCGCCGTCTCGATTAGCCGTGAGTTCCGTGGGCAGGAAATAGGCGGTGACGTGCTCCGATGTCGTGATGCCGGTGAGGCCGCGCTCAGTGGTGATGATGGTCTGAGCTCGCGCGTGCAAGGTGTCTACCGAGGTATCAGGGGTAAAGCTCGGGTGCCGATAGAACCACGTATCTACGAGCGCCGAGGTCAGATGGGTCGTCGTAAAATTGACCGCCGTCGTGCCCCCCCACACCGGAGGCAGGCCGTAGTAACTGACGAGGAACGACAGTTCACTCTTGAGCTGCACCGAGGAGGCAGTGTAGGCATTCACGAACAAGGTGACGCCATTGGAGACCGCACCATCCCCACTGATGAGCCGGACGAGGGTGTTGGGGAAGGACAGCCCATTGAGGGTCAGATCGCGTATGAGTGGAATCGCGACTCCGCTGATCGGTACGCCGTTGACTTGAGGAACAACGGTAGTGGATCGAGTCGGCGTACACGAGGGCGTTCTGTTCGGACAGACTGCCGCAACGACAGGTGCAAAGCCTGCACACAGATCGTTGTTGCAGTAGGCGAGCCAAGGGGGAAGCGACGCAAGCCTAGCCACCGGCTCACTGGTCACGGTGAGGGTGACTAACTGGCTTTGCACCCCGCCCTGAGAGGCCGTAATGGTCGTTGCCCCAGGACTCAGGCCTTGAGCCAGTCCATTATTATCGATCGTGAGCACACCTGGTTGGCTTGAGGACCAGTCGACCGTCACCCCTTTCATCACATTTCCATTCGTATCCTTCACCGCAGCCGTATATTGTTGAGTCTGTCCAACCGCAATCGACGAGACTGATGGGATCACCGTGATCGAACCGATGGTGGGAGCAACTTGAGGACGTGAGGCTGAATCTCCTCCACTGCAGGCCTGGAAGAAGAAACCCATACACACGAATCCGATGAGTAGCGAAACACGATACGCGGAGCGCATAGCCATGTGCGGCGCCCTCTTTACGAATTACGCAATGCCGACCCCGACACCTGTGCTGTTGCCGCGATCTTCCAGATATTTTGATTCACTCACAATCATGTCCCCATTTGGTTCCCGCATGAGACGCTTCACATCCTGCTGGAGCCGTGCGTGGGGATGACGCTCGACTCCGATGTTCTCTGCCATGCACTCCTGCCCTCTCGACCATCGGACAACGCCTCTGGAATGAAAAGGGCTGTTCATTCTGGCCTGTGGCTGTGAATGAGAGGAGAGTCTCTCGAGAGACTCCAGATCGTGCTTTGGCACTGGAATGGGTTAGCGTTGTAAGCGACGGAGCGTGCAGGGGGAAATCGCGGAATGGACGAATCGAGAAAGACATACGGGCCTCACCGCCCTATTGTAGGAGAGCGAACAGTCAAACCACAAGACGGGGGTAAGGGGGTCTGGGTTTTTATTTTTCATGGAAGCGAGGCCGTAATTCCGTGAAGGAGCGCGGGAATATCCTGAACGGCAACGGGTATTGCGGGCTTATACACAGAACAGGTTGGATCTGCGCACCAGGCACACTCCACGGCATGCCATGCCATCCCATGCTGGACATTTTGAAGTGTGCGATCAGTACCAGGCAGGCCTGGGGGATAGTGTTTTTGTAGCCGCTCTAGTATAAGGTATGCCTCTGACTCCCTGACTAAGGAAGAACCTGGATGTATCGATATTGCGTGCCGATAATGGTTGGATTGATCGCCCTGTCCTATGGCTGTGGCCCACTGGAGATACAGGAGAACACCGTTGATCAGTCTGTTGAGCCGTCTCGTGGAACAGGGAAGGTGAAGGAACCTACCACAGGCGTGCACCGTCCCAAGATTCAGAGCCATCATGCAAGATTTTATCATGAGAGCCAACGGTCCCGAGTGTCTATCCGATATAGGAATGCTGGTCTGAGTCAGGCCAATCGTGTACGAACCGACCTTGCAGTTTTTCTGGATGGGAACAGTGTGCCGATAGAAAAAGATTCCTTTACCGTGCCAACGCTTGCTCCGAGCAGAGGCCTGGAATTGCTAGGCGCCCTACCAGATACCTTCTTCGATGGAGTGATGAATGGCAAGGCCACGTTACTCATGGAATTTACTGTTCGATATCAGAATGAAGAAGGCCAAGAATTTGTGGCTGCTTCAACCTGGCAATTCAGTCGGAGTACCATGGAGTTCTTCCTCTTAGAGGAGCGAGCCAATTAGCTCGTCGTTTCGCTTCACGGGCGATGCAGGGTGAAACTTCTCGGTTGCCTCCTCTAGGAGCCTGTCCGACATTGACTATTCTACTGCGGCGAACGATCTGCAACCATCTGTGTCGTGCTCGGCCTGGAAAAATCCTCAACGTATTCCAGTGAATACGCCTCCGGTTTTTCCGGGCCTGCGGCCTTGCATCTGGCCACACCTCCTTCGCCTCGTCACGAACGCAATGTCGGACAGGCTCCTAGTTCTTCCACCGACGACACGACTCCTCACACAGCCACATGCTCATCATCGAGAAGTCGACGGGATTCTGCCTCGCCGTTTCCACCTTGCAGAGAAAGTCTATCGCCTCTGTTGCAAAAGATGCGATGCGTTCTTCTCGGACATTCCTCCCCTCCCCACACCACTCACAGCTCAGATCTGGCGTACATCTCAGTTCCGTGAGCATGATGCTGCCCAGGCATTCCCACTCATTCTCCCACCACCTCATTTCACATTGTGCTCGCCCACTTCGCGCAAACGACGAATCTCGGGAACGGACAAGAGGCCGAGATCTCAGCTGTGCTCCTTTTCTTTCCCGTCTAACAGGCTGCGGAGAACTCAGTCGATGCCAAAAACATGATGGGAATTTTCCGTATGGCCCTGAAGCCAGAACAAGCTCAGGATGCTCAAACAGGCCAGACTTTACCCGCCCAACCCTGGCGGTCATTCCACCCGCCCGCCCTGAGTCTGCCGAAACAGACTCTTTACCCCGGGACGCGCCGTTCCACTGGCAAGGCCGCAGCGAGCGAAGAGGCGAGGCGGTACGTCTCGCACTTCGTGGGGCCGTTCGCCCTTCTCAGAGATCTTGGCGAACGGAAGAGCCCCTCCAGTGGTTCCGATTTCCGAACAACTCTCATTGAGCCTCTGAGCGACGCGAGAACGATGCATGGGAAATGGCGCGTCTTGGTGCGCCGGGGTTGGGCGGGTGAGAAGAGCGACTTTTTCAGCATTCTGCTCAAGAGATCGGACAGGTACCGATCGCGCCGAAGAACCGACCGCGAAACGCAATCTGTTCGCACGGCCCAGTTCATACCTTTCACCAATCGTTCCGCTAGGGTATCATAGGGTCTCTTCATCGTTTCCCGTTTCCCCTGAGTTCACGGGATGTGCTCATAGCCAGTTTGTTGGAGTGTCTAGCATGGAGACCTATTACACCATTCTGGAAATTCATGATGCGTCGACGCCAGAAGAGATAAAGGACGCCTACCGGCTCTTATTGCAAGTCTGGCATCCCGACCGTTTTCACCATCGGCCCACGCTGTTGGCGAAGGCAGAGGAGAAGTCCGGGAAAATTAATGTGGCCTTCGAGACGCTGAGTGACCCTGTCTTGAAACAAGGGTATGACGACTGGCTCCGTGCCTGCCGTGGGTCGAATGCGAAGACCGTTGAGTCTGTGACATGTCCTTCCTGTCACACGACGATTCGCCCTGCTCACGAACAACACGAAAGCTGGGATGTCTACCAGCGCCGGCGCCGAGCGACAGAGGAACACCACCGCACTGCCGGGGCAACGACTCAAGGCAATCAACCGTTCCCCCCTGCCCGAATGGCGATGATGGTGATAGCCGGACTCGCGACACTCGTCATTGTATTCGTGCTGACAAAACCATCGAAGGTGTTAATTTCCAACACACCTCCTCGGGTGAATGTAACCGAAACAGGTCCAACGGCTGAGTCAGTCGCAGTTGAAGAAGACCATCCGGCACACCAGGCCATGGATACGCGGGAGAGTGTGTCCACCCGCTCGGCTCAGGCGGATGAACGGGAGACACTTCTGAGAAATACGCCTCCGACAACGCCCCAACCGGAACGGCTGGATCGCCCTGAACTCACGCAGCGGCTGATGGCACAGGCCCCTGGACGTGCGCCGGCTTCCCCGACAGAGATGATCTCTGACGTTGACCAGCAACAACTGATGAGGCTGGCAGCCCAAGGCAATGCGTCGGCGCAGAACCAACTTGGACAGCTGTATGCCAATGGGCGGGGGGTGCCGCAGGACTATGCGACGGCACGGAAATGGTACGAGAAAGCCGCATCCCAGAACCACGCGTGGGCACAGAACCAGCTCGGGCAGCTGTCTGCCGACGGATTGGGTACAGCGAAGGATTATCAGCAGGCACGGCAGTGGTGGGAACAGGCGGCAACCCAAGGTGTGGCGCAGGCGCAGTACAACCTTGGGCAATTGTATGCCAACGGGCGAGGGGTTCCGCAAGACTATGCCATGGCACAGAAATGGTACGAGAAGGCCGCATCCCAGAACCACGCGTGGGCACAGGTTCAACTCGGGCAATTGTATGCCACCGGGCGGGGGGTGCCACAGGACGAGACGACGGCACGGAAATGGTACGAGAAAGCCGCCGCCCAGGGTAACGCGTGGGCGCAGGCTCAGCTCGCGATGATGTAGTCAACGGACGAGGCGTCGTGCCGCAAAGCGGTGCAACACAACAGCTCGCGGCGCGTGGCGATCCAGCGTGGCAGCTGGTCACAGCGCTCACCCATTCAATGTTTGCCATTGAACATTCATTCCCATCCATTTACCATTCACCACTCACGATTGGACATGCTGCCATGCACAGGAGACACATGATGAACACCGTCCGCACGACCTCACTCCGACACAGTGTATTGAGCGTATTTCTTCTCGCGATAGTGGCCGGCTGTGCCACGCTCTCCTCCACTTCCGTGCAATCGAATGTTCCTGCCGATCGGCTGACTCATGACGCCTATACGAGTCCTGACGGAGGATATAGGGCCACCATCCCTCACCTCAACGCGGGCGCCAAGGTTGAGGAACATCAAATCGGCCCCGACAAACATGGCGTCCGCTTTAGCGATACCTCAGGAACGGCCTATCGCATACTCCGCATTGACAACACCGACACGAAGTTCACCCTAGAACAGATCTCGGATCAGTCCAAAGTCGGTGAGTTCTTCCGTGAAAACCGCTATGTGCATTCAGATCGTGGAACAGAATTACGGCTGGTTGGACTACGGAAGGAAGGGAGTCCACTAGTCTCCCGAGAAAAGGAAGGGGAACTGTTGGTCGCACGAAAGAAGGATTTATACAGAGCGGACAGTATTTTCACACATGGCATCTATCTGTACGAGATCTCTGCCGGCGTCACGGCCTCGCAGGGACAATCAGAGGATGTCCTCTACGAGGACGCGAAAAGATACCTCGATGAGTTTTTAAAGGGGCTCAGAATTCAATAAGGGGAAATGCCCTACAGGCAGGAACGACGTGAATGTCTGTGGCGCACCCGAATTTATGAAACGCTGCCAGTCGGTGGAGCGTATGTTGAACGATACTCATTCTGTCTTGTGCGCAGCCTGCTAGACCCTTCTGAATCACTCACAATCCAACTAGTACTCCTCCATGAATCACCTCAAACCTCTAAGGTAAATCAAGGGGTTGTAAATTTACCAGCCTCTGCCTAAATGGAAGATATGATTCATCTTGGAGAACGATCGACACAATGACTTCTGCGGCTCATACGACAATGAAAATACCTGAGTTGACGCACGCCCCTTGAACGTCTTATATAGCTAGGCGCAAAGGGGCAATGGCATGAAGAAATCGTCCTCATCAATACGTATCGTTGACACACAATACCCTAAAGCCGCACGCCTCTTACTTCCCCCTTTCTTTAACAACACCCGGTCACAGTGAGTCGAATGTGCGTAAAACTGACCGTTGACCTCTTGCAGCTGCCGGCAGGCCAACAGGAACGAGGCGTTCCATTGAAAGGATGGCCATCTTGAATAACAGGATATTTTTGCGCCATGTGAAACGTTTTCAGGCAACTGTTTCTGCCATTATTCTTACGATCGTCTGCTGTGCCGTCGGGCAATTTCCCCTTCCCTTGGCCCAGGCACAGACGTTCAGTGACCCTGGATTCACATCGGAAGTCGTCACGACACTCCCCCAATTCTTGCCGGTCGGGTCACATGGGCCACTGACGGGCGCATGTTCATTTGGCAACGAAACGGCGTAATCAGAATATACAAGAATGGCCAATTGCTCCCCACACCGTTCCTCGATATCAGCGCAAATGTCAACACATTCGACGACCGAGGAATGCTCGGCTTGGCGTTACACCCAAACTTCATCGTGAACGGATATGTGTATGTCATTTACGTGCGCGAAGACGGCGGCAATCCCAACGATTCAAACCTTGAGTTCTAACTCCAAGTGCAACACTACCGGCCCTGATGGGCTAAGGTGTTGCCATGCCAAAACGATGCTACACACACTTGAGTGCTGAAGAGCGT
>JAWXBV010000001.1:0-8205 GCA_034440335.1 Nitrospirota bacterium | reverse complement strand
GGGTGTCAATCAAGAGATGTATGTGATTGTCCATCAGGCAGTAGGCGTGACAGCGCCAACCAAAGCGCTCCACTACCCAAGCCAGGGTGGCCAGGAACATCTCACGGTCCTCATCGTCACGAAAGACTCGCTGCCGCGCGTTACCGCGTGAAGTGACATGATAGAGCGCGCCAGGGAATTCAATGCGGAGCGGACGAGCCATGACCTATAGTGCACCAACTCAATATCATAGTACAAGATGTGACCCCTTTAAGCTCTCGAACTCGCTCTAACCCCGCAAGCTCAACCTTGCGATACCCGCTCTCGTCTGACCAGTTCCCCCTCGCGTTGAACGCTGTCCGGCTGGCTGCGCAAAGTGCCTACGGACCCGTTCCGACGACCGGGGCACCGCGCATACCTGGAAAACCTTGGGACACTACTGGGACCCGATATTTGAAAAAGCTGGCCATCTCCTCAGCAGGGAGTAGAATCAAACCACTCATTGGCCGAAGCCCGATAACGGTTAGATCATTTTTCGCCCCTATAGAACCTAGGAAGGAAACCATGGTTATCCGCAAACATGGCCGCTATCCTGCCTGTTGGCCTCTCACGCTCATTCACAACGGAATCGAATATCAAGGCACCATGCAAAATATCTCGTTGAAGGGATGTGCAGTGACAACTTGCCTACCGGCGTTCGTCGGCATGCATCTGCGCTGGCAGATGAGGGCGCCGGATCATTCGGAACCGCTGTGCATCCAAAAGGCCTTTGTCCGATGGCGGCGTCAAGACGTAATGGGCCTCGGATTCTCTCAAATGGGCGAGGCCGAGCAGAGCCGTCTGGGTCGGGTCATTCAAGACTTAGAAAGTGCCCGCCCCAACCTGCACACGTCCTGGAAGAACCGCCCCTCATTTCTGTTGCGTTGCAAACCAAACAGGCCAAACAACAGACCGTTCTGGTTGTGGACGATGAGGAGGCCATCCTCGGCGTCTGCGCGGTGATCCTGGAACGAGCTGGATTTCGGGCACTGAAGGCGAAGGACAGTGCCGAGGCCTTGCGTATATGTACGGCTCATAGCGGGTCGATCGACGCCCTCCTCACCGACCTCGTGTTAGTACCGCGAGGATTTCGGATCGCCTCAAGCGAAACAGCCTTCCCTCAAGTCCATGGACATGAATTAGCTATGCGCGCCCTTACGATACGTCCAGACCTTCGCATCGGCTTGATGTCGGGGAACCCAGATAAGGACTTGGCAGGATATGGCATTAAGCGAGGGGCATGCCCGTTTCTCTTAAAGCCGTTTTCGATGGAGCAACTCGTGCAGTTTGTCCGCGATGTTCTATTGGCAGAAGTCGGGGCCGTTGGGGCATAGCCGACCAAGCCGAGATGTTAAGGACTCTCATCAACAGTCGTCGCCTTCGCGACAAATCCGACCTTCCTTTTGAACAGCCACATAAAGGCAATGCACGGCTGGGAACATATCGAAGGGCATTCGCGGGCTCGATTAGGTCACGATTTAACCCCTCGTTGACCATCGCGTTGACAGCGTAAATTGCCGCGCTAGGCGAGGCTCCCCTAGACATTGGTGACTGAGGCAGGGAAGTGAACTTCCCCGCCTCAGTCATAGTTGCGAACTTGTCGCGTTGGCCTATTAGAGAAACCTAAGGGGTCACATCTTGTACTATGATATCTTCTCCATCGCCGCGATGATGCGACTATCGTGGCAAACGATTACCGCACTGTATGACAGCTCGCCAGTTTGGGAATCTCGGCCCTGTGTCGTGCCTCCTTCATCCCCTTCTGCATGACGGATTCGTGAAGGGAGTGACGACGCTGTTCTTTCCTCAGCGAGTAACTGCAATGGCTTGACGCCGAGAACGTCCACTGCTATCTCCCCACTCCTTTCACTAGGCTCTCTCTTGTGTGATTCCGTATTCGCTGAGAACAGCAAGCTACATGCCAGCATGGGACAGGACCGTCGAATACATCTGATGTCACCCTCAATCTGAGCAATTTCAGCGTTGTACGTCTGGCTAAGCAAGCATACGCATGTGAAACCCATATTCTGATCGCAGCGGCATGTATCAAAAGAGATTCATGAGGTGAATCCAAATAGATTCATGGCCTGACCGAGAAGATGAAGAGAGGGGCGGACGTCTCCCACTTCGCGCGTCTTTCCAATTCCCCATTTCATTTTCAAGGGTAGCCTGGTCGATCCTCGATTGCGCGCGTCGAACGAGCACATTCTGATCGTGCGCGTTCCGCGAGCAGGAGGACGACCAGGCTGCCCTTCCTATCCTTCGGAGGGCGCGCGTTCCGCGAGCACAGAGACTATGCCTGCTACCTCGCCCTCCTTCCCTTGCGCCTGCAGGCCATTCGTGATAACTGAACAGGTATGAGCGACGCCCATCACATAACCTCTGAGGGAAGTGCTACGGTTCAGGCTGCAATTGAACAGGTCTTGACTCGCCATCCATCTATCGTCGTTGCAATCCTCTTCGGCTCGCTCGCGACAGGCCGAAACCGCAACGACAGTGATCTGGATCTTGCCGTAGCTTCGACCACGCCCCTCGACCCACAGATCCGAATCCAGCTCATTGAAGAGCTTGCGGTCGGGCTGGGGCGGCCGGTCGATCTGATCGATCTCGCTCAGACTCACGGACCGCTCTTGCAACAGATTCTGACGAAGGGACGCTTGCTCATTTGCACAGACCGGACGCGCTACGCCGACCTGCTCTTGCGAGTGATCTATGAAGAGGCCGACGTGATGCCCTATTATCGACGCATTCTCGCGGAAAGAAGGCAAGCATGGATCGGAATCTAGTCGAGGCCAAACTGGAATCGCTCCGACGTTGCGTTGAGCGCATTGCGGCCAAGACGCCGTCGTCTGCCGATCAACTGGCGCAGAGCCCTGACCTCCAAGACATTATCGCCTTAAATCTTCAACGTGCCGTCCAACTTTCCGTCGATCTGGCCTCCCATCTGATTGCCGAGACAGACGCGCGCCCTCCCTCCACGATGGCGGAGAATTTCGAGGTGCTCAAGAGCCTTCAGCTCATCAATCCCACGCTCAGTGAGCGCATGACCAAAGCGGTCGGATTCAGAAACATTGCCGTTCATAGCTATCAAGCCATCGATTGGAACATCGTCTATCAGATCTGCAGCCGCCACCTCGACGATTTTCGGCAGTTCGCCCAAGCGGTTGCCCAACGACTCAACCCCCGCTAAAAATATTTGAATAACAGATCTCTATGCTTCCTTCTTTATTGAGGGTAACCGCTCAATCCCCCATTGCGCGCGTCCAACGAGGGTCTTCTGAGACCGCGCGTTGCACGAGCACAGAAGACAACCAGTATGCTTGTTCAATCAGATCCACATCTCCTGGGGGAGCAGCCTGACTGTCCTTTACTGCGCGCAACGGACGAGCACAGTTTTATCGTGCGCGTTCTGCGAGCAAGAAGGACGGTCTGGCTACTCCCCCATCGCACCAGTCCCATTTTCTTGACTGCCGTAAGAGGGCCGTGTTAGCATGACCGCGGTTTCACAAGGATTTTCGTCTTTATCCAAGCCAATCAACGTGGGGCTGTAGCGCAGTTGGGAGCGCGCGTGAATGGCATTCACGAGGTCGCCGGTTCAATCCCGGCCAGCTCCACCAAACCTCAATACAAGGCAGGAGGCACGCGGTAAGGGACTGAAGTAAGAGCAATTTTCGGATCTGGCTCCTGGTCTCACGCCGAACAGGTCTCTTTCATTTCTCCACTCTAGCCATGCACCGCTAGCCCCTAGCCTGTTCGAACATACATGCTCCAAATCGAGTCGGTCTATAAACAATACTCCACGAGGATTCTGCTTGAGGGTGCGACGGCGCATCTTCGTCCCGGTTCACGGGTCGGCCTGGTGGGGCCTAATGGCGCAGGCAAGACCACCCTGTTCCGTATGATCCTCGGAGAGGAATCACCGGATAAGGGGGGCATCCGCAAGCGTCCTCGTCTCCGCATCGGCTACCTGCCACAGGAACTCGAGACCATCACGGGCAAGAACGTCTTGGACGCGACCCATCGCAATCTCTACCCAGAGCATGAAGCCGAACGGATCCTCATGGGGTTGGGGTTTACAGAGATCGACTTCAGCCGTGAGGTTGAAAAGCTGTCCGGCGGTTATCGAATGCGAGTGGCCCTCGCGCATCTGTTACTGACCAATCCCGATGTGCTGCTGCTCGATGAGCCGACCAACCACTTGGACAAACCAACCCAGCGCTGGTTCGAACAATTCCTCCTGGATTCGGAAATGACGCTGTTGATCATCAGCCACGATACGGCATTTCTCGATCGTGTCGTCACCCATATCTGGGATCTTCGGCATCATAAGATGGAAGAGTATCGAGGCAGCTACACCTCGTTCATCAAGATCCGGGCAGAACGGGATGCGCAGCGTGAAGCTGCCGCAGGGCGCCAAGCGAAAGAGGTCGCGCGGGTCCAAACCTTTGTCGATCGATTCCGCTACCAAGCGAACAAAGCCAGCCAGGTTCAATCGCGCATCAAGCAGCTTGATAAGGTCAAGATGATCGAGGTGAAGCGCGACCCCAAGCGGGTGAAATTTAAGTTTCCCCTCCCGGCCGCAAGCGGTCGGCAAGTGTTGGAAATCGAGGGCGCGTCAAAACGTTACGGGGAGAAAGTCGTCTATGAGCGAGTGGATTGCTCCGTCGAACGGGGTCAACGCATCGCGCTGGTTGGAGAAAACGGCGCAGGGAAAAGCACGTTGCTCAAGATGCTGGCCGGAGTGCTGCAGCCGGACAAAGGCACCAGGACGGTCGGCCATGGTGTCACGTTGCACTACTTCGCCCAACACCAGGCAGAGACGCTGGACCCCGAACATACCATTCTCGAATCCCTTTCCGAAGTATCGAGCCAAGCGGAAATGAACTTTCTCCGCGGAATTGCCGGCGCCTTCCTCTTCACCGGCGACGATCAAAAAAAACCGATCAAAGCCCTGAGCGGAGGGGAACGGAATCGGGTCGCGCTTGCGCGGATGCTGGTCGAGCCGGCGAATACCCTGTTACTCGACGAACCGACCAACCATCTCGACCCGGCTTCGGTCGATATGCTCACCGATGCGCTCTCAGACTTCCCCGGCACCATCATCTTTATTTCACACGACCCCACCTTTTTGACCAGAGTCTGCACGCGCGTCATTGAAATCGACGAGGGCAAGGCCCGCAGTTTCTCCGGCGACTATGAGTATTATTTGTGGAAGAAAGCCCAGGAGATCGAGTCGATCAAGGAAACGAGTGACGACCTGAAAGGAGTGGATCGCGAGAAGTCCGTCGGGCCGACCAGGGCCATGGCCTCGCAAGCCCCGTCCAAGTCCTCAGCCGGAGATCGCCGCGATTTGAACAAGACCCAGGCCCGTCTGGAAAAGCAGGTCGCACGGGCTGAAGCCGAGATCGCCGACTGTGAGACCAAGATCAAAACTCGGGACCTCGAACTGGCCGACCCCGCACTCTACAAAAATGAATCCACCAAGTGGAGCGTCCTTCAAACGGAATATGACGGGTGGAAGAAAGATCTTGTGCGGCTCACCGCCCGGTGGGAAACGCTCTCGGCTGAATTGGAAGAGGTCAAACAGAAGTTAACGGCATTCGCCTAGCGCGTTCAGCGGGCGAGGCTAGCGGGAAATGCGAGACGTGCGAAACCTGAGTTTGCTTGTAGCTCCTATCTCGCACTCAGCAGAATGCTCAAAAAGTCCGTCCAGCAAGGCCGCAGCGAGTGAAGACCGGAGGCGTACCCTCTGGGGTACGTTGAGGATCTGAATGATGCGAGAACGCTGCTGGCGGGCTTTTTCAGCATTCTGCTAGACCGAGGATTTGACCGTTTCTTCGAGGTAGTAATACAACCAGCGGTTTTTCTCTTTTGTCACCAGCTCATCCCAGATCACACCGATCAGAAATCCCTTCTCCCACGGCTTCACCCAGACGACTTTCCCATCGAGCTTTTCCATCTGTTCCGCGCGATCCGAATCGAGAAACGCCAGCGACACGGTCACCGGATGGGCCATCGCCAATTTCTCTTTCGTGTGTAACCCTGCACCCACTTTATTGACGTTATCCAACACCGCCGTAATCGCCTTGGCGCCGTTATTCGGTGAAATCAGTGCGGAGCCAACCAAGGTCGCGCGAACAAACTTGCGCCGTTCGTTCGTGTCGGCGATTGATGTCGTCGCTTTCGAACTCTGCCGTTTCATAGGCCTAAGTATAACCGATAGGAAATCTTTGTCCAGTACACTTTTGAGCCCCCGTTTAGGTATCGTGAGGTCGGTAGTACCGGCGCCCCTTGAGCGACTCCGGGAGATGATCCTGCGGCTTGGCCTGGGGGTCGTCGTGAACATAGCGATAGCCTTTCCCATACCCAAGCCCCTTCATCATCGAGGTCACGGCATTCCGTAAATGGAGCGGGACCCCCAGATTTCCATGGGCTTTTGCGTCTTCCATCGCCTCAAGCAGTCCGACATAGGAGGCATTATCTTTACGCCTGGTCGCAAGATAGGTCGTCCCCTGGGCCAAATTGATCTGAGCCTCAGGAAGCCCGACAAACTGCACAGCCTGAGCAACCGCAGCCGCAACCACCAGCCCCATGGGATCGGCATTCCCCACGTCCTCGGAGGCAAAAATAACCAGGCGCCGGGCAATGAATTTAGGGTCCTCCCCCCCTTCCAACA
This sequence comes from Nitrospirota bacterium, assembly GCA_034440335.1. GTDB lineage: Bacteria > Nitrospirota > Nitrospiria > Nitrospirales > Nitrospiraceae > Palsa-1315. The sequence continues at coordinate 1,511 of JAWXBV010000001.1, read as the reverse complement.
TCCGGGCAAGCCAATAGAGGGCGCCGTCAGGGTCGGAGTCCCTGAGGCTTTTAATATAGGCGGAGATGACGTTGTAATGTTCTTCGCCGGATTTGTCGTAGCGGATCGACTTCTTCATCAGCGCCGCTTCCAGCGCCGCTCCATCAACCACACGCGCACCGTCAGGCCCAGCCGGTTGCTGTCTGACCACAAAATCCAGCGCCGTCAGGAGCGCTCGAGCATCGCCGTTGCCATAGGCAATCAGTCGTTGCCTGGCATCGGGTGACAGACGCGCCTTCCACTTCCCCAACCCAATTGCAGGGTCCGCGAGCGCCCGGTCAAGAATATGCCCCAGGGCCTCATCCGAAAGGGACTTCAGCACAATGACCAAAGAACGAGACAGGAGCGGTGAGATCACTTCAAATGAGGGGTTCTCCGTGGTCGCCCCGACCAAGATAACCGTGCCCCGCTCGACGTGAGGAAGAAAGGCATCCTGCTGCGCCTTGTTGAAACGGTGGATCTCATCGACGAACAGAATAGTCCGCTGACCGTTGATCGCCTGGCGTTGTTCTGCTGTCTTAATGATGGCCCGCAGTTCTGGGACACCTCCTGTGACTGCCGAGAATGGGATAAACTGCGCTTTGGTGTGGCGCGCGACGAGATGCGCCAGCGTCGTCTTGCCCGATCCTGGCGGACCCCAGAAGATGACGGAGGAGAGCTGATCTGACTCGATGGCCCGCCGCAACGGCCGATCCGGCGCGGTAATGTCCTCTTGCCCGACGAAATCCGCAAACTCCCGCGGCCTCAGACGCTCGGCCAACGGAGCCTCAACGGATTGCTCTCTTTCGGGAGTGCCGAATAGATCGGAAGCCTGATCGTGTGAACTCGTCATTCGAATCCTCAAGAATGACCTGAATTGTATACGCCGGTCAACCTGATCGCAAACGGCCCCTTGACCATAACCATACCCAATGTTAGGAACAGTGCCGAGAGGGAAAACTGTGAAAATCCACGTCAACGGCATCACCATCGCCTACAACGACCGGGGAACCGGTCTCCCCATCATCTTTCTCCATGCCTTTCCTCTGAACCGGACCATGTGGGCCCAGCAAGAGGAAGCCCTTTCCTCTCAGTTCCGGGTCGTCACCATCGACTTGCGAGGGCATGGCGAGTCCGATGCGCCGCTCTGGCGCTATACGCTGAAGCAGTCGGCTGACGACGTGAACGCGCTATTGAACCACCTGTCGATTCCACAAGCGGTCTTCGCAGGCCTCTCAATGGGCGGCTACATCCTCTTTGCCTTCTATCGGAAGTATGCGGCTCGCGTGAAGGGATTGATCCTGGCGGACACGAGGGCTCAGGCTGACACGGCAGAAGGAAAAGAGGGGCGGTTCCAGATGGCGCAGATAGTCTACAAGAAGGGGCCCAGCGCTCGGAACGTGTCAATGAGTTTGGGACGCTTGCCGTTGGCATTTAGTGTAGCACCTCGTCTATTGAGGTCGTGATCGTGTGAGGCGAGACGATCACGGGCT